>NZ_JAWOTL010000118.1:0-1444 GCF_033338835.1 Vibrio sp. Vb0888
CGCGCAGACTTCCCGAAACAGTTGTAACGCTAACACCTGCTCCGGACTGACGTATTTGGTTTGTGACACCAATGGCTTGCTAAAAAAGTAGCCTTGAAAGAATTTAAAACCCGCCGCTTTGGCTTGCTCAAACTCTTCTGCGGTTTCGACGCGTTCCGCTAAAAAGTGATATTTGACGCGCTTGGCGAGGTGGGTTTTAACCAGTTCACACGCTTTTTCTAGCCCCATCGCCATGATATCGAGTTTAACGATGTGCACATAAGGTAAGAAGCGACGCCACTCCGGCGTTAAGGTGAAATCATCCAGCGCGATCAAATAACCTTCTCGATATAACTCGCGAATTGCATCGAGAAGATCATCGGTAGGTTGGCAAGTCTCTAAGACTTCTACGACGATTTTGTTTTTTGGCAAGCTGCGAGGCAAACGGCGTACCAAGCTCTGATGAGGAAAGTTGATGAAGCATCGCGAAGACGCAATCACTGGGTTAGTACCCAGTGATAGAAAGTTCTCGACGATTAATCGGTATGTCGCTCGGTTTGATTCGATATGAGCGGGATAGGCGTTGCTTTCTCCATCTCTAAATAACAATTCATAACCCAGCGTCTGTCTTTTACGGTTAAAAATCGGCTGACGAGCGACATACGTTGTATTCATGCGATAGAACTACCTATAAATGGCTTAGGATTTTGCAGCCGCTAATAATGCGCCACAACCCATAAACATTGAACCGAATACTTTGTTAATTTTACCCATGATCTTGTCTGAACGGATAAAGCGTCCCATCTGCGCCGCTAACGCGGTGTAACCCAACATTACGCACGCATCAATTACCACTGTCGTCACCCCTAGCGCCAACAATTGCGTCAGTTGGTCTTTTGCAGGGTCGATAAACTGTGGGAACAACGCCACCAAAAAGACGATCGATTTAGGGTTAGTCAGGTTAATTAAAACGGCTTTATACAATAATGCGCTACCTGACATCTCTTTGTGACTCTCATTGGCAATCAAGCCTGAAGTATCACGCCATTTCTGAATACCCAACCATACAAGGTAAGCCGCGCCTACCCATTTAATGATAGTAAACGCAGTTGCCGATTGCGCCACCAGCGCACCGATGCCAGCGCCAACCAAGGCGATGTGAATCGCGAGTCCGATTTGCAGACCAACAATCGCGCCAAGCGATTTACGCGTGCCGTAACTCAAGCCATTGCTGATTGAGTTAACCGTGCCTGAACCCGGAGCCAAACTAAAAACGATTGCAGTTACCACATAGGCCAACCAAACGTGGGTATCCATTGCATTTCCTCACTAATTCTTCGATGATACATCGCGTCTACAATGTATCTTCAGGTAATCGACTAATGGCTACTAACCATTCACCTTTGACTTATACTCAAGAGACATTATTTGAGCAAGCAATTGGTGGTCCGATCGCAGCACTTTG
>NZ_JAWOTL010000119.1:0-1443 GCF_033338835.1 Vibrio sp. Vb0888
GCAGTGTGGATCCCACCTCATACTCCACATCGCGCCGTAATGACGAATGTTGTGGCGTATCGTTCTGTTTATTTCGATTGTGACAAGTTTTCTTGCCCGAAAAGCATCGTAATGATTGAAGTTAACGATCTCCTAAAAGCAATGATCAATAAAATGGCTTTGTGGGAGTGGGACATAGAGCAAACCAAAACAAATGCGACAACCATATTGTTTTGGGAAGAGTTTTATCAAGCGAAGCAATTAGAGCTCACTTTACCATTGCCATCGGATCGTCGTTTGGCTTCATTTCGAAACGCGATGACAAAAGACGGATTCATTGCTCCTGATCTCAACCATTTATCGAAAACAATCGGGGCAAGCGGTAAGACAATTACAAGACTGTTTAAGTCAGAAACAGGCATGTCTTATCAAGATTGGCGCCAGCAATGGCGATTGTTAAAGGCAATAGAGCTGTTGTGTGAGGAGAGGCAAGTCAGTGATGTTGCCCATTGCTTAGAGTTTTCATCAGACAGCGCATTCATTGCGTTTTTTAAAAAACAAACGGGACAAACACCACTGAGCTTTATGAAGCATCGAACCTTACTGTAAGGTCAGCAGTTGGACCATTTAATGTTTTTGATCGACCAGGATCAACTCATCTAGCGTAAAGCCTTTCTCTTTGGCGACTCGCTTAAATCGCTCCACCGTCGCCTTATCGACATTTGGTTTCCGAGAAAGTAGCCACAAGTAATCATGGTTAAAACCTGAGACAAAGGCATACTCATAGTTTTCTCCTAGCTCGAACACAATGTACGAGGAATAGAACGGACCAAAAAATGAAACTTTAAAATGGCCGATGTTTTCATCTCCAACGAAATACGCTTGGCCTTCGGCTTGTGTCCACTTTTTATTTTCTTGCGAATAACCACGGTTGATAACCGTGACACCACCGTCTTCACGCAATTCGTATTCAGCCGTAACGTTAGAGAGGCCGCGCTCAAAGGAATGATCCAGTCGAGCTATTTCATACCATTTACCGAGGTATGGTTGGAGTGCAAAGTTGTTTACAGGCTCAACATCATCTGGTTTTGACGTACAACCAAACATCGCGATCAAACATAACAACATCCATGCTTTTATAGATTTCATTTTTAACTCCAATAGCGATTACTCATTGATTTTACTCTATAAGATTGAAAATCGATCACAGACGAAAGATTTTAGAATCTCCGCAAGCCAACCCTTGTTCCTGATAACCTTGCAAAGCTTCAAAAACATTGAAATGACTGACGACAATAACTTTGTCATATTGTCTGTACCTTTCCAAAACCGCCATCGTTCGTGCTTTTAACGCTGTCACATGCTCATAGCGCTCGTCGCTCATCGGCAGTCTTAGTTTTAGCAACTCGCGATATTCGTGCCAACGCCGGTCTCGCTCAGCCAACGAAATATAACCACCAGAAG
>NZ_JAWOTL010000120.1:0-1442 GCF_033338835.1 Vibrio sp. Vb0888
CTCTGTTGCTGGATTTGATTCCCAGTTTTTTGCTAAGCCGTCCCAATCTTGTGCCATCGTGGCCTCCATGTTCACTTCTTATAGCCCACATATCACTATGTGACATCAAAATGCAGTTGGCGCATTTTGAAATTATTAGGCTATAGGGTACCGCAAAACCGCTAAAAGACCATAGACTTATCTGGCGAATTACTATTTTTTTCGATAATCTTTCACAGCTTTGGGAGCACATCTCTATCGTGCCCTACTTTATTGCAAATTCTTAATTGGTTGTGTCAAATCATGAACTTAACTCAGGTAGAAGCTTTCTGCACTATCGCAGAGTGTGGCTCAGTCTCCGAAGCTGCGCGGCAGTTAGACTGTAACCGCACCAAACTCAGCATGTCGATCAAGGCATTAGAAAAAGAGCTCGATGTTGAGTTGTTCACAAGAACAGGAAACCAACTGACGCTTTCGGAAGCGGGAAAAGCAATTTACAAAGATTGCGAGTATTTGTTGGTCACAGCTCAACGAATCAGAAAAACATGCGCGCAAATATCCGAAGGCTTCAACGCCGAAGTCTGGGTGGCGCGTGATGACTCACTGCCAGACGATTTGTGGCAAGAACTGTCTCACCGACTCAACAATCGATTCCCTTCTACAACGTTTAACCTCATCTTGGCCTCTAGTGGTGACTTGGCTAACTTAGTCAGTACTCATCAAGTCGATTTTGCATTCGGTGTCGACTATGAACGCATCGATGACCCGCACATTGTTTACAAACCGCTGGGGAAAATCCGAATGATGTCTGTGTGTAGCGTTGATCATCGCTTAAGTAAGATGCGTCGCGTATCCGATGAAGATCTACGCAGCCAAATGCAGGCTTTGATGGTTTACCTCAACGAGAAAGACAACCCAGGCTTACAGCCGTTCTCGACTCGATACATTGGCTTCTCAAGTTTCGATTACATGCTCAACACCATTTTGGAAGAAGACGCATGGGGTGTATTGCCAGAGCCGCTTATTCGCCACTACTTGCGCC
Organism: Vibrio sp. Vb0888; assembly: GCF_033338835.1. NCBI lineage: Bacteria > Pseudomonadati > Pseudomonadota > Gammaproteobacteria > Vibrionales > Vibrionaceae > Vibrio > Vibrio sp. Vb0888. The sequence goes on from NZ_JAWOTL010000120.1 coordinate 1,022, forward strand.
AACAAAAACTTGCCGTCATCAAACACACTTACGGTTTGACTCAAGAAGACTACTGTATGTTTGCCCCAAACGGTCAGATTGAACACCCAGCGATGACTTGGTTAGCAGATAAATTAAGCGAATATTTATTTGACTTCTAAATAAAAGGCAGTGACCGTCAATATATTTGACACCGCAAAGTTGCATTAAGTCATTGTATTTAAATAAAAATAATAAAACGGTCGCTTTCTCGTTTAATTTCCACTCAGTTTGTAGTTGCCTAAAATGCCTCAGAAGAGAAGAATAGTAAGGTATTAAAACCAAAAGGCATCTTTTATGTGTGACAGGACAAGCAAAAACGAAAACCGTATTCTAACCATTTCAGCCCTTTTAGCTTCTGGGTTTGCAGCTGGTGGTATGGTACTTGGCTTGCTTGTTGGGT
>NZ_JAWOTL010000121.1:0-1439 GCF_033338835.1 Vibrio sp. Vb0888
AGGCAGAGTTATGTCGTCAAAATCAGATGACCTTAGAGATGGCCAGTGCGTTGGCAGCGTTAGAAGAGTTTCAGCCCATGAGTCAACAAGCGTTAGCCGATGCCGTTTTGACCGAACGAAGCGTTGCAAAGCGCATGGTCGATAACTTGGAAAAACGTGGTTTTGTGTGCGTTTCGAAGAGTGAGGCGAATAAAAGACTGAAAATGCTCAGTTTGACGAAAGAAGGTGAAGTAACGATTAAGAAAGTTCATCAAATAATGAGGAACTTACAGCGCGAGTTCTTCTCTTGTTTATCAGAAGATGAGTCGGCAGAGTTTTTTCGTTTGGTAAGGAAAATGACATTAGCCAATCATTCGTAAGCGTTTTCTCTGCGTTAAATCTAAGCCTTTTTGTAAAGCCTCAGCTATATTCTGAGGCTTTTTTATTTCATTTTTCAGATCAAACCGTACGATTTTAGAACCACAATACCGAACGTGCAGGTGACGGTTGAAAGCACGGTTGTCAAAGCAATAATGTTGGCTGCCAGTACCGCGTTTCCTCCCATTGAGCGGGCCATGACGTAACTCGCTGCCGCAACGGGTGAGGCGTTCATGAAGAATAAAATCCCCAATTCAATACCTCGAAAACCAACAAAATACGCGCCTAACGTGATCAACACTGGGGCGACAATCAACTTGTAACTGCTTGCAAACCAAGACGGGCCTTTTTCCTTTCTCATCAAACTAAAATCCAACGACCCGCCTGTACATAACAATGCGAGCGGCAACGTCATTTTCGACAGATAGTTACCCGCATCAATGACTACATTTGGAACCGGAATCGACAACAAGTAGAAAAGCATACCTAAAACGATGGAGATGATAAGCGGGTTCTTCGTCAGTGTTCTTCCCATCATTTTTGCTGCTTGAGAGGCAGACGTAGCGCCTTTGGGTGATAGGCAGATCACCGCTTGAACGTTGTAGATAAATGTGGTGATGGCGACATAAAGAGCAGCTAATGCGACACCCTGTGAACCATAAGCATTCGCAACGTATGCAATGCCGATAATGCCAGTGTTGGCGCGAAATCCACCTTGAATCAACACGCCCTGATCGGGAGAAGACTTAAACAGAACAGAAACGGACATGTAGGTGAAAATAAAAAACAGAATGCTCGCGACTACGCCGTAGTTGATGAAACCACTGGCGGCAGAAAAATCATGCTCAGAAGCCACAATACTGACAAACAACATGGCTGGCAGCGTGACCTTAAAAACCAGCTTAGAGCCTATTTCAATAAAGTTATCGTTGATGAGACCAAACCGTTTAAAGATAACGCCAAGCACCAACATTAAGCAGATGGGGCCGGTGATCGACAAAGAGAATTGCAACTGATGTAAAACAGAATCCATGTAAGTATCCGCAGCAAAAAAGAAAAAGTCATTATTGTTTCGCTATTAA
>NZ_JAWOTL010000122.1:0-1439 GCF_033338835.1 Vibrio sp. Vb0888
TTCTCGGCGACCAACAGCGACTTGGGCGATAAATGGCATCAGGTTATTGGGAATGACTTGTGGGTCTTCCCCCATGCAGCCCGATGGGTGCGCGCCAACAGGGTTGAAGTAACGCAGTAAGGTGATGCTCCAATCGTTTTCAGCATGGAACAGATCGCTTAAGCACTGCTCCACCATATATTTGCTGCGTCCGTATGGGTTGGTGGTTGCGCCTGTTGGTGAATCTTCCGTAATCGGCACTATTTCTGGGTCACCGTAAACCGTTGCCGATGAACTGAATACGATGCTTTTCACGCCCGCTTTGCGCATGCTGTGCGCTAACACCAATGAGCCATTGACGTTGTTGTCGTAGTACTCAAGTGGTTTTGCCACCGATTCGCCAACCGCTTTGAGGCCAGCAAAGTGGATCACGGCTTGGATGTCGTGCTGCGCGAATACCGTATCCAAAAAGGCTTCGTCACGGATGTCACCTTGGTGGAACGCAGGCTGTTTGCCAGTCAGCGCTTCAATACGGTTTAACACTTCCAGTTTGGCGTTACACAAGTTATCAACGATGATAGGTTCCATTCCCGCTTCAATCATCTGAACGCAAGTGTGACTACCGATGTATCCCATACCGCCTGTGACAAGAACTTTCACTTTTACTTCTCCACGTTTGCTGCTTTCTGTTCATACCTCACTCTGATGCGCTAAAAGCCAATCGCCATTGCATCGAATCGGTACGCCCATTTCTTAACTGGCTAAAAGTCTAGCAACCAATCTCGATCCAGATCCGTGATCGAATTCAAATTGTGTAAACGTTTCCACAAAATTACAAAAAAGCCTTATTTTAGATGCTGACTTTAGTTAAATTAAACCAGAAGGATGATGAGCAGTGAAGATGAGTCGAGCAGATACCGCTCTCTTTCGTGGATCGCACGATTTTACTAAAAGTTTGTGCATCCCTAAGTAGCTGTTTACAATAGCCAGATTATTGAGTTCTCACTTGGACTGTGAGCAATGCCAACGGGAAATGTACATGGCAACACTAAAAGATATCGCCACTGAAGCGGGCGTCTCACTTGCAACCGTATCGCGAGTTTTGAATGACGATCCGACGTTGAGCGTTAAAGAAGAAACCAAACGCCGCATTTTAGAAATCGCAGAAAAGCTGGAGTACCGCACCAGCAGCTCGAAGAAAGCCACCAAAGAAGCCAAGCAAAAACATCACTTTTTGGCCTTGTACAATTACAAACAAGAAGCAGAAGTGAACGATCCGTACTACTTGTCGATTCGTCATGGGATTGAAACTCAGTGCGACAAACTCGGCATTACGCTAACCAATTGCTACAACAGCGAAATTGATGTTGAAACGCAAAAGATTACGGGTGTCCTTTTAGTCGGGAAAGTCGACCAAAAGTTGGTCAATAAGTTACCTAAACGCCTGGCCGATAGCATCT
>NZ_JAWOTL010000123.1:0-1432 GCF_033338835.1 Vibrio sp. Vb0888
CACTACTCGGTCATTACCGCCGTTACCCACTGCAAATTATTCTCGTCTGGTTAGGCTTAACGCTTGGTGTTTCGCTTCTCGTTGGTGTTACTTCTATCAACCAACATGCGAAGCAGAGTTACGAAACAGGTGAGAAGCTTTTCTCAAACCCACTTCCTTACCGAATTCGTACCAAACATTCTGCAAATAAAATTCCTCAAGGGTTTTACATTCAGTTGCGCCGCGCTGGTTTCAACCAATGTGCGCCTTTTGACGTCCTTCATCTGGATGCCAAAACGGACATGAACTTGATGCTCGTTGGCATCGATCCTGTCGCAATGACCCCTCTTCAGCACGGCAAGTCACTTAATGAGATGCCTGTTCTTTCCTTGATGAAGCCGCCGTATCCGATCTTGATCAGTCAAGATTTGGCGTCTTACATGAACTGGCAAGACGGTGACTTTATCGAGTTGAATGACGGCAGTCGTCTTGGCCCTGTCCAAGTGGATCAAAACAAGCTCTTATCAGGTACACGTTTAGTTACCGACATTTCTTTATTAAGAATGTTGAAGCGAAGCTCGGGCCTTTCAGCGATTTCATGTGGCGAGATGCCAGAAGAAAAACTGATCGCATTAAAAAACATACTGCCAAATGGCATGACTTTGGTTCGAAACACTCGTACTGAGCTTGAATCTTTGACCAAAGCATTCCACATGAACCTAACCGCGATGGGGATGTTGTCATTTTTGGTTGGACTTTTTATCTTCTATCAAGCGATGTCACTATCTTTTATTCAGCGTCAGAGATTAGTCGGCATTTTGCGTCAAACCGGTGTGAATGGAACCCAATGGGCGCAAGCGCTATTACTGGAGCGCTCGATACTCGTTTTGGTCGCTTGGGCTTGCGGTAACTTCTTTGGACTCATGTTGGCGAACGAGTTGATCCCTGCAGTATCTTCCAGTTTGAGCGATCTATATGACGCCAACGTTGGCCTTACTATCGGTTGGTCGTGGCAGTCGAGTTTATACAGTTTGATTATGTCGGCAATGGGCGCTCTGATTTCCTGTTTGTGGCCACTGATTCGATTGTTGAAATCGCAACCAATTCGCTTGTCTTCGCGTTTATCGTTAATGCGCTTTGCAGGAAGAGAGTTTTCTTGGCAAGCATTGGCGGCATGTGCTTTCTGTGTAGCCGCGGTTGCGGTTTACCAAGCACCTAAAACGCAAGAGACGGGTTTTGCCATTATCGCATTGATGTTGGTGAGTGTGGCTCTATTCATGCCATTTTTGATGTGGCACATGTTCCAAAGCTTCTCATACACGTTACGCTGGGTTCGTGTGCGTTGGTTCTTTGCTGATGCGGCGGCAAGTATGAGCTATCGTGGTGTCGCAACGATGGCGTTTATGTTGGCACTCGCTGCGAATATTGGTGTTGAGACCATGGTGGGTAGCTT
>NZ_JAWOTL010000124.1:0-1425 GCF_033338835.1 Vibrio sp. Vb0888
AACGCCAACGCTTCTGATTCAATCCATTCCGGTGAGACATTTCTGCCGTATGCGGTGACGATAAGGTTCTTCTTGCGTCCTGAGAGAGTGACAAAACCTTGCGCGTCAATTTGGGCTAAGTCGCCAGTTGCTAACCATTCTTGAGTAAACGGCTCATTCAAATAACCAAGAGCAGCGTTGCCTTTGACGAGCAGTTCACCATCTTCCGCGATACGAATCTGAATGTGCGGAAGTGGTTTGCCACACGTTCCTGCTTTAAATGCGCCTGGTGTATTCAAACAAACAACAGAGCCACATTCAGACAAGCCATAACCTTCAAACGCAGGGATGTTCAGCGCATGCGCGGTGTTAATCAGTTGCGACGACACTCTTGCGCCGCCAACGGCAACAAATTTTAGAGAATCCACAAGAGAGGGCTGCTGTTTCGCGATCTGAATGAGCGCAAGCAATAAAGCCGGTGTTAGCACTAAGCTTTCTGGTTTGATGGTCGCTAATGCTTGTGCAAACAGACGCGGTTCGAATTGGCTTGAACCGAGTAAGCCAGTTTGCGCTCCGGGTAAAATAGATGACGTCACGCCCAACATGAGTGGAACATAAACGCCGGTTATGTTCTCGAGAAGTGTCGATAACGGAAGCAGCACTAAGTGCGAGTGCGCCGTGCCGTTTACTGCGTCGGCGAGCGATTTCGCCACCAAACACAAATGATCATTGCTTAAACAGACGCCTTTAGGCTGACCAGTCGAGCCCGACGTAAATGTGATTTTTCCGGTTTCTGGTAGATAAGCTGCCTGTGTATCTTCATCTCCCAACTGGTTACGACGCAGCAAAGGCAAATTTGCAATGGAAAACAAATGGTCTTGCTGGTTAAAGCTTTGCTTAGGATGAGAAGCCAACCATGCTTGCCAATCGCCGACTAAAGCATCGACGCCTGATTGCTCTAATGTGTGTTCAACTTGTGCATCAGAGAAAAAAGTCGGAATAGGTACGACGACTATGTCTGCCGTCATCGCCGCCAAATCAACAATGGCCCAATCGATGCTGTTTTCTGCGCGTAGCGCGAGTGCTTTGATGTTCTGTGCAATAAGCTCGGCGGCAACGAGTTCGATCTTGTTTAACAATTCAGAGTAAGTCAGTTCAACCGTTTGATTCGCTTCGTAGCCGACAAGTGCTACTCGATCTGGTGTCGTTTTTGCCCATTTTGTAATGGCATCGAGGAGAATATTCATACATCACCTATATTCTGGCGTTGTGTTTAACCAAGTTGTTCTGGTTGTGTTTGCGGTTTTAACGACGTTTATTTTTCTATCTAGGCTTGTTTGCGTTTTCTTTCTTGGACTAATCGAAGACGCTCTAGTCCTTTTTGCAAATTGCCTGCTAACACACGCGGTTGATGTTCGTAGTATGACCCCCAAGTGGACTCGGCAT
>NZ_JAWOTL010000125.1:0-1424 GCF_033338835.1 Vibrio sp. Vb0888
GTTTCGTCACGAGAATCTTCAACACGAACAACAATAATGTGCTCAGGCGCAACTTCAATCGCTTCAGAGTTCAGACCGTCTTCTTTCACTTCTGGGCTCAGTAGTGCTTGCATAACGGCTTGGTTACGTAGAACCTCAGGTGCATCAACTTGAGAGATGAAGTCTGTTGTCTTCACTTCTTGGTTAATAGCTTTAGAAGCATCATCTAGTGAATCAGGGTACTCAAAAGCAACACGCTCAAGCTCGTTTTGAAGCTCGTAGAATTGATCCACCGCTTTTTGGTCTACTAGCTCTTGCTTAATCTCAGCAGCCACTTCATCAAATGGTTTTGCAACAGCATCTTTCAGCTCTTCTAGCTTGATAATGTGGTAGCCAAAGTCAGATTTTACTAGACCAGACATGTCACCTGGGTTCTTAAGTGCAAACGCAGCTTCTTCAAAAGCAGGATCCATAACATCACGTTCGATCCAACCTAAGTCACCGCCGTTTTCAGCACTACCGAAATCATCAGATTTCTCTTGCGCTACCGCAGCAAAATCTGCACCTTCGTTCAATTCATCTAAGATAGCTTGTGCTTTTGCTTCATCATCACCTTCAACAAGAATGTGCGCCACTCGGCGTTGCTCTTCTGAAGAGTATTTGTCTAGATGCTCGTCGTAGTATTTCTTAACGTCTTCATCTGTTACTTGAATCTGCTTCTTAAGTGCTTCAGCAGACAACTCAACGTAAGACACTTTCACTTGCTCTGGACGAGTGAAGTTATCTGGGTTTGCTTTGTAGTAAGCTTGAATTTCTTCGTCAGTTAACTCAACTTTCTTCGCAAACTCTGCCAAATCGATGGTTACAGTGCGGATGTCGCGTGTTTGGGTAAACAGTTTACCCTGAGATTGAACTTCGCCTGGAAGAGTAAACTCACTGCTTTGAAGCGCTGTTAGAAGCTGCTCACGCACCAATTCACGACGCATGTACTCAGCAAAAGAATCAGGAGAGAAACCTGCACGACGTAGCGATGCTTGGTAAATTTCTTGATCAAACTGACCGTTAGATTGGAACTGAGGCATTTCAAGAATCATGCTACGAACTTGAGCATCGCTGATTCGTAAGCCAAGTGCTTCAGCTTGTTGGTCAAGCAATACGTCATTAATCATACGATCAAGCACTGATTTGCGGAAAGATTCAACGTATGCAGGGTCAGCCAACATTTGAGAGAAGTAGTCACCCAATTGAGCTTGCATGCGATTGCGCTCATTTTGGTAAGCCATCTCGAACTCACCACGAGGAATCTCGGTGTTACCTACTTTCGCTGCTGAATTGTTGCTGCCATTCACTAGGTAGCTACCTACACCGGCAAATACGAAAGACAGGATGATAAGTCCAAGGATAATTTTGACCGCGATGCTATTCACGCCTTCGCGTAGTCGATC
>NZ_JAWOTL010000126.1:0-1418 GCF_033338835.1 Vibrio sp. Vb0888
CTTTCAGGGCTGAACAACTGGTATTGCTTATCAACAAAAGAAACATAAGTCTCTCGACCAGGCTCATCGTAGCCACCGGCCCAGTTTTTATCCTCTCGTCTCATTAACCAATACACTTCACTCGCGCTCATGTAGTGCGTGTGCTCTCCTGAATGGTAGCAGGGTAAGTGCTCGTAAGTTTTGTTCCAGTTTCTCAAGGTAACATCAGAAATCGAGACAACTTCATTACTCTCTGCATCTTGGTACTGAGGAGATAATTGATACTCGTACTCTGTTGGAAGGAGACGTTTAGGTTCCATGGTTGATTTGAACAGATTTACAATGGGAACACAGCCAACCATGACACTTTCCTCGTCTACTTGCTTTGGTAGCCAGTCATCGCTTGTATCGAAGTAAAAGCAAATCTCGACCTGCCCTTGAATCTCTAACTTATCTAAGCCGAGCTCAATCAAGTCAAAGAACATGAATTTTTCTGGGAAATGAAGGTACTCGACCAATAAACGAGATCCCGAAAAACTTCTCTTACTGTAAGGGACGACTTGTTCCTCGTCCCCAAAACCAACCGATTGAAGATGCCTCTTAGTTAGAGGCATGATTTCTTTACCATCCAACACGATTGAAAGACCAATCAAACTTTGGAATAACATTTGATATAGCTTGAGTGTTAATTGCGTCTGTCCATTTAAGTACAAACGCAAACAATCGATACCCATGGAATTGATAGATGACTCTGAATCATGAGCACTCAGCTGACACCTTAGTACAGAGTGCGCATTGTGCTCCCACTTAGAGCCAGTAGGCTTGAAAGGCGCGTTCTCAAATGAACCAGAGATAATATCGAGTGGATACATTGTTGTCGGGTAACCGGTTCGAAACTGGCAATCTTGATATCCAGGGGCACTAACTTCGACTCTTTCACCCACAGGAATAGCAAATGAACTAGTGGTTGACTCTGAACAGTTCAATTTGATTACTGACATCGAAGGAATTGGCGCATGAAAGTCCGGATATAGCTGTCCCATCAGTGATTCCGTAAACTGTGGGTAACTGTTATCCAGACTTTGTCTTATCCGAGCGGTTAAAAAAGCACAACCTTCCAACAGACGTTCAACATGTGGGTCTTCAACTTGTTCTTCGCTGATACGTAACCTAGCCGCAATTTTAGGATATTGCTCGCCAAACTCTTGTCCTTTGTGTCGCAGATAGGCCAATTCACGATTGTAGTATTTTAGAAACTCTTCACTCATTTCGCTCGACTCAACTTCATTCCTAAGTTCACAGGCTCGACTTCCGAATTGAATTTCAACTCGTGGATATCATTATCAATCAAACAAGTTGCGCTAATTTCTAACCGTAAGGTTCGATCTATCGCATTTTTTTCATCAGAAATTTGAACGTGCGGATTTCTTAACCGAGGT
>NZ_JAWOTL010000127.1:0-1411 GCF_033338835.1 Vibrio sp. Vb0888
GAAAAGCCAGCATCGCAAAGGAAGCGAAGCTGCGCGTCGGCTTTTTCCATCTGCGGCGCGGCTGGCCGCGTCCCGGCATGAATACGCGCGCCATCGCGATAAGCGAGCAACGCCCGTCGAAAACTGCATGCATTGCCCTTCAGGAATGAGCGCCAGTCGTCGTCGGCTCTCGGCACCGAATGCGTATGATTCTCCGCCAGCATGGCTTCGGCCAGTGCGTCGAGCAGCGCCCGCTTGTTCCTGAAGTGCCAGTAAAGCGCCGGCTGCTGAACCCCCAACCGTTCCGCCAGTTTGCGTGTCGTCAGACCGTCTACGCCGACCTCGTTCAACAGGTCCAGGGCGGCACGGATCACTGTATTCGGCTGCAACTTTGTCATGCTTGACACTTTATCACTGATAAACATAATATGTCCACCAACTTATCAGTGATAAAGAATCCGCGCGTTCAATCGGACCAGCGGAGGCTGGTCCGGAGGCCAGACGTGAAACCCAACAGACCCCTGATCGTAATTCTGAGCACTGTCGCGCTCGACGCTGTCGGCATCGGCCTGATTATGCCGGTGCTGCCGGGCCTCCTGCGCGATCTGGTTCACTCGAACGACGTCACCGCCCACTATGGCATTCTGCTGGCGCTGTATGCGTTGATGCAATTTGCCTGCGCACCTGTGCTGGGCGCGCTGTCGGATCGTTTCGGGCGGCGGCCGGTCTTGCTCGTCTCGCTGGCCGGCGCTGCTGTCGACTACGCCATCATGGCGACGGCGCCTTTCCTTTGGGTTCTCTATATCGGGCGGATCGTGGCCGGCATCACCGGGGCGACTGGGGCGGTAGCCGGCGCTTATATTGCCGATATCACTGATGGCGATGAGCGCGCGCGGCACTTCGGCTTCATGAGCGCCTGTTTCGGGTTCGGGATGGTCGCGGGACCTGTGCTCGGTGGGCTGATGGGCGGTTTCTCCCCCCACGCTCCGTTCTTCGCCGCGGCAGCCTTGAACGGCCTCAATTTCCTGACGGGCTGTTTCCTTTTGCCGGAGTCGCACAAAGGCGAACGCCGGCCGTTACGCCGGGAGGCTCTCAACCCGCTCGCTTCGTTCCGGTGGGCCCGGGGCATGACCGTCGTCGCCGCCCTGATGGCGGTCTTCTTCATCATGCAACTTGTCGGACAGGTGCCGGCCGCGCTTTGGGTCATTTTCGGCGAGGATCGCTTTCACTGGGACGCGACCACGATCGGCATTTCGCTTGCCGCATTTGGCATTCTGCATTCACTCGCCCAGGCAATGATCACCGGCCCTGTAGCCGCCCGGCTCGGCGAAAGGCGGGCACTCATGCTCGGAATTATTGCCGACGGCACAGGCTACATCCTGCTTGCCTTCTCGACACGGGGATGGATGGCGTTCCCGATCATGGTCCTGCT
>NZ_JAWOTL010000128.1:0-1406 GCF_033338835.1 Vibrio sp. Vb0888
GCTGTTGCTGGTTTGATGAATTGTCCATGACAAATGTACCACTCTTTGGAGCTGGCGATATCAATGCCGTCCAGCGTTAGGTCAACCACGCCAATCGATAAGATTTTATCGCCTTGCGCGTCCACGCCTGTGGTTTCAAAGTCCAACGCAACAAAACTCAAATCCTTCAAGGTCGTTGAGTCATCCACCAAAGGCTGTTGAAGATAGTCTTTCAGCACCATTGGCCAATCGTCAACAACGTGAATGGCTTGGCGTTTTTGCTCAGGAGAGAGCGGCGTTTCCCACCGCTTAAACCAACGTTTAATCATGGTTACGCCCCTTTCACAAACTTCAGTTTCGCGACATCTTGCAGCTCACTGATGATCTTAAATGCATCTTTTAAGTGCTTGCGTTCAAAGCTACTGAAATCATCGGGTGCGATGTGGTTGTCTGGTGTGGTGCCTGCCAGAATCGCATTGAGTTGATGACGGAAACGTACCTGAGTAATAAAGCGATACGCGCCAATGATGTTTTCAACACTGTCTTTCGACAATGTGCCGTGCTGGGCTGCGTAGCGAAAACGCTCTTCTGTGCCAGTTAACGAGCCGCCAGCGGCAAGACTGAAAATACGCGCCAGATCGATGATCAGATTTAAGGCATACTTTTTGATGTTTAACGTGTTGCTGTTTTCCCCGCCTTTTTCCAACACCAAATTGTTGAAAATGCCAAGTGGCGGCTGAGTGTCAATCGCATCGCGCACCAAAGCCGGAATAAAGCTCGGGCTCTTTTGAATGCAATCATGCAAGTGTTGCTGGATTTGGTCGACAAACTCGCGGTTGCCGTGAATGGCACGCACTTCAAGGAAAACGCTAATGCTCAATAGTTTGTTGTATTCTGGGCTAGCCACCCATTTCTGATAGTACTCTTTCCAACGACGAATTGGCTGACACCACTTTGGTGACGCTGCCATGTACTTGCCGTCACAAAGCGGATAACCGCACGCCGCCAAACCATTACACACCCGCATGGCAAGGTGAGTGAAGTACAGTTTATGTTCTTCGGTGGCGTCATCGGAAAGCACAATCGCACTGTCTTGGTCTGACAGCATGTGCACTTCGTTACGGGCGTGAGAGCCTGCAACCAACCACGCGTAATCACATGGCGGTGGGCCCAACAGTTCTTCATTGAGCTGGATGATGCGGCGCGTGAAAGCGTCCATGATCATCGACATCACTCGACCCTGAATTTCCGCACTCACACCGCTTTCCACCAACGCTTGGAAAATGGTTTGACGTTCTTCTTTCAAAGCCGCCAGCGCGTTGAGTGAACTCGCGTATTTGATTTTCTCAATTAAGAACAAAGACTGCGTGCGGTGGTTATGCACTAAATGTGTTGTCGTTAGAAGTCCTTTCACTTGCTTGCCATGT
>NZ_JAWOTL010000129.1:0-1405 GCF_033338835.1 Vibrio sp. Vb0888
GTACTAAAAATGAGACACCTCAGACAGATTTAAGGAATAAATTTGTTGTGGAAATGTTACAAAACTATAGTGGTCGGATGTCTAATAAGAAATCAATCAAGGAAGATTGAACATGAATCCAGCCACGCTGTGGCGCAGTGTATTTATGCCGCGCCAACCTCAATGGACGAGAACGCAACAACGTCAAGCTGACATCCTCTCTTTATTTACCTTCATCGCTTTTCTGGTCGGAATTTATAGCTTAATTAAGTGGTTCAAGCATGGACACGAAAGCTTGATCTTAACTTCTATCATTCTGATTACTCTTGAGCTTCTTTCCGCTTCTAGTCTCAAATGGTTTAAGCAACCTGCGTTATCACTTAACCTTGGTTTTGTCGGGATGTCGGTGCATGCACTCAATATCATTTATCAAAGTGGTGGTGTGGTTGATTCAACTCAAACTTATTGGGTGCCTTTGTTGGTTGTCGCTTTCTTCTTATCTGGCACTCGTCTTATCGCTATTGCTTGGAGTGGCGTGGTGATTGCCATTTCCGCCTTAATGACACATCAGCATGTTTCGGGTTTTGAGTTTCCTCAACTGGTATTATCGGAAGCTTCTCAGCGATTAGAAATTTGGTCTGGTACCGTATTGCCGCTGGTGGTGATTTGTATCGCTCAGGCATTTACTGCTAAGCAACGTGATGATGCGATTGAAAATGCCGAAGCAGCAAAAGTCGAGAGTGAGCAAGTCGCCAAAAAAGCAACAGAAGGCGAACTGCATCTGGCTGAAGTATTGGAGCAAGCTAATTTAAATTCGATAGAGCTGAAATCTGTTTCGCAAGCGCTTGATGAGCAATCGTCGCAGTTGGATGAGCAAGTCAATGCACTCAACGTGAATAGTGAATCTCAAGCAAGTGCGGCAGAGCAAATGAGCCAACAAGTACATCACATGGCCACAGGGATTGAAGAGTCGAGCAAGTTTGTGGAAGAGCTGCGCGAGAAGAGTGAAGACGTTCATCAACAAGCAGAGAAAAGCTCTGAACTGCTAGAAGATTCTACTCAAGCCATCAGCCAGATCATTACTAGCCATGAAGAAATCATGAAAGTGGCAGACTTGATTACCTCTGTCGCAGAGCAAACCAACTTGCTGGCTTTAAATGCGGCAATCGAAGCGGCGCGAGCAGGAGAGCAGGGCAGAGGTTTTGCTGTGGTTGCCGATGAAGTACGCGCTCTGGCTGAACGCACAACAAAGGCAACACAAGAGGTCGGTGAGATCATTCAAGCGATTCAAGTGGGCACTCAAGAGGCCGTGACTTACACGGAAGATGGCTGTCGTTTGGTTGAGATTGGTGTGAGTCAAAGCTCGGGTGCGGTGAACTCATTGGAAGAAATCGTTTCTGGTGCGGCGCATGTTCAAAGCATGGTG
>NZ_JAWOTL010000130.1:0-1393 GCF_033338835.1 Vibrio sp. Vb0888
CATCAAAACCATTAAGCAAAGGTTGGGGCGATGAATAGTGTCGTTTTAATTACGGGGGCGACCTCCGGGAGAGGTAAACAGCTGGCTGTCGATTTTGCTGAGTCTGGTTGGCGTGTCATTGCATGTGGACGCAATGAAGCTGTACTTGCTGAGCTAGCGGCAACTTCTTCATCTATCGAAACGTTGAAGTTTGATGTAACCGATTATGAGGAGACGAAGCGAGTACTGTCTTCGCTCAAGACGATTCCAGATACATGGATCTTCAACGCGGGTGATTGCGAATACATGGATGATGGCATTGTAGATGCGCAACTTATGGCGCGCGTGATGAATGTTAATGTCGTAGGTGTAGCTAACTGTATAGAAGCTTGCCAACCGTATTTTCAGCGAGGGCACCGCGTTGTCATTGTTGGCTCCATTGCCTCCGAAGTCGCGCTGCCACGAGCGGAAGCGTACGGCGCGTCAAAAGCGGCAGTGAGCTACTTTGCGCGCACGCTCGCTGTGGATCTTAAGAAGAAAGGCATCAAAGTGATTACTGTGTTTCCTGGGTTTGTTGAAACGCCCCTAACGGATAAAAACACCTTTGAGATGCCTATGATCATTTCAACCAAGCAAGCGTCTCAATTATTGAGAAAGCAGCTAGCGGCGAATAAAAGCCACATTTATTTTCCGGCGAGATTTACAGGCATTCTCCGCTTTATCTCGTTGCTTCCATACAGTTGGCAAGCAAGGCTGACGGCTAAACTCGTATCTTAAAAGGAAGAAGCATGAAAATCGCTATTGTAGGCACTGGAATTTCTGGACTGACATGTGGGTACTATCTGCACCAACAACACGATATCACTTTGTTCGAAGCCAACGATTATATTGGTGGTCATACGGCTACGGTTGATGTTCGTGTCGGGAATGAGGATTATGCGATTGATACAGGGTTCATTGTATACAACGACCGTACATATCCAAATTTTATCAAAATGATGAACGAAATTGGCGTGGAAGGTATTCCGACGCAAATGAGTTTCAGCGTGAGAAACGATGGCAACGGTTTGGAATATAATGGCCACACATTAACAACATTGTTCGCACAAAAGCGAAATTGGCTTAATCCAAAATTCTATCGCTTTATTCTTGAGATTTTACGCTTCAATAAACTAGCAAAAGCGTCTGCTACTGAGCAAATATCGAGTTCTCAAACGCTGGGTGCATTTTTGGATGAGCACCAGTTTAGTGATTTCTTTTCTGACAACTATATTCTGCCAATGGGCGCGGCGATTTGGTCATCTTCCCTCGCTGACATGCGCGCTTTTCCATTGATGTTCTTCTTACGCTTTTTCCTCAATCACGGTTTGTTAGACGTGACGAATCGTCCGCAATGGTACGTTATCAAGGGTGG
>NZ_JAWOTL010000131.1:0-1391 GCF_033338835.1 Vibrio sp. Vb0888
GTAATGCAGCGCGTGCCATTGTACTTGATGGTGAAGATGTGTTGTTGCTCTACACAGAGCGTTATCACGATTACACGCTACCTGGTGGCGGAATTGATGAAGGTGAGGATGTGATTGCAGGGCTAGTCCGTGAACTCGAAGAAGAAACGGGGGCGCAAAATATTCATAGCATCAAACCATTCGGCATTTTTGAAGAGTTTCGTCCTTGGTACAAAGACGATGCCGACGTGATGCACATGATTTCGTACTGTTACACATGCAAAATCGATCGTGAGCTGGGCGAGACAGCGTATGAAGATTACGAAGTGAAGAATGGTATGCGTCCAGTTTGGATGAATGTCCATGAAGCGATAGCACATAACGAAAAGACGATGGCAGAAAGCCCGAAGAAAGGAATGAGTATCGAACGTGAAACGTTCTTACTTCACCTGATCGCTAAAGAGTTGCTTTAGCTGTCACCAGAGTGCCGAAGACTGAGATCATACCTATTGAATGGGAATGAGCTTCAGTAAGCGTTTTTAGAAGTGGTTAGGTAGATGTGTTTAGGGATTTAATCATTCACTTCTTTACGCAATTAAGCGCAATAAAAAAGTCCGCGCTCCCCCCCGGAACCAGGACTTATTCCAGACGCGCAAGCGAAGCGTCATCTCGATATTCTGAGTTTTGTTTCAAACTATGAAAACAATAGCCGTTTTATATTTAGTGTGTAAATAATTAATAGGTCCAACCATTGGTTTTCATCTTTTTTGCACACGTAATGTGATGCATATCTATCCAATAAACAAGTGCAAATTGGACTATTATCAGTAAACCACTACTCTTTCTTATTCTTGAGATACATTACCTTAACTTTTTTGCACACGTTTGCATCGAGATCACGAGTTTTTAAATTAGCAGAACAGGATCTTGTAATTTTACGTTCTTCTGACATTCGTTGTTTTGGTGATTATTATCACAAATTAACGAGTGGAGGAAGTCGACTAAAGTCGATCAGAGGCTGTGATGGTGCCGCAGATTCAGCAGCAAATAGAAGCAATGGCTGAAAAGAAGAGTGTTGTAACTGCCCGATATCTATCAGTTTTTCCAAGGCGAAGAAACGACTGACGTACTGATGTGTTTCTTTTGGCAGAGTGAGCTGTTGGAAGTCATCGGTGCCCGCTTTCTTTATAGCGCGAGCAATTCGGCCTTCTCCTGCATTATAGGCCGCCAGCGTTAATGCGAGGTTTTGATCAAACTTGTTGTATAAAAACGCCAGATAGTCCAATGCAGCTTTCGTGCTGGCTTGGGTATCGAAACGCTCATCCACATTCGAATCAACCGTTAAACCAAAGCGCATCGCTGTTGCAGGAATCAATTGCCATAATCCCGCGGCGTTGGCGTGAGAAACGGCT
>NZ_JAWOTL010000132.1:0-1387 GCF_033338835.1 Vibrio sp. Vb0888
ATAAATTGGTTTCTATCGAGATGATTGAAGCCGTGGGGAAACAGTTCTTAGCTTCCTACATCAAAAAGTGCGAGTCGTTATTAAAGCCTAGCGGCCTGATGGCTATCCAAGCGATTACGATTGCGGACCAGCGCTACGACTATTACAGCAACAATGTCGATTTTATTCAGAAATACGTTTTCCCTGGTGGTTTCTTGCCATCGGTGACGTCTTTGACACAAGCGACCACTAAGCACAGTGATTTGGTGGTTCGTGATTTGTTTGACATCGGCCTAGACTACGCAAAAACACTGAATGAGTGGCATCGCCGTTTTAACCGCGCAGAGGATGCTGTGCGAGGGTTTGGGTACGATGACCGGTTTGTCCGCATGTGGCGTTATTACCTTAGTTATTGTGAAGGCGGTTTTCTTGCTCGTACGATCAGCGCCGTTCACATGACTTTCCAGCGCCCATAACAATTATGAGAGTGTTGATTGCGTCCACTTGGTTTCAACTGTGCTGGTTTATTGCTTTTCTTGGTACGTTTGAGTGGCAATGGTTGATGATGATACTGGCGTTGGCGACCTTGGTGTATTCCATTCTGACGGCGTTTCACTCGGTGAAAGCGATCTCCTTTGTCACCTTTTTCGGGCTAGTTCTCGATACGCTAAATCAACACTTCTCGCTTTTGGTTTTCCCTACCCCTTGGCTCCCTGTGTGGTTGATTGGTCTATGGGTATTGTTTGCATGGTATGCCTACCAACTGAAAGTGCTTTTGCACCGCTTCGCCAAAATCCACGTATCAATATTAGGTGGGCTTGGAGGAATGCTCAGTTACTTTGCTGGCTACAAGCTTCAAGCGGTAGAGTTTGGATTCGATACAAGTATTACGTTACTAGCCTTGTTTGTTGAGTGGTTGGTGTTAATGCTGGTGATTCTCAAGGTGTATGACAATGGCAAGCTTAAAGAGAAAACTCCTAAGGGGTATGGGTAGCGGTATCTTGTTTGTGTTTGCAGTGGGCGCAATACCTTCGCAGGCACAAGATATAGGGAGCACTGACAGACTGAATGTAGAAAACTGGCAGGAATGGGAAACAGTCGGCGAAGCGCAGCTCACTTGGTTTGTGTTTGATATTTATCGATCTCGCCTAAAAGCACCCAATGGGCAATACCTAGTTTCTACGGATGTTTCTCCGCATCCATTTGCTTTAGAGATCAACTATCAACGAGACATAAGCAAGCAGCAGTTGCTTGAGGTGACGGAGGAACAGTGGCAAAAACTGGGCTTCCCTAAGTCGAGCCGCCAACAATGGATTACCCAATTGAGCTTTATCTTCCCAAGTATCAAAAATGGCGATGAACTGACCTACGTCACTGATGGAGATAAGGGACAGATCATCTATCGCCA
>NZ_JAWOTL010000133.1:0-1385 GCF_033338835.1 Vibrio sp. Vb0888
GCTTTAACTTTGCCTTTCTCAGCATCGCCAAAAGGATTGGCATAAACGGTGGAGGTAAAAATAAGAGACGTTAAAAGGAGGGTTCTTAGCATTATGGATTCTCGATTTAGCGATAATTGACCGTAGAATAAAGCTTCCCCCAAGGGGAAGCTCAATGATCAAAATCAATCTAAAGCAGAGATTTAAGGCTCGATAGGAAGGTTTGAATATCTTCAGCAGAGATGTCTTTGTGTGTGACAAAGCGAATTGGGTTTCCTGGGCTGATGATGATGTTTTGTTGCTTGAGTTGCTCCGCGATGCTTTGGATATCGACTTTAGCATCCAACTTAGCAAACACAATGTTGGTTTGAACGAAGTCAGGATTTACCGAGAAACCCGGTAGTTCAGCTAAACCTTCCGCCAATGCTTTTGCATTGATGTGATCTTGCTTTAATTGCGCGACTTGTTCCGTGATCGCCAGTTTACCTGCTGCCGCTAGAATACCTGCCTGACGCATTCCGCCGCCGACCATCTTTCTTAAACGGCGAGCTTTCGCGATGTATTCCTTGCTGCCAAGCAGCAGTGAGCCAACGGGTGCCGCAAGACCTTTCGATAAACAAATCGTCATGGAATCAAAGTATTGACCAATATCTTTGACGGGAACATCGAGCGCAACAGCTGCGTTAAACACGCGGGCACCGTCGAGATGCAGGTTCAGATTGTGTTTATTAACGAATTCACGAGCTTCCGCTAAGTAAGACAGTGGGGTCACTTTACCGTTGATGGTGTTTTCTAAACTTAGCAGACGAGTACGAGCAAAGTGCGCGTCATCAGGTTTAATTGCTGCCTCTAATTTGTCAAATGGCAACGTGCCATCTGGATTGTTTTCTATTGGTTGAGGCTGGATAGAACCCAGTACCGCTGCGCCACCTGCTTCATATTTGTAATTGTGCGCTTGCTGGCCGCATAAATATTCATCGCCACGCTCACAATGTGCCATTAACCCTAAAAGGTTTGCTTGCGTGCCAGAAGTGGTAAACAACGCTGCCTCAAACCCTGCTAATTCAGCCGCGAATTGCTCTAGCTCGTTTACGGTAGGATCGTCACCATAAACATCATCGCCAACAGGGGCGCTGAACATTGCTTCGCGCATAGCTTGGGTGGGTTGAGTCACTGTGTCTGAACGAAAATCCATGAATATCTCCTTGGTCCAAATTCCTAAATGTATCCGCAAAGGCGAGCTTTGCTTAAGCAAGCGATGGTTTTGGCATCGGTAATGGTGCCATCAATAATTTTTTCTTCGAGCTGTTCTCGTGACAATGTCACGACTTCAATCACTTCATCGTCGTCACACTCGTAGCGATTGGTTTTGGCTAAGTGTTCGGCGACAAACAAATACTGAATTT
>NZ_JAWOTL010000134.1:0-1382 GCF_033338835.1 Vibrio sp. Vb0888
GTTGTCACTCCAAAACATCGTTTTGATGCTTATTTGTCATTTGGCTTGAATCAAAAAAGGCGAGAACTTGTCTCGCCTTCTTATCTGTTAATCAGTTTACGCAAAACCCATCACGTGAGCTGCGACGACGACAATGCTCGATAGGGTAAAGCGTAATAGCATAAAGCGCCAGCAGAATTTCGCCCAGTCACCCCAGTCGATACGACACACGCCAAGCGTTGCCATTAGGGACGCAGAAGTAGGAACGATCACGTTAGTGAAACCATCACCCAGTTGGAATGCCAGAACCGCTACCTGACGCGTTACGCCAGCGATGTCTGCAAGAGGAGACAGCAGAGGCATCGTAAGTGCTGCTTGGCCAGAACCCGAGGTTACGAAGAAGTTGAAGATGGATTGGAACACATACATCAACCAAGCTGCGGCGACATCAGGAAGGCCGCTGATCACACCGCCTGCGCTGTTCAAAATCGAGTTCAGTACGCTTGCTTCATCGGTAGTACCACCACCCAGAATAAGCAATACACCTTTCGCACAGCCAACCAAAAGAGCAGGAGCTAGCATGATTGCTGCGCCTTCTTTGAATGCGTCCGCCGCACAGTTAAGGGTCATGCCGTTTAGGCGGAAGATCGTACCGATGATGGCAACCACAAAGCCCATTGTGAAGAACTGAGAAGCGATTTCTGGGATGTACCATGCTTTGGCTACTACGCCCCAAACCACCCAAATCGTCGTTGCGATAACCGTTAGAATAACGAGCGTGTCTCCGAAGTTCCAACGAGAGTCGTGGCTACCTAGTTCTTGCTGACGGAAGTATTTATCCGTACGGCGGCTGTAAGAGTACTCAGGATTTGCTTTGATGCGAGACGCATAAACCATCGTAAAGGCGATACCGATGAGTGTAAAACCAACCCAAAGTGCCATACGAACCGTCATGCCCGATAGTACAGGAATACCAGCAATACCTTGTGCAATCGCAACCGAGAATGGGTTCATCCAAGATGTCGCAAAACCAATCTGAGTCGCAACGTAAGTCACCATTACGGTCGTAATGCCGTCATAACCTAGGCGAACCATCAATGGAGCGATGATGATGGCGAACGCCACCGCCTCTTCACCCATCCCAAAGACAGCGCCGCCCAAAGAGAACAGCAAGAACAGAACAGGAATGAAGAGCGCTTCGTTACCTTTGGTTTTGTCGATCAGGCGAAGGATACCGTTGTCGATAGTGCCCGTGCGCATCACGACACCAAAAGCGCCGCCGATCACAAGCATAAACATGATAACGCCGATTGCGCTGCCCCATTTTGAACCTGAAACCAGACCTTCAAATGGGAAGTTCATCAAGCCGATACCGCCGCCAGAAGCGAAGAGACCCACTTTGT
>NZ_JAWOTL010000135.1:0-1373 GCF_033338835.1 Vibrio sp. Vb0888
TTTCAACAAAGCCGTCTTCGATAATTTTGGTGGAAATTTGTGCCAATACTTCAATGTGATGATGGTCATCACCATCTGGAGACGCCAGCATGAAAAACACATCGGACAGCTCGCCATCTTCGGCGCCATAATCAATCCCATTACGGCTGATCCCGACCGCGACAGCCGGTTTCGCTACAGCATCACTTTTGGCATGAGGGATCGCAATACCATCATCAAATCCTGTGTTACCGATCTCTTCTCGTTTCCAGATATCTGCCAAGAACTGGCTTTGACTATTGAGTTTGCCGGCGGCCTCTAGCATCTCGACCAGCTCTTTGAGCGCTTCATCTTTGGTTTGAGCTTTTAGATCTAAACATATCGTTTCCAGCTCAATTAGGTTTGTGATGTCCATTGTTTTACCTTCCAATATTCACGCTCGAATATATACCCAAGTGAGTTTGAGATACAGGATCCCCTGGCTCGTATGCGTTCCTACTCATTTTATTTGGGCATAGATTAACCAGTGCCTACCCTTTGATATATAGGACTAAAAGTGCATTAACTGGATTAATGTAACATGAGATTCAAACTGTGATAGAGCTCTTGCGTTAATCCAGCTCAAATTAATTCAATCTGCGGTGGCTGTGCTAATATCCACAAAAAATAAAATGGATAGAACATGAAAATCGTAGCGGTGACAGCATGCCCTACAGGCATCGCTCATACTTATATGGCGGCAGATGCACTAATGAAAGCTGCGCCAAAACATAACGTGCAAATTAAAGTAGAAACGCAAGGTGCGATGGGGATAGAGAATCAGCTCACTCCTCACGATATTGCTCAAGCGGATCGGGTTTTGATCGTGTCGGATATTGAGATAGAACAACCTGGCCGATTCGAAGGGACGCGCAAAATTCAAATCCCCATTGAAGAGGTTTTGCTGAACGTCGACAAAGTATTCCTCGTCCACTGCCGCGACTAAATTTGCAGATGAACGAATACCAAATCACCTTTTTCGTCGATAATGCAAATGCCAGTGCGCACCTTGCTCAGCCACTCAATCGAGTGGCAAAGAAGTTCAAAAGTACCTTACATATCATCAATGTAACGCAGAATCGTGTTGCGGAACTCACCAAGTCCGTGGCGATTTTGCAAGCAGGTCTACAACAAGGTGATTTGTGTCAAATCACAGCGATTGGCATTGACGCAGAGCTGGCCTGCTTCGTCATCAAAGACATGATTGCTGAACACTTTACGGTGGTGGGATCTCATATCAACTATGAGTTTTCTAGCCAACTGGCCGAGCGTTTACCGCAAATTTGCCCACCTTGTGAAATCAAATGGCACTACGCCAAAGCGCATACCGCGCTCACCAAGTTTGAATGCCTTAA
>NZ_JAWOTL010000136.1:0-1370 GCF_033338835.1 Vibrio sp. Vb0888
GAGCGAGTCTGGCTGGGACGATAAGTTTACTTGGGGGCGCCAAGTGAAGGTGCCGAAAGGGATTGATCGTAGCCTAGAAGGACGCAGGGCAGAAAAAGGCAAATATCTTCAGGAGTGGAGTAAACTTGGCATCACGAAGTACGATGGCAGTCCATTACCTAAACTGAATGAAGATATCCAAGCATGGCTTATCATGCCTGACGATGAAAACGGTCGTACTTATCTGGTTTACAATAACTATAACGTACTGATGAAGTGGAACCGCTCTTACTACTTCGCGCTTGCCGTCAGCCATCTTGCTGATCGCATTTCATTCTAGTTCGTTAGTAAATACTGTTTTATAGGGGCTCTTCGGAGCCCTTTGTTTTTCCCACATTCTTATCGAGGTACTGCGTGTTATCTGAACGTGCTGCGCAAATGGTGATCTTTTCTGCATTGATCAAACATAAAAACTTTACTGCGGCGGCGAAAAGCCTTGGAGTGTCAGTATCTCACGTCAGCAAACAGCTTAGTCAGTTAGAGGAATCTCTTGGCATCAAGCTTGTTCAACGCACCACGCGTAGTTTTACGCCTACCGAAGCGGGAAAAACGTTTTATCATCATTGTGAACAAGTGGTGCAGGCGGTGAGTAGTGCGACGTTAGAAATGGAAAGCCAAAGGGATGAAGTGGCTGGGCTGGTTCGCCTCGGGTTATCTCAATCATTTGGAACGCTGCACATCATTCCTGCGATTCAAGAGCTGCGTGAGTTGTATCCACAGCTTCAAGTGGAAGTGCATTTGTTTGACTACAAGGTCGATATGCTGGCGGAAGGGCTCGATCTGTGGGTAACAAACAATGAGCACCTACCAGAGGGCTACATTGCGCAGCGTTTGACAGACTGCCAGTTTGTGGTGGCAGCATCGCCAGATTATTTGCTTAAGTATGATACTCCGACTGAGCCGAACGACTTGTCTTTGCACAACTGCTTGATCTATCGCAGTTGGGAGCGTGATTACACAGGATGGGCATTTACCAAGGGACAACAAGAGCTCAACGTAAAAGTCTCCGGAAACTACTCTGTCGATTTAGCAGAAGCCGTACGTGACGCCGCGATTGCTGGATGGGGGATTGCGTATCTCGCAACGTACTTGCTTGGTGATGAGTTCAGAACGGGTAAGTTGATTCAACTATTGCCAGACTGGAAAGCGAGCCAGTCGATGCCATTTTATGCGGTGTACCCGAGTCGTCAGCACATGCCGAAAAAAATATCAGCCGTTATCAACTTTATTAAACAGAAAATTGGCAACCCGTGTCACTGGGATCAGCGCCTCGCACCTTACATCTCTATTCCCAAGTAGATTCGTTAATAACGTTCAAGAGGTGTTTCTGG
>NZ_JAWOTL010000137.1:0-1369 GCF_033338835.1 Vibrio sp. Vb0888
GTCGGCCCGATGTGGACTAAAGCGCATGGGGTGATGACGGAGCAGCTTAACCGCATGAACAGCTTAGTGAATCAACTTCTTACCTTATCTAAGATTGAAGCCGCGCCGATGCATGAGTTGGAAGATGTCGTAAACGTGCCAGCAATGCTTGAAGTCTTAGAGAAAGAAGCGATCAGCTTAAGTGGTGATGACCAACATAAACTCAAGTTTGATGTCGATACCAGCCTTCGTGTGCTTGGAGATGATGACCAATTGCGCAGCGCGATCTCCACCCTTGTTTATAATGCAGTGAAGTACACTCCTCCGGGAGCCAATATTCATGTTCGTTGGTATCAAACCGCACAAGGTGCGTGCCTTGAAGTTGAAGACAGTGGTGATGGTATTGAGCCACAACACTTGCATCGACTGACTGAGCGTTTCTACCGAGTTGATAAAGCACGTTCACGCGATACGGGTGGCAGTGGTTTAGGATTGGCAATTGTGAAACATGCGTTGAGCCATCATGACTCACACCTGGAAATTCAAAGTGAAGTCGGTGTAGGCAGTAAGTTCTCGTTCGTACTTCCAAGTCGTTTGGTGGTGAAATAATGGGACGTCGAGTCAGTAGAGCCATCGCTTGTATCGCGCTTACTTGTTCGAGTATGGCGGTTGCTCAAGATAAGCCATTACCGAACTACCATAAAACCACTGGCATTGTTGGGAACTTGCTCTCGGTAGGCTCAGACACTTTGGCGGGGATGACCACACTTTGGGTGGAAGAGTTTAAATCCATTTACCCGAACATCAACGCGCAAGTTCAAGCTTCAGGCTCGTCAACGGCGCCACCTGCTTTAACAGAGCAAACGGCGCAGTTTGGTCCAATGAGCCGCCCGATGCGTTTGAAAGAAATCGAAGCGTTTGAGCGACAGCATGGTTACAAACCTACAGCATTGCGCGTTGCTATTGATGCTATCGGTATTTTTGTGCATCAAGACAATCCCATTCAAGGTTTGAACTTTAATCAATTGGACGCCATGTTTTCCGCTACGTTGCGTTGTGGAGAAAGTCAGTTCATCACTAACTGGCAGCAACTAGGTTTAAAAGCCGAATGGGCGAAGCGCAACTTGCAGTTGTTTGGGCGTAACTCTGTGTCCGGGACGTATGGTTACTTCAAAAGCAATGCGCTGTGTGGCGGTGACTTCAAAACCCGAGTGAATGAACAACCGGGCTCGGCTTCTGTGGTGCAATCTGTGGCATCGACCATCAGCGGAGTTGGTTATTCTGGCGTTGGTTATCGAGTGGCTGGCGTAAGGTTGGTTCCCATCGCTAAACGCGGGGTTAACTATGTTAGCCCGACTCGTACAAATATTGTCTCAGGTAAGTACCCACT
>NZ_JAWOTL010000138.1:0-1357 GCF_033338835.1 Vibrio sp. Vb0888
CATGCCCCCGTCGAAATATCTTCCCAATCTTGGCCCACCAGCGAACACTACTATCAAGCTCAGAAATTTGTTGATGCCCAACTGCAAACCAAAATTCAGAAAGCCCAATCGCCGGATGAAGCGTTCGCGTTAAGCCGTCAGTACGAGCATCTCGTTCGCAGCGATTGGGCCAACATGAAGCTCTCAGTTATGGCGTTCATTGTGCGAGAAAAATTCCTCCAAAACCCGAAACTTGCTCAGAAACTGATGCGCACGGGCAATGCTTGCCTTACCGAGCATTCGCACAAGGACGCATTTTGGGGAGATGGGGGAGACGGTAAAGGTTTGAACCACCTAGGAGAAATTTTGATGAACGTACGCGCAGAGCTGCGACATGTCGAGCCTTACAATTTGGTTAAGTTCATCGACAAAGCCAAGCTGCCAACTCAGTGGGGCACATTCATGATGCACGGCTTCATCGAGACGGCTACAGGGAAGGAGCATCTCGCGCTGGTGTATGGCGACCCGACGTCTCAGCCTGCGCCATTGATTCGGCTCCATTCTGAATGTCTCACTGGAGACGCACTATTTAGCACCCGCTGCGATTGCGGTTTTCAGTTAAATCGTGCGTTGCAAAACATCGTTGAAGAGGGTTGCGGCGTGCTGCTCTATTTGCGTCAGGAGGGACGTGGCATCGGTTTAATCAACAAAATTCGCGCCTATCACTTGCAGGATGATGGTGCGGATACCGTTGAGGCGAATGAGCGTTTAGGGTTTGCTGCTGATATGCGAGACTATGCGTTTTGCAAAGGGATGTTAGAGCATTTAGGGATTGACGAAGTGCGTCTGATGACCAACAACCCCCGTAAGCTTGCGGCTTTGAAAAACGCGCACATCAATGTCGTTGAGCGTGTGCCACTGCAAGAAGGTCGCAATCCAAGCAACCAACACTATCTAAAAACCAAAGCAAACAAATTAGGGCACATGTTTGATCCCCATTTTGTTGATCAAACGGAATGATCGTTTCTGGCGGGTATCAAATCGAATAGATAAAAACGCCAGCTTGAGAAGGCTGGCGTTTTAGTGGGGATCTCAAAAGCTGCACCAGTAAAAGGGCTAGGCGCGTTAAAGATAGTGTTTGACGATGTTATCGATCTCTCCCGAGGCTTTTAGATCCGACAGGCGTTGATTAATAAAGTGTTGTACTTCAGGTTTCATCTCTGGAGAAAAGGCCAGATAGATCGAATAGTCGGGGATCACAGCGCTAAAAGATTGAATCTCAAATTGTTCGAGTGGCAGTTCCAGACGTTTTAAGTTGTACATCACCCGCGATTCCATCTCGACAAACGCAGTATCGCCTGGCGTTCTCTGAATTACG
>NZ_JAWOTL010000139.1:0-1356 GCF_033338835.1 Vibrio sp. Vb0888
CGCATGATGTATTCAGATAAACACTCCGGCTCGATAGATAGGACTGGTAGAGACTGTAAAAACTCAGAGCGACGGAAGATTTTTCGCGCCTCACGCCAACTACCATCGATAAAAATCAACAACCACTTTTTGCTATTACCATCAGTGCGATGTAAGTGCTCAGCGTGTAATCCATCTAGCAATCGCTCAGGTTGATCAACGTAATCGGCAGGAAAAACAATGACAGGCTGGTAGTCATCGTTGGACAAAAGATCAAGCATCTCTTGTGAAGGTTCAGTGCGATTCCATTGATACACGTAAGTCTCTTTCACCGTATCAGCAATCAAACGGCCTGTATTGCTTGGCTTAAACACTTCGTTCTCAGACACAATCAGCATGCACGCGACATTGCTATCGATATCAGGTTGCAATTCACATAAACAATGCTGCTCTGAAACCTGACAGAATGGGCAGCGCTGAACTTTGCATCCACGAGCATTAAAAGGCTTCGTTGAGATGGATTGACGATACTGATATAAACGATGGAAAGCGTGGATTCTCATGAAGGAAATGCCAAATAAAAACGAGAGCGCGATTCTACTGGTATAACCGCTCGCTCACAAGGCGACAGCGTTATTACTCTAAAGACCAAACATTGAAAGAATCTCACGTTAGTTAAGGTCTATTGCGACAAATGCGTAGAATAAGGAAAGATCAGTGACTGAAAACACGTTTACCGACCCATCTTGGTTGCGACTTAGCTGTTTTATTGGCGTATTGTTGCTGTGTACTCTTTGGGAAAACAAGCTCCCAAGAAAGACGCTCACCGTCAAACGTTCCTTTCGCTGGTTAAACAACCTCTCTTTGGTCGCCCTAAATAGCGCGATCATTGCATTAGTGATGCCTATTGCTGCGTTTCAAGCTGCGACCATTGCTCATGATCAGCAATGGGGACTATTCAATCTTCTCTCCCTGCCCGGTTGGTTAAATGTGTTGCTTGCTGTGATTGTTCTCGATCTCATCATCTATGTTCAGCACTTGGTTTTTCATCGCGTTAAACCGCTATGGAAAATTCATCGTATGCACCATGCCGATTTGGATATCGATGTCACAACTGGCGCGCGTTTTCATCCAATTGAAATCATCATCTCGATGGTCGTCAAAATCGCCTCGGTATTCATTCTTGGTGTTTCACCTCTCGCGATTGTGGTTTTTGAGATCATTCTAAATGCGAGTGCGATGTTCAATCACAGTAACGCAAAGCTTGCGTTATCTATCGATAAAAAACTGCGAAAAGTCATTGTGACACCAGACATGCACCGCGTGCACCATTCGGTGATTGCGAAGGAAACCCATTCGAACTTTGGTTTTTTCCTT
>NZ_JAWOTL010000140.1:0-1354 GCF_033338835.1 Vibrio sp. Vb0888
ATGTATCAATAGCGCCAACAACAAAACGCAAACGTTTGCTTGAGATAAAAATCCCCGTATAATGCGCACAAATTTATCAGCTCACCTAATTTTGCAGCTTGAAGGAGTTTGAGATGAAAGTCGGTATCATCATGGGTTCTAAATCCGATTGGCCAACCATGAAACTAGCAGCAGACATGCTGGATCAATTTGGCGTGTCTTACGAAACAAAGGTGGTGTCAGCTCACCGTACTCCTCAACTATTAGCCGATTACGCTAGCAGCGCGAAAGAACGCGGCATCAAAGTGATCATCGCAGGTGCCGGTGGTGCAGCTCACCTACCGGGAATGGCGGCAGCTTTCACCAGTTTGCCTGTACTTGGCGTTCCGGTTCAATCTCGCGCTCTAAAAGGCATGGACTCTTTGCTATCTATTGTACAAATGCCAAAAGGCATTGCTGTCGGCACGTTAGCGATTGGCGAAGCGGGCGCTGCAAACGCGGGCATCTTAGCGGCACAGATCCTAGGCACTCATGACGAAAGCATCATGGCGAAGGTAGAAGCGTTCCGCAATGAACAGACGGAAACCGTACTGGCTAACCCAAATCCAGCTGAGGATTAATCAGATGCATGTACTGGTTCTCGGATCAGGTCAGTTGGCTCGCATGATGTCTCTGGCTGGTGCACCACTGAACATCCAAATCTCGGCTTACGATGTCGGCAGCGGTAACGTTGTCCATCCTCTTACCCAACAGGTGCTTGGTCATGGTTTGGAAAATGCCATTGAACAAGTGGATGCGATCACCGCAGAATTCGAACATATTCCTCACGATGTACTCGACATCTGTGAATTAAGTGGCAAGTTCCTCCCTAGTACCGCAGCCATCAAAGCAGGCGGTGACCGCCGTGTTGAAAAAGCGCTACTCGATAATGCTGGCGTGCGTAATGCAAAGCACTACGTGATTGAGACACGTGAAGATTTTGAACGCGCAATTGAACATGTTGGCATACCTATGGTGCTGAAAAGTGCATTGGGTGGTTACGATGGTAAAGGCCAGTGGCGCTTGAAAGAAGCGGCTCAGATAGAGACGATCTGGACAGAAATGGCGGAGTGCATTGCAGCAACACCTACACAAGCGATTGTGGCTGAAGAGTTTGTACCATTTAACCGTGAAGTCTCTTTAGTTGGTGCGCGTGGCAAAGACGGCAGTGTTGAAGTTTACCCTCTAGCAGAAAACGTTCATACCAATGGCGTATTGAGCTTATCCACCGCGATTGATGCGCCAGAGCTGCAAGCCCAAGCCAAGCAGATGTTCACGGCCGTCGCAGATAGCCTGGATTACGTTGGCGTATTGGCACTCGAGTTCTTTGATGTCG
>NZ_JAWOTL010000141.1:0-1353 GCF_033338835.1 Vibrio sp. Vb0888
AATTGGGAACAAGTCTGTTAGGTAGTCACGAAGTACGTTACCCGTTACAGAAATAGTATCTAGACCAGCTTTCATTCGCTCTAATGAGTACTTACATGCTTCTACTGGAGCAAGAATCTTAATTTCTAGGCCTGTCGTATCGTGATCTGGCAGGTATGCATTGACCTTTTTAATAAGCTCTGCATCGTGTGCGCGGTTTTCATCTAGCCAAAATACAGCTGGAACGCCTGTTGCACGTGCGCGAGTCACTGCAAGTTTCACCCAATCTTGAATTGGCGCGTCTTTTACCTGACACATACGGAAGATGTCACCCTCTTCTACCGCCTGTTCAAGCAGCGCTGCGCCAGAAGCATCAACAACACGTACTGTACCTGCTGCATCTAGGATAAACGTCTTATCGTGAGAACCGTACTCTTCTGCTTTTTGAGCCATCAAACCCACGTTTGGTACGCTGCCCATTGTTGTCGGGTCAAATGCGCCGTGCTCTTTACAGAAATCGATAACTGCTTGGTAGATACCTGCATAGCAGCGATCTGGAATCATCGCTTTAGTATCTTTTTGCTTGCCGTCAGGACCCCACATTTGGCCAGAAGAACGCAACATTGCTGGCATAGATGCATCGACAATGATGTCGCTTGGGACATGCAGGTTCGTGATGCCACGATCCGAATCAACCATCGCAAGTTCAGGCTGAGTTTGGTAAACCGCCTGAATTGCCGCTTCAATCTCTTCTTTTTGTGCTGCTGGTAGTGACTCGATTTTCGAGTAAACATCACCAAGACCATTATTTACATCAACGCCAAGCTCTTCTAATAACTTACCGTATATAGCAAAAACGTCTTTGTAGTACACTTTTACAGCGTGACCGAAGATAACCGGGTCAGAAACCTTCATCATCGTCGCTTTCATGTGTAGAGAAAGCAGTACGTCTTGCTCTTTCGCATCTGCGATTTCTTTTTCGAAGAACTCAACCAATGCTTTTTTCTTCAGTACAGAGCTATCAATAACTTCTTTGTCTAACAGTGGGAAAGCAGATTTTAGCTCTTTTACAGAGCCATCTTCGCCAACAAACTCGATTTTTACTTCTGTTGCGCCAGAAATGGTTGTTGATTTCTCGCTACCAAAGAAATCGTCACCCGCCATGCTTGATACATGGGATTTAGAGTCTGATGACCATGCGCCCATTGAGTGTGGGTTTTTCTTTGCATAGTTCTTAACAGAAAGTGGCGCACGACGGTCAGAGTTACCTTCACGAAGTACTGGGTTTACAGCACTGCCCTTAATCTTATCGTAAGCCGATTTAATCGCTTTTTCTTCGTAAGTACTTGGTTCTTCTGGGTAGTTTGGCAGGTC
>NZ_JAWOTL010000142.1:0-1346 GCF_033338835.1 Vibrio sp. Vb0888
ACCAAATGCAAGCTTGGTGACTCCATCGAGTTGCTTGGCAGAATTTCGTCTTGAGTATTGAGTCGAATGTCACGACGCTTTTCGATGGCGATATCTGAGGTACTTTCCCAGTTCGAGAACTTGTTCTTGATGATGTTAGCAAGCGACTTAGCGTCCACATTGCCCGTGACGATCAGCTCGGCATACTGCGGCTGATACCACTTCTCGTAGAAGTTTTTCAGCCCATTTGACGTCGCGTTCTCAATTGCATCACGAGTACCGATTGGATCATGCTCGGCGTAAGGCGTTCCTTCAATCGAAGCCTCATACGCGTGCATTGAAAACGACTTATCATCTGGATTGGCGCGTCGCCATTCACCCAAGACAACGCCTTTCTCTTTTTCAACTTGAGCAGGAGCGAACTCTAAACCGTCGCCAATGTCTCGCATCCAAGTCAGGGCATCTTCAAGCTTATCGTTATTAGCTAAGTCAAGCTTATAGGAGGTTTGCTGATAGGTGGTAAACGCGTTGATATCTGCGCCAAAACTGCCGCCAGATTGCCCAAAAAGCTTAACAACGTCGTTGCCGGTAAAGTGTGTGCTGCCATTAAATGCCATGTGCTCAACGAAGTGAGCGTAGCCTTTTTGATTGGCTTCTTCTTGGAACGAACCAATGTGCATCACCAAACGAACCGAAACTTCTTGGTCTTGAGTTGGATAGATGTGGTATTTCATTCCATTGGATAGCTGATTAACGTGCCAGTTGGCATCAGGCTGAATCGGCGTGGATTGTTGTGTCAGAGCACACCCTGACAACAATAACGCGGGGACTAACAATATACTGCGCATAACTATTGCCCATAACTATGATTAAGCCGATCAATATAATCCTCGTTCCATGACCTTCACATTTTTAATGGATTATTTGCTGCTCAAATGTGATCTATATCACCATTTAATGAAATCAATTATCATTTACAAAACACGACAAATCCTTACTTTACAAATACATAAAACAAGCCGCTCTCGTATTAGGTTCTTATTTCTTATAAAGCTCAAATTCGCGACATAGCGCCAGTATTTATTTTGAGCAGTAAAATATAATCAATCGATGATTTCGGCGTCAAAACCGCTTTTCAGCGACGACGCCGAATCATGTACGAATGAAAATAACCAATAACAAACTACCCCGCGCTTTAGGTAAATGGGCATTAAGCCCGACACTTAAGGCTGCTTGGGTACAAAAAATCTATTAATCGCTGCTATGTTCAAAAATTTATCACTGAAGAATAAACTGGCTATCTCGGCCAGTGCTGCCATCATCCTTGGGGGCGTGTTAGTCGAAGGCTTGTCTTTTCGAGATTCGTT
>NZ_JAWOTL010000143.1:0-1346 GCF_033338835.1 Vibrio sp. Vb0888
AAACTGTGGGAAGAGCTGTTCGATTTGCTGATGCCTCATCTTGAACAAATGCAAAACCTAGCTTCTGCCGTTTCACAGATGGACGTGTTACAAAACCTAGCAGAACGCGCAGACTCATTGGATTATTGCCGCCCTACTCTAGTTAAAGACGCAGGTATTCACATTCAAGCAGGTCGCCACCCGGTAGTAGAGCAAGTCACCTCGGACCCGTTCATTGCTAACCCAATAGAATTAAGCCCAAGCCGTAAAATGCTCATCATCACGGGTCCAAACATGGGGGGTAAATCAACCTACATGCGCCAAACTGCGCTAATTGCGTTGATGGCTCACATCGGCTCTTATGTACCTGCAGAGTCAGCACAAATTGGCTCATTGGATCGCATCTTTACTCGTATCGGTGCTTCAGATGACTTGGCATCAGGTCGTTCAACCTTCATGGTAGAGATGACAGAAACGGCCAACATTCTCCACAACGCAACCAAGAACAGCTTGGTGTTAATGGATGAGATCGGTCGCGGTACCAGTACTTACGATGGTCTTTCATTGGCATGGGCAAGTGCCGAATGGCTTGCAACACAAATTGGCGCGATGACACTTTTCGCTACGCACTATTTTGAACTAACCGAATTACCGAACTTGCTACCAAACTTAGCGAATGTTCAACTAGATGCGGTAGAACATGGCGACAGCATTGCTTTCATGCACGCAGTTCAAGAAGGCGCCGCAAGCAAATCATACGGCTTGGCGGTTGCGGGCTTAGCTGGCGTACCTAAAACGGTCATCAAAAATGCTCGTACTAAACTGTCTCAACTAGAGCAACTCGGTCAAGCTAGCGACTCGCCTCGTCCAAGCACAGTGGATGTGGCAAATCAGCTCAGCTTAATCCCTGAACCTAGCGAAATTGAACAAGCGTTATCAAACATCGATCCAGACGACTTAACACCTCGTCAAGCCCTTGAAGAGCTGTATCGTTTGAAGAAAATGCTTTAACGAGAATATCTAATCTCCCCTAAAACAGAAAAAGGGCTATGGTTATCCATAGCCCTTTGTGTTTCGAGAAAGCTTAGTATTAATCGTCTTCAACGTTAAACAAGTTTTCCATATTTAGGCCTTGTTTAATTAGGATTTCACGAAGTCGACGTAAACCCTCCACTTGAATTTGACGTACACGCTCACGGGTAAGACCAATCTCTCGTCCCACTTCTTCAAGCGTAGACGGCTCATAACCAAGCAAACCAAAACGGCGTGCAAGCACTTCTTTTTGTTTTGGATTCAACTCTTCCAACCAATGGATCAAAGACGATTTGATGTCATCATCTTGAGTCGACACTTCTGGATCAGAGTTG
>NZ_JAWOTL010000144.1:0-1344 GCF_033338835.1 Vibrio sp. Vb0888
GTTATGTCGTTCTTCTGTGCTCAGTTCCTATCTGCATTTGCTCAGTCAAACATCGGTACGATGCTAGCGTTGTATGGTGCTGAAGGCTTAAAAGCGATGAACCTACCAGGTGAAGCAACCATCATTGGTATGATCTTGCTAACAGCGGCTGTAAACCTACTTATCGGTTCCGCTTCTGCGAAATGGGCTTTGATTGGTCCAATCCTAGTTCCAATGCTAATGGCGGTAGGTATTTCTCCTGAACTATCTCAGGCGGCTTACCGTGTGGGTGACTCAGTATCGAACATCATTTCACCTCTGATGGTATTCTTCCCTCTTGTAGTGGTTTACTGTCAACGTTACGTGAAGTCGACAGGCATTGGTACACTGGCGTCACTGATGATGCCATTCTCGATTGCTATGTTGATTGGTTGGTCAATCTTCCTAGTTCTTTACTGGATGGTAGGTATCCCACTAGGTATTCAAGCACCGTACACATACACGATGTAAATGATCGAATATTAGAGAAAAGCGCAGGTCGAAAGGTCTGCGCTTTTTTGTTTTGAGGTGCCATTACGAAAGAGGCGCATCTCCAAAACTTATGTCCTGCTGTAGTGAAAGCGATGTTGGTGGTAATATTTCGCTATTCATAGTTACCTTCCTTTCTGGAGCCCTTTTGTCTGAGCATCAATTTACCCCACAAGACGAAATTTTTATGCGCCGAGCACTTGCATTAGCTGAACAAGCTGAATTGGAAGGAGAGGTGCCTGTGGGAGCGGTATTAGTTAAAGATGGAGAAGTGATTGCAGAAGGCTGGAACCGCTCTATCTGCTCTCATGATGCAACAGCACATGCGGAGATTCAGACTCTACGTAACGCAGGGGCTGTGTTAGAAAACTATCGACTTTTAGACACCACTCTCTATGTCACACTAGAGCCTTGCCCGATGTGCGCAGGAGCACTGTTGCACAGCAGAGTGAAACGCGTGGTATTTGGCGCGCCAGATCTTAAAGCGGGCGCGGCTGGTACGGTATTGAACTTGTTTGAGAGCCAAGCAGCTTACCATTACGCAACGGTCGAAAGAGGGCTGTTAGAGGATGAGTGCCGTGAGCAGTTACAGGCCTTGTTCAAGCGTCGTCGCAAAGAAATTAAGGCCAAGAAACAAGAGAAAAAAGTATTAGAAGGTAAGCAAGAAGATTAAGTTGGTGAGTTGTGTTCAGCAAACATCTACGGGTGTGTAGATGTTTGCTTTAAGTTCTTAGTGATTTACTAAGTGAACGAATACACGATTGCGTGCGCTGACTTTCTTTTTCATCGTTGTCAGCTTTCGCTTGCGGCGAATCGCAGCCACTGTCTTATTCAAAC
>NZ_JAWOTL010000145.1:0-1342 GCF_033338835.1 Vibrio sp. Vb0888
TGTTCGCCATCCCAATACACCAAAAATGCGCCGCCACCAATGCCGGAAGATTGTGGTTCGACTAAGCCAAGCATCAGTTGTACCGCCACCATAGCATCGATGGCATTGCCGCCTTGCTCCAGTACATCAGCACCAGCTTGGGTGGCGATTGGGTTCGCTGCTGTCACCATATAGTCTTTGGCTTTGACCAGTTGTTTGTGCTCAAGCCCAGTACTTTGCTCTGGGGCAATCGCATCGGTGGCTTGGTTTGCAAACGCGGTGTGGGTGATAGAGGCGCTAAGAAAAAGACCCGTAGACACGAGTCGGTTGAACGTCCAATGCATGATGACTCTCCATGTTGCCAGTTTGATTGTTCAGCTTGGCAGCCATAGAGAAGATCGTCGAGTCAGCGTTTTAATAAATGTCGGGTGTGCGACGCTTTTAAATCAGAGAGTTAACCGATTAACGTGCTGATGGTTTGCACCAAGATACTGCCGCCAACGAGGGTAAACACCACACCACAGATGCCATCGATGTAGATGCCTGCTTGTTGTAATCGACGTTGTAAACGTTGCGTTGAGAGCATCCACGCCAAGCTGGAAAACCAAACCAGAGACAAGCTGAACAGGATAACTAACGCGATGCTTTTGCCTGAGACCGACATTCCGGCTGGCACCAAGCTCGACATCAAGCTGATGAAGAAAACCAGTGCTTTGGGGTTGAGAATGTTGGTAGCAAAACCTTTGGCAAAAGCCTGACGTTTGTTGCTGATCACGAAGCTGTTTGTTTTATTTTGTTGATCCGTTTGCGGGTTTTTGAGCGTAGCGATCACGCCGCGCAGGGCGACAACACCGAGGTAAAGCAGGTAACTGCCACCTAGCAGTTGTAATACCGAATACAGCAAAGGATGTTGATGCACAAGGTAGCTCACACCAGTCAGGCTGAACAACGAGTGCAGCAAAATACCAACGGATAAGCCAAGAGCGATGTATAAGCCCGTCTGGCGACCATGACGCGTGGCATTTTGCACCACTAATGCGAAGTCGGGGCCTGGGCTCATTAAGGCAATAAAGTGAATGCTGGCCAATGTCAGCAGGATAGTGGATTCATTCATAACACATCTCAAAGATTACCAATGCAGCTATTGTGGAGGCTTGTTGTGGCATGCGCTTGTAAAAAACTGACAGCCTAAGATGAGCGTGCTGTTATCGAGTGACTTGAGACGGAGAGACGCCATAAGTCTGCTTAAAGGCTTTGCTGAAATGTGCCTGATCGTAAAAACCAATTTGATGCGCGACTTCAGTGCCGCATTGTCCTGCTTGTAGTAGCTTCATCCCTTGCTCGAGTCGTAAACGGGCAAACC
>NZ_JAWOTL010000146.1:0-1340 GCF_033338835.1 Vibrio sp. Vb0888
AGTCAATCGATGAGTCACCCATGGTATGGTGAAAGAAACAAGACTCAAATGCAGGTCGTAAAAGATACGATTACCAGAGTCGTTAAAGAGTTGGAGAACTTCAAAACCGGTCCGGATAAGAAAAGTCGAGTTGCGCTTTTAACTTATAACGCCTACAACGCAAAGTTCGATAAAGGCGCTGGTCGAGTGAAGTTATACGATTATGCAAGTGAGTTTTCTCACACTGAAGCGTCATTTGAAAGCATCGTCGATAAGATGTTTGATAAGTCTGTAGTAGAGCAAAAGCCGCACTATGCTAGTGATTATAATAAGTCGCAGGATATCCCTCTGACTGATAAATATCAGGAATTTATTGATATTCTAAACTCCAACAAAGTGATGCCAGCAAGAGGTGGCGGTACTCAATCATGGCTCGGTTTAATTGCTGCGGCGAAAGAAGCGGATAAAGTTAAAAAGGAAGATCGAAACCCAGAGCAAGTGTTTATTATTCTTTCTGATGGTGCAGATACAGATGTGCAATTCCCGATGGGACTGAATAGAAATAGATCATATAGAGATAAGTATGACGTCGTGACTAAATATTACGTAGACCAGTATGATGGGCGAACTTATTATTATCAGGTTTATGACAAATTCTTAAAGTCATTAGTGGGTGAGCATGGTTTGTGTGAAAGTCTTAAGAATAGAATATCTAGTAAAGAAAATAAGTTTCAAAGTGAACATGCGAAGCTAGAGGGTGAAAAAACCAAGGTCACCATGGGCGTAATAGGTGTTAACTACAACGTACAAAAAGATGATGGTTTCGGTGAGTGCGTTGGTGAGAAAAACATTTATCATGCGAAAAATGGTAAAGACGTTTACAAATATATATTAAATCTGATTAACGAAGAAACAGGACGATTAAAAGATTAAAATGAAAAAGTTAATACCACTTGCGATTATTTTTACTTCAAATGTCGCGCTCGCTAATTGTATCAACCAAAGTGAAAACTATGTTACTTCAAAAGTTTTGAAAAGCTCTGATACAAAAATTACTCAGGTGGATGGAAAACTCGCATCAGTAATTAATGAGGATCTTTCCATTGTGCAAGATGAAAAAATTGAAAAGGTTGAAGCTACAAACGCCACGGAAAGTTGCACATTTGATAAGAACTCAATGTCGTTAGTTCTACACTATGATACTAATGAGCACTATCTAACAAACGTACATAAACAAGCTATATCAAAGTATTTAGAACTGGTTAACGAAGACAAACGTATTCTCGTTGAAGGGCACACGGATGATGTCGGAAGCCAGGCTTACAACAAAAGTTTATCCCTTCGACGTGCAAGCACTGCCT
>NZ_JAWOTL010000147.1:0-1340 GCF_033338835.1 Vibrio sp. Vb0888
CCCTAAGTACACTTTGAAGATATTGCTGCCGCATTCAGAGAAAAAGCCAAAGTAGTGACTTTCACGTCCCATAAACGGTTTACTGACCAGCGCGATATTTTTCACGTTATCCAATTTGAGGTGACCATGCAGCCCACCTTCTCGCCCCATTAGGTTGTAATAACCACGCGCAACTTTGCCTTTCGGAAAAGGCGCTTTCACCTCGAAAATGGAGCCGAAGGAGTGTACGATCGTCGTCACTGGGCCAAAGCCAACTAGGCTTTCAAGGATTGTTTGCGCTTGTTCACCCGGAGCAATCGCAACCATCTCTTGCGGCAGTGCAGCGACAACATCAAATTCTGTCACACCTAAACGCTCTGCCATTGCGGCAGGCAGAAGTTGAGGTTCTTGTTCCAATAGAGCTTCTACCTGTTGCTTGATTGATTCCATTTTGTTTTCCATCTTTTCTTCAATTTGTCTTCATTAATTATTGGATACTTTTGGCACGCTTTCGTTCATCTCTGATGTCAGTACCTGAATACATGCTTGCGCTAACGAAACGGCCCAAAAACTGCCCGCTAAAGTAAGCACTAAGCTTCGCTCTTGAAGCTCAACTAAGCCTTTGTCTTGCCATACTTTAAACAGCGGCATGAGAAAATCGAACGTATCGCTACCCATAAACATCGGCAGTTTACTTGCCTGAACAATGCCTCGGTCAAACCCGGATTTTAGCGCTGCAAATAATGGCTCTAATGGGCTGTGCTTCATCATCATCGCAATCGTACTTTGCCCTTCATTCACCGCTTTGATGTAGGTGTCTAAAGTGCGGTGCAGCATCACCCCGTAGCCGCCAATGTTGCCACCAGCACCGCATCCAATCGGTAACACTTCTGCGTACGTCTTGGCTAAGCTGTTGTATAGGCTACGCTCACGGTTATCGACGGCCCAGTGGTTCACGCTCAACTGCTTCATGTGGTGCTTCGCCATAAAGTTCACACCTAGCTCATACATGCCCGCTTTCTCTGGCGTCGTCGCTGGTGGTGGGATCTTGCCTTTTTCAACGAGATTGAGCATTGGCGCAGTTCCACCCACGACCAACTGATACAAATCCAAGCCATGCGCGCCTGTCGACATAAAATCGTTAAGATCTTGTTCAAGTATTTCTTTGGTTTGATAAGGCAAGCCGTACAACAAGTCGATGATGACTGGGATTTTGTCTTCCTTCGCCAGTTCCGAAACGCGTTTAAGTACGTCTTCTCTATCATCAAGACGCTTTGCACTGCGACGAACTTGAGTGTTGAAGCTCTGCACGCCAAAAGAGAAGCGGTTAAAGCCGCCATCTAACGCACCTTGATACAACT
>NZ_JAWOTL010000148.1:0-1338 GCF_033338835.1 Vibrio sp. Vb0888
TGCTGTTGATCAATGAGCAAGGACAGCTATTCGATCTCAATCCAATGGCTAAGCGGCTGTTTTGCTTGCCGGAAAATGTCAATCGTCAAACTTTTGCTTGGGAGTTGTTTGATGCAGGTAATCCCAACTCAACCACGCTCACACTGCTCAGAGATCTACCAAAACATAAGGAGCTGGCAGAAATCAGTGCCGTTGAAACGATGGCAAGGCGAAGTGATGGGAGCGTTTTCCCGGTGCTGTTCTCATTAACGACTTTTCCTTGGCACGGAGAGCTGTATTTTCTTGCCACCCTCATCGATATCAGTAAACGCAAAAAGGCTGAACAATCGCTACAACTCGTCAACCAAGAGCTAGCGCAGCGCGTAGAAGAGCGCACTCAAGCGCTACGTCAAGCTCAGGAACAATTGATTGAGTCGAGCAAAATGGCGGCGTTGGGCCGCATGTCGAGCGCGATTACCCACGAGTTGAATCAACCTCTTACCGGATTGCGCACCCTTCTCACCACCAACGAGTTATTAGTAGAACGCGGCGAAACCGCCATGATGAAGGCCAATAATGTGCTCGTGCAAAAGCTGATTGACCGCATGGCAAGCATGACGAGCCAGCTCAAAACATTCGCGTACAACAAACCTGAAAAGCTACAAGCACTGTCGTTGACCAGCGCGTTGGAAGAGACGCTGCGTGTCTATCAATCTCAGCTGGCGAATGTGGATGTTCGCGTTCGAATACCTAGCGATCTACCGCAAATTCAGGGGGAAGAACAACGCTTACAACAAGTGCTTGGCAACCTGATATCCAATGCGCTTGATGCCATGCAATCTAGGGACAATCCCCAACTTTCAATCGTTGTCACACCAACTAACAGCCACGTTGAAGTGGTGGTCAGTGACAACGGTTGTGGCGTGGCACTAGAACAACTCGACACCATTTTCGAGCCATTCCAAACCAGCAAAAAGATCGGCGAAGGCTTGGGTTTAGGACTGTCAATCACCGCGAACAACATGCGAGACATGAATGGACAAGTCACAGCACAACGCAATCCTGGTTCCGGTATGTCGTTCCTCTTGCGATTTCAGCTCGCCAATACGATTGATTGAGCCACATAAAAAACTATTTGCATTTATCTTTATTCGTGCAAACCAATAACTCGCCCTCAGCTTTATAAAGCAGATTGCTTAACCTACGCTTAACATGATGAATAACCACCCTGCCATTCATCAATGGAATTGTTGGTTGTCTACATCCGCTTTGGCATCCAACCGTTAACTTATTACAAGTATTTACTTCAAGTAAGAATGGACGCGTTATGAGAAAAACAACTTTAGCAGTGACAAGTGC
>NZ_JAWOTL010000149.1:0-1335 GCF_033338835.1 Vibrio sp. Vb0888
CTTGGAAGAGTTCAATAAGTGCATGAAAGATAAATCAATTGCTAACAAAGTTGAACAAGATTTGACGTTAGGAAAATCCTTGGGCATTCGTGGTACGCCAAGTTTCTTAATTGGTCGCGTCGAAAACGATCAACTTATAGAACCACAGATAGTAGTGGGCGCGCAGCGGTATGCAGTGTTTGAATCTCTATTAGAGCAGTTATCGAATAGTGATAAAGCAAAATAATATTTTTCATATTGAATAAAAGGCAACTAATGTTAGTTGCCTTTTATTTTATCTAAATTAACCAGTTTATTAATTTAGAGCTTGTCTTTATATATTGATATTAGGTGTCGATATTTATAGTTGTTCTGGTGAATTGAAACCACACACATAGATCTTCTTAAATCATCGATGCTTAATAATTGTTTTGTTTGTGTTAATTTTCGGTTATTTAAGATAAATTTCTTATTTTTCATGGGGTAACTTTGAGAATATATTAAAATGGAAAATTAATATTAAGCTGAACTCATATTGGGATTGGCATTTTACTTGTAATTTAAATCTTCTTATATATTCATGCTTTAAATAAGAATGTTTGATCTTGCGATAAAAATTAATTGTTTTTGGTTGAAATTTAATCACTGTGTTTGTAGGATTTTACCTTCAAAAACCAACCAGAGCTTAAAAAATAGGAAAGAGGGGTAAATTTATTGCATACAAATAAATAATTTATCTTGTGTTACTAATGCAAGTTTAACCTAAATAATAAATGACTATTTTAGAGTTTTGCTTTTTAATTTTTGTTAAAAGGCACGGCATCTTATTGACTAATTATTAGATGTCTTTGGGGTTCTAATTCTAGCATCTATTGCTTACCTTTAACGTTTATAGCTTTTAGAAATGAATGGCAATTCATACGTTTAGGCTAGTTATTTGCGCTCCCTAAGCGTCAAGCGATCGACATGATTGCGGACTTCTGCTGCGCAAAAATTAAGAACCAAAGATAAAAATACATAAGAAATTAAGTATGTTTAATACCCATTTTAATATTGTTACTTCCAATACATTTAAACTATCAACAACGGCTCTTATCGGCCTCTTATCTCTGACATTCAACGCGACGGCGCAGTCGCAAGACATCCCACATGGACATGTGATTCAACAAGAAAAACTGGTTTCACCTACTGCCAAGGGAAAACGCCAACAGGCTCAAGATAATACCAGCGCATTAAAGCAAGCGATGGCTGATTATCGCGGTGCATCGGCGAAAAACAAACATCACTATCTAGAGCAAATGATTTCTCTTGCTCACGGTCGTCAAGCATTGCTTTCCGAGCTGTTTCAGTCAGATC
>NZ_JAWOTL010000150.1:0-1334 GCF_033338835.1 Vibrio sp. Vb0888
TATCACCAAGCGCGAGCCGCGCGGCGAAACCAACGACAAG
Organism: Vibrio sp. Vb0888; assembly: GCF_033338835.1. Classification (NCBI taxonomy): domain Bacteria; kingdom Pseudomonadati; phylum Pseudomonadota; class Gammaproteobacteria; order Vibrionales; family Vibrionaceae; genus Vibrio; species Vibrio sp. Vb0888. The sequence continues at coordinate 41 of NZ_JAWOTL010000150.1, forward strand.
CGTTTGGCTCAAGCGCATCAAACCCGCAATCTGGCTGGTTCCCTTTGCGCTTTTTTTCTACCTATTTCAACTCGCGCCCATGATTTGGGTGCTGTTTAACAGCTTTATCTACGATGGAGAGTTCGCTCTCGATAACTACATCGAAGTACTCGATTCTGCGTTCATGCTGCAAGCATTCGGAAACAGTTTATGGCTGTCCGTTTGGTCGAGCATTTTCGGGCTCGCCATTGCGACGCTGTTGGTTTCTTCCTTACGCCGAGTAGACAGTAAGCTAAGAGACGCCGTGATTGCCTTCACCAACATGAGCAGCAACTTTGCAGGCGTACCTCTGTCGTTTGCCTTCATCATCATCTTAGGCACAAACGGCGCGATTACGTTGTTGCTCAAGCAATATGGTTTGCTCGGTGATTTTGACTTGTACGGCAAATGGGGCTTGCTGGCGATTTACATCTACTTCCAAATCCCACTGGCGGTTTTACTGCTTTATCCCGCTTTTGATGCGCTGAGCGATGATTGGCAAGCGGCGGCTGCACTGTTGGGGGCAAGAACTGCGCTATATTGGGCGAAAGTGGCTTTGCCTGTGCTTTCTCCTGCCCTGTTTGGCACTTTCATTATTTTGATCGCCAATGCGATCGGCGCGTATGCCAGCGTCTATGCGCTCACTTCTGGTAACTACAACGTCATTACCATTCGTATTGCCAGTTTGGTCTCTGGTGATTTGTTCCTAGAGCCAAATTTAGCGGCCGCCATCTCGGTCATCTTAATGGCGCTGTTGGCGTTTATTACGGTGATTAACCAGTGGCTGATTGCCAAAAGTTACGCAGCTAAGAAAAGCAGGAAGTAAACCATGCAAGACGTAAATTCTCGATTCCATAAAAGCGTCGTTTACACCATCGTCGGAATCATGCTGATCCCGATTCTAGCGACGTTCATTTACTCGCTCTCTTCTCGCTGGGGCGCAACGATTCTGCCTGATGGTTTCACTTTTGACTGGTACATTAAACTGCTAACGGATCCTCGCTTCTTACAGGCGTTTGGTCGCTCGCTCTTTATTGGCCTTTCAGCACTAGCACTGAGTGTTGTTCTCGTCCTGCCTGCGATTTTCGTGGTGTCTTACTACTTTCCGAATCTCGACAAGCTGATGAATATCCTGATTTTGCTGCCATTTGCAGTACCACCCGTGGTTTCGTCTGTGGGCCTTCTTCAACTCTATGCTGACAGCGAAATTTCCCTCATCGGTACCCCCTGGATTTTAGTGGGCACTTACTTCACCATCGCATTGCCATTTATGTAT
>NZ_JAWOTL010000151.1:0-1333 GCF_033338835.1 Vibrio sp. Vb0888
CCAGAAACGTTTATGAAATGGGAAAAGGTAACATTTTTGATATTCATCGGTAGGTATAACTTGCGCTTGATTGAAAGTCTTTAATCTTGTTGATAATCCTCCTTCAATATGAACTAAAGTGAATGTGACCTATTGAGTTCTCAAACTCATTGAGATGGGAGCAATAGGCAAAAAACTTACTCTGTATGGAGATGACCGATGAACAAAAACTGGATCCCCATTGCCCTATCTGGGCTTGCTTTAACGGGGTGTTTTTCTGAAGAAGCGAAAGAAGTAGAAGCCGTCGCCGAGCCACTCAAAGTAACCGCCGCAGACAAAATTTATTATGGTGGCGACATCCTAACCATGGCTGGCGATAAGCCAGAGTACGCCGAAGCCGTCGCGACATTAGGCGAGAAAATCATTTATGTCGGCAGCAAAGATGGAGCGATGGAACACAAGTTCGGTAAAACACAGTTGGTCGACTTAAAAGGCAAAACTATGTTGCCTGGCTTTGTTGATCCGCACAGTCATGTGTATGGTGTTGGTCTGCAAGCCATGGTCGCAAACGTGCTGCCATCTCCTGATGGCGAAGCCGATACCGTTGCGAAAATCATCGAAACTCTGAAAAATGCCGAGAACAATAATACGCAACGCCTATTCATTGAGAAAACGGGGTGGATTTTAGGTTTTGGTTACGACGACGCCCAACTGGATTACTACCCTACTAAAGCGGATCTCGATAAAGTCAGCACAGATAAGCCTGTATTGATCATTCACACTTCGGGGCATTTGAGTGTCGCAAACAGTAAAGCGTTAGAGCTAGCAGGCATCACATCAGAATCGGAAGATCCAAAAGGTGGCATTATCCGCCGAATGGAAAACAGCCAAGAGCCAAATGGTGTCCTAGAAGAAAACGCGCACTTTGCAATGCTGTTCAACCTCAATAAGTTGATTGATTCAGAACTTCAAGATCGCATGTTAGAAGCGTCGCAAAGTATGTACGCGAAATATGGCTATACCACGGCTCAAGAAGGACGAGCAACATCAGAAGGTTATGAAGCGATGAAACGCGCGTCGAAAAACGACAAGCTGATGATCGATTTGGTTGCGTACGCCGATATGGTATCGAGCAGTGATTTTATGGACTCGGAATACAACACGCCAGAGTACACAAACCATTTCCGCATCGGTGGCGTAAAGCTGAACTTTGATGGCTCTCCACAAGGTAAAACGGCATGGCTAAGTCAGCCTTACTTCCACCCGCCACATGGACAAGATAAAGACTACGCTGGCTACCCAACCTTTGAAGATCAACAAGCTTACGATTACGTAGAAACGGCCTTTAAAAATG
>NZ_JAWOTL010000152.1:0-1332 GCF_033338835.1 Vibrio sp. Vb0888
AACCTGCATCTTTAGATTTGTACCAAGCTTTAACATCGTTACCCACAGCAGAAAACACGCTCGGGGCGATATCGTAGAGGTTCATCACCCCTTTCAATTGATAAGAGTCACCTTCACGATCATCCGCACTGCCACCAATAGGCGTAAAGGTTAAACCGCCATCGAAAGAGACATAGTTAGAATCGGTTTGACGACCTTTACTGTGACCGAACTCGGCTTTCAAATAGGTGCCTTCTGATGCTCGTAGCGTTAAGTCTGTGCCGTACGCTTCATAGTCTTGGTTATCTTTTTCTTCGGTTTGATAGTTTGCACCTACACCGATGTAGTCGTTTACCCAACCTTTGACGCGTCCACCAGCGGTCATTGCACCAAGCGCTTCACTGCCTTGAGGCACGTATTCATAATCGACAGCAAGATAGTTGTCATAACCGTCAGCTGGGGAGTCGTTAATGACCGAGCCAAAGTTGTCAGAAATGATGTTGTTTAGTCGTTTGGTTAGAATAATTCGGCCTTGGTATGGGTCGACTTCATAGTCACGTCCCGACTGCAACGGCAGTTCTTGCAAGGTGATGCCGCTGTTTGGGTCGACCACCTTAACCATCACTTTGTCGCTGCCCGGTACAACTTCGCCATGGCGTAAGAAGTACAGCGAACCGCCAGTACCTAAAAATTCATCGTGCGCAAACAGCGAGTCCGATTCGGCGGCAAAGCCAACGATGTTAAGACGATCTTCACCGAACTTGGTGGTAGAACGTGTGCGATAGTCACCTTTGAAACCATATAGGCTGCGGTTGTAATCGTTGTTGTCAGTACCAGTTATACCTGTGTTGTAGTTCCCCCACAAAACGTTGGATTTGTCGTATTCAACGTTGAGATACACTTTGCCTTTGGTGTTGACCACTTTGTAGATGTTCGAGCTGTCACCGTAGTTGCCGTAATACATTTCATCGTCGTCTTCGAGAATGTCGAATACGCTGGATGAATCAGAGGCAAACGGGTGCTTAAACATGTCTCGCACGTCACTCTCTTTGGTATCAAAGTGGGTGGTGATTCGGAGTTTGTCACCAAACTTACCTTGGCCAAAATACGCTAAGCGACCTTGGTTATAGATATCATCTTGATATTGGTCATCAACCGCCAATGCTGCCGAATTACCTGTGACTTTGTTTTTACCAATGTAGAAATCCGCCAAACCCGCTTGTACCCAATATTCATCCGGAATACGCACGTACAGTTGGTAACGTCGCTCTTCACCGCTATCAAAAACCACACGAGTTGGGAATAGATAGGCGTCAGCTGGCAAGTATTGTTCGGCGTAAAGCTCGCCCTCTT
>NZ_JAWOTL010000153.1:0-1330 GCF_033338835.1 Vibrio sp. Vb0888
GCCACCCTCAGTATTACCTGAGAAACCCATGCACTCTTTTAGGTGGTTACGCAGCGCATCGACACCCGCCCCGGTTTTTGCTGAAAGGCGAATCAGAGTAGGATCATTCACATGACAGATCCCCATATCTTCACCTGTTTGATCCGCTTTGTTGCGGATCACCGTCATGCCAATGCTTTCTGGCAGGCGATCGACAAAATCGGGCCAAATTTCTTTTGGATCGGTGGCATCGGTCGTTGTGCCATCCACCATAAACAATACGCGGTCGGCTTGCGCGATTTCATCCCAAGCGCGTTCGATACCGATTTTTTCGACTTCATCAGAAGCGTCACGCAAGCCAGCAGTATCGATGATGTGCAAAGGCATACCGTCAATATGGATGTGCTCACGCAGCACGTCACGCGTGGTACCTGCGATGTCTGTTACGATTGCGGACTCTTTGCCCGACAGCGCGTTCAGTAGGCTTGATTTACCCGCATTTGGACGACCAGCAATCACTACTTTCATGCCTTCGCGCATGATCGCGCCTTGGTTCGCTTCTTTGCGTACCGCATCGAGGTTATCGATGATAGCTTGCAGATCTCCTGCAACTTTACCATCGGCAAGAAAATCGATTTCTTCTTCAGGGAAGTCGATGGCCGCTTCCACATAGATGCGAAGATGAATCAGTGATTCCACCAGCGTTTGAATACGCTGCGAGAACTGGCCTTGTAGCGATTGTAGCGCCGATTTCGCTGCTTCTTCAGAGCTAGCATCAATCAGGTCGGCAATCGCTTCTGCCTGAGTCAAATCCATCTTGTCGTTCAAGAACGCACGTTCCGAGAACTCACCAGGACGGGCTGCTCGTACGCCAGCTATGCCCAGAATACGTTTAATCAGCATATCCATGACCACAGGGCCACCGTGACCTTGCAGTTCTAATACGTCTTCGCCCGTGAACGAGTGCGGGTTAGGGAAGTACAGTGCAATGCCTTGGTCGAGCACCGTGCCATCTTCGGCTTGAAACGGCAGGTATTCAGCGTAACGCGGTTTTAGAGTTTTCCCTGTGACTTCCAATGCCACTTGGTTGGCCTTAGGGCCTGAAACACGAATAATGCCGACACCGCCACGACCGGGTGCAGTAGCTTGAGCGACAATCGTATCTGTAGTCATAATCTTGCCTTTTGAGCTGGGCTCGGTGGAGCCATCACTATTAATTAGCTGAATTGTAATCAGCCAAAAACAAAAAGGCGACCTTTTGGCCGCCTTTCTTATTCTTTTGTTAAAAGGTTACTTAGTGTGTAAGCCTTTTTTCTCCAGCGCTTTGTAAATCAAGGTTTGCTGGATCAGA
>NZ_JAWOTL010000154.1:0-1328 GCF_033338835.1 Vibrio sp. Vb0888
CCCTTAGCATTTCTATTACGTTAGACTGGCAGAATACGCATGCAGTTGGTTGAACCAACGACGTCCATCACGTCACCTTGAGTGATGATCACTAAGTCACCTTCATGTAGGTAACCTTGATCTTTGAGGCTGGAAATTGCGGCTTGAGCGGTTGGTAAGCCCGCATCGCATTTCGCATCAAAGTACACTGGCGTTACGCCACGATATAACGCTGCGCGGTTGAGCGTCGATTCGTTACGCGATAAAGCAAAAATCGGCAAACCAGAGCTTAGGCGTGACATCATCAAAGCTGTTCTTCCTGACTCTGTTAACGCAATCATCGCTTTGATGCCTTCCATGTGGTTCGCTGAGTACATGGTTGCCATTGCAATGGTCTCTTCTGCTGTTTCAAAGGTGCGGTCGAGACGGTAGGTCGATAGACTTGCTTCAGACATCTTTTCTGCGCCAATACAGACATCCGCCATTGATTTCACGGTCTCTACCGGATATTGACCGGCAGCGGTCTCTCCAGACAGCATCACGGCATCGGTGCCATCCAAAACAGCGTTTGCTACGTCCATGACTTCTGCACGCGTTGGCATTGGGCTATTGATCATCGATTCCATCATTTGAGTTGCAGTAATGACGACGCGGTTCAAACTGCGAGCTCGACGAATGAGTTTTTTCTGAACACCGATCAGCTCAGGATCGCCAATCTCAACCCCTAAATCGCCGCGAGCGACCATCACGACGTCAGAAGCTAGGATGATATCGTCAATCGACTCGCTCGTGGCGACGGTTTCTGCACGTTCTACTTTTGCGACGAGTTTTGCTTCTAAGCCGGCATCCCGGGCCAAGCGTCTGGCATAGTGCATGTCCTCGCCATTGCGTGGGAAAGAAATGGCCAAATAGTCGACCTTAATTTCTGCGGCTGTGATGATGTCAGCTTTGTCTTTTTCCGTGAGTGCATCGGCTGATAAGCCACCGCCTTTTTTGTTGATGCCCTTGTTGTTGGATAATGGACCACCAACGGTCACACGGGTATGGACTTTATTTCCTTCTACGCTGGTGACTTGCAATTGAACTCTGCCATCATCAAGCAGTAGAATGTCGTTCGGTGAAACATCTTGAGGCAGTTCTTTGTAATCCAAACCAACGGATTCTTGGTTCCCTTCGCCTTTTGGTAAGTCGCTATCTAGTGTGAATTTATCGCCGACTTTGAGTGTGATTTTACCGTCTTTAAAGGTCGAAACACGAATTTTAGGTCCCTGTAAATCGCCAAGAATGGCAACCTGACGCCCTAATCTTGCGGCAATCGCGCGTACTTTTTTAGCGCGTTGAATGTGGTC
>NZ_JAWOTL010000155.1:0-1328 GCF_033338835.1 Vibrio sp. Vb0888
GCATGTAAAAGCTCGATTGGTGGCAGACGGTTATCACGGCTACTCCAATCCGCAGCAAACGAATCAGTGGCAAGAACTCACACTCAATTACACCGCGACGACCACGAAAACCATCGATGTGGGATTGCGTTTTTATGATGAAGCGGGCTTTGACGGCTCAGAAGTGGTTTATGTCGATAACTTCCAACCGACCGAGACAAGCACGCAGCCTCCCGTAGAGAGCTGTAGTGATCACCAAGTGGTCTTGACTCTCACGACCGACAACTACGGCTCTGAAACGAGTTGGACGCTGAAAAACAGCCAAGCCGCTGTGCTGTTCTTTGGTCAGGGTTATGAGTCGGCAACCACCGTTGAAAAAAGCATGTGTTTAGCCGACGGTGACTACCAGTTCACCATTCAAGATGAGTATGGTGACGGCATTTGTTGTGGAAGTGGCGCGGGTTCGTACACGTTGATGGAAGGAGCCAAGACCCTTGCTTCTGGCGCTGAGTTCGCCAAAAGCGAAACCACTGATTTTACGTTAGGTGACACCACCACGACTCCACCAGTGGTTGATGGGTATTATCAAGCCGCGTCTGGCAAGACAGGCTACGCACTCAAAACGGCGTTGTTTAACATCATCAATAATCACTCCAGCCGTGGCTATTCAGCGATTTGGACTCTGGTAAAAGACGCAGATTTGGATAACTACTACGAGAAAGACGGCTCCATCCTTGATATGTATTCAGAGAAGCCTGCGGGCAACGACGCAGTGAGTTTCACGAAAGTAACCGACCAATGCGGTCAATACAGTCAAGAAGGGGATTGCTACAACCGTGAGCACTCTTTCCCGAAAAGCTGGTTTGGTGGAAAAGTTGAACCGATGAACTCAGATGGTCACCATTTGTTTGCCACCGATGGTTATGTAAACGCCAAACGTAGCAACTGGCCATTTGGCGAAGTGGGCACCTCGACTTATGTTTCCAGCAATGGTTCTAAGCTAGGTCAAGCGAGCACTGCACTGGGTTATTCAGGCACCGTGTTTGAGCCGATTGATGAGTTTAAAGGCGATTTTGCGCGCGCGTATTTTTACATGGCAACCCGTTACGAGAACGTGATTGGCAATTGGGAGAACAACACGAGCAACTCTGACGCGGTGTTGGATGGCACCAGTACGAACGTATTTGAACCTTGGATGCTAAACATGCTGAAACGTTGGCACAAAAATGATCCTGTTAGCGCGAAAGAAATCCGTCGCAATGACTTGGTGTTTGAGTTCCAAGGAAACCGCAACCCGTTTATCGATCATCCTGAATTTGTTGAGCAAATTTGGGGGAATTAACGCGCAA
>NZ_JAWOTL010000156.1:0-1328 GCF_033338835.1 Vibrio sp. Vb0888
ATACAAAGTTGAGCGGAGGGGATTATAAGATGCTAAGTCGCATCACACTAGACTGCTGAGGGCGGAATGGGAGATTTAACACCCTCAGTTGTCATGTTTAGACTAAATTTGTGCCAGTTCTTAATTAGAAAATAAGTAAAATGCGTGAATTGATGTAATTCGCACTTATTTACTTATTTGTGCCAGTTCTTAATTAGAAAATAAGTGCGAATTACATCAATTCACGCATTTTCTCGAGGATTTTGAAGCTCAGGGCTTCTTTTGACTCTAGAGCTAATGCAAGCTCACCATCAGGCCAAAATAGGGTGATGGCGTTGTCATTACTATTGAAGCCTTGGCCTTCGACTGACACATCGTTAGCGCAGATCATATTGAGGTTTTTCTTCGCTAACTTTCCTCGGGCATAAGTTTCGACATCGTTGGTTTCTGCTGCAAAACCTACCGTAAATGGGCGCTTATCAGTCAGTGCTGCGACGGACGCTACAATATCAGGGTTTTTCACCATTTTGATGGTCATCTGATCGTTGTCTGCCGTCTTTTTCAACTTTTGAGACGCAATGGCCTCAGGTCGATAATCCGCTACTGCTGCGCAGCTGATGAACGCATCGTGACTGATGGCTTGAGCCATCACGGCCTCATACATTTCTTGTGCGCTAGACACGTTAATGCGCTCCACTCCCATCGGTGTGCTCAGGTTGACAGGGCCGCTCACTAGCGTGACTTTTGCGCCTAACTGCGCGGCAGCGTTTGCTAGTGCATACCCCATTTTTCCAGAGCTGTGGTTCGTAATGTAACGCACAGGGTCGATGGCTTCTCGAGTTGGACCTGCTGAGATCAGAATGGACTTGCCTTCCAAGACTTTAGGTTGGAAAAACTGTTCACACAGATGCACCAATTGCATTGGTTCAAGCATTCGACCCGGACCAACATCACCACAGGCTTGTTCACCTGCTGCTGGACCCCAAATGTGCATACCGCGGCGAGCTAGAGTCGCAATGTTCTCTTGCGTCGCGATGTTGCGATACATCTGCTGATTCATTGCTGGAGATACCGCAACAGGCGAATCCGTTGCCAACACTAACGTCGTCAATAAATCATTGCCCATGCCAGCTGACATACGAGCAATGAGGTCTGCCGTAGCAGGAGCAAGCAGCACTAAATCCGCCCATTTAGCTAACTCGATGTGACGCATTGACGCTTCAGCCGCCGGATCGAGCAAGCTATCGGATACTGGTCGTCCTGAGACGGCCTGCATGGTTAACGGAGTAATAAACTCTTTTGCAGCTTTCGTCATGACGACTTGAACTTGTGCCCCTCTCTCTATTAGG
>NZ_JAWOTL010000157.1:0-1326 GCF_033338835.1 Vibrio sp. Vb0888
TTCATTGTTCTCATGTCGTTGGTGACGATTCTTGTTATCAGTTTAACCATTCGCTTGGTGCGTAAAGTGACCAACAACCTGCATCTTGTTCTTGAATTTTTAAGCCGCGAAAATTACAGCGAAGACTCACCACTTTCTGAGCTCATCAAAGGCAAAGATGAGTTAAGCAAGTTTGCTCAAGAAGTGGAAAAACTCAGTCATGAGAGAGAACAAGCAAAGCAGAAACTCACCAAAGCCAAAGAAGACGCAGAGCGCGCCAAAGACGACGCGATTGAAGCCAGCAAAGCGAAAAGTAGCTTCCTAGCGAACATGTCGCACGAGATTCGTACTCCGCTCAACGGTGTGATAGGTATTTCTGAAGTGCTGGCAGACACCCCGTTGACGGCTACACAGCGAGATTACGTCGACACAATAGAGACGTCTTCCCAATTGCTGCTCAGCCCTGAGAGATCCCCTCATAATTTCCCCAAAACGTAACCATGTGTGAATAGATTTTGAGTAAGCAGGGTTGCAGCCACGAGTGAGTCTTCCCTTGTTATTGTGTAGCCAGAATGCCGCAAAACTTCCATGCCTAAGCGAACTGTTGAGAGTACGTTTCGATTTCTGACTGTGTTAGCCTGGAAGTGCTTGTCCCAACCTTGTTTCTGAGCATGAACGCCCGCAAGCCAACATGTTAGTTGAAGCATCAGGGCGATTAGCAGCATGATATCAAAACGCTCTGAGCTGCTCGTTCGGCTATGGCGTAGGCCTAGTCCGTAGGCAGGACTTTTCAAGTCTCGGAAGGTTTCTTCAATCTGCATTCGCTTCGAATAGATATTAACAAGTTGTTTGGGTGTTCGAATTTCAACAGGTAAGTTAGTTGCTAGAATCCATGGCTCCTTTGCCGACGCTGAGTAGATTTTAGGTGACGGGTGGTGACAATGAGTCCGTGTCGAGCGCTGATTTTTTCGGCCTTTAGAGCGAGATTTATACAATAGAATTTGGCATGAGATTGGATTGCTTTTAGTCAGCCTCTTATAGCCTAAAGTCTTTGAGTGACTAGATGACATATCATGTAAGTTGCTGATAGGTTTCCAGTTTTCCGCTCCTAGGTCTGCATATTGTACTTTTCCTCTTACTCGACTTAACCAGTACCAACCCAGCTTCTCAACGGATTTATACCATGGCACTTTAAAGCCAGCATCACTGACAATGAGCGGTGTGGTGTTACTCGGTAGAATGCTCGCAAGGTCGGCTAGAAATTGGTCATGAGCTTTCTTTGAACATTGCTCTGAAAGCGGAAAGGCTTTCTCATAAAGAGTAATAGAACGACCATGTAGTGCCACC
>NZ_JAWOTL010000158.1:0-1326 GCF_033338835.1 Vibrio sp. Vb0888
ATCCCAAGCAAAAACGAGTACTTCGAAGCGGTAAAAGGCATCTCGTTACAACTAAAACAGGGCGAAACACTAGGCATTGTTGGTGAATCCGGTTCGGGTAAATCCACGTTAGGGCGTGCGTTGATCGGTTTGCTACCGTCTACCGGAAAAATTGAGTTTAAAGGTCAAAACATGGCCTCACTCAGTGATAAAGAGCGGTTCGATCTGAAAAAAGACGTACAAATGGTGTTCCAAGATCCATACGGTTCGCTTTCACCACGTATGACCATCGGGGAAATCATCACTGAAGGATTAACCGTCCACCGGCCATATTTAAACAAGAAAGAACGCATGCAAAAAGCGCGTGATGTTCTGCGCGAAGTACGTTTGGATCCCGCATCTATAAACCGCTATCCGCACGAATTTTCCGGTGGGCAACGTCAACGTATTGCGATTGCACGAGCCTTGATTTTGGAACCGTCGTTTATCTTGCTTGATGAGCCGACCTCAGCCTTAGATCGCTCAGTGCAACTCACTGTCATCGATCTTCTCAAAGACTTGCAGAAAAAACACAATATCGGTTATTTGTTCATAAGCCATGATTTATCAGTGGTTAAGGCGCTTTCTGATCGCGTATTAGTAATGCAAAAAGGAGAAGTGATGGAGCAAGGAAGCGCACAAGAGATTTTCCATCACCCAAAAAGTGAGTACACTAGAAAACTGATTGATGCCTCATTTGATCTTGAAAACAATGAAAATCAAAACGATGCTGCTTAGATTCATCACAGTTTCATATTAATGAACTAGGATTAAGTAAAGATGATTATTTCATCTTTACTTGAGAATGGCGTAGCTGCCTTTCGGTTTGGCCGCCGAGACTGGTTGGTTCATCGAGTCAGACTTAGTCAACCTGACTCAACAATACTGAAAAACAGTATTACTTGAGTTCCCCCAACCATGAAAAATGCCGCGATTCTGTCGCGGCATTTTTTATTCTCTAAAGCTCAAAATCGTTAAATCGACTCGATACCCATGTTGTGTAGCGTAAATGCGTACACATCGGTCGTGAGATCGATTTGCTTGCTGAGCGGCATACCAGCACCATGACCTGCATTCACATCAATACGAATCAACACCGGATTTTCGCCTTGCTGTTTGTCTTGCAGTTCGGCAAGAAACTTATACGAGTGAGCAGGCGCAACTCGGTCGTCATGATCAGCGGTTGTCACCAAAGTAGCAGGGTACTGCACGCCTTCTTTTACATTGTGAACAGGTGAATACCCAAGTAAGTATCGGAACATCACTTCACTTTGTTCTGACGTGCCGTAGTCGTACTTCCAGCCTTCA
>NZ_JAWOTL010000159.1:0-1324 GCF_033338835.1 Vibrio sp. Vb0888
CCGTACCTGCCGCCGCAGTTGCGACACCGATACCGATCATGTTGCGAGCACCAGCCACCAAGCTTTCAGCGAGATCGACAAAACCCTCTTTGGTTTGTTGTACTAGGTCGCCTTCTTTCGCAAGTAACGCCATCAGAGGGCGTTGTGTTAGCAAAATGAAGACCATAAAGACGGTCGCCCAAAATGCTGATAAGCCAGGTGAGAAGCGCTCTACTGTTAAACACCAAACCAGTACCACGATAGGTAGCAGGTAGTGTAAGCCAGACTTCACTGTAGGACCCGGATCTGGCACTTCAGTCAGCTCCGCATCAATCTCAATTGCGCCATCTTTCATGTGGTTCGCAGAAATTTTTACGAGGCCGACGTAGGCGATGAGTAGCGCGATCGTTACTATCGTAGTCGCTGCGTCGCCAAAGACATCTTTCGTCCAACCTACACCGTAGTACACCAAAGCGCTGATTACACACAGACCTAAAATGGTAGCCGTGAATGAAAGTAGGCTTTGCAGTAACGTTGGATTATGACGACGAGGTAAGCCAGTCATGCCCGCTTTACATGCTTCAAGGTGAACGATGTAAATCAACGCGATGTAGGAAATCAGCGCTGGAAGTAATGCCGCTTTGATAACCTCTACGTAAGAAATCCCGACGTATTCCACCATCAAAAATGCTGCCGCGCCCATGATTGGCGGGGTGAGCTGACCATTGGTTGACGCTGCCACTTCAACGGCACCCGCTTTTGTGCCCGGGAAGCCGACTCGTTTCATCAATGGAATGGTAAAAGTACCCGTGGTTACGACGTTTGCGATCGATGAGCCTGAAACCAGACCCGATAGACCAGATGCGACAACGGCGGCTTTAGCTGGGCCACCTTTCATGTGACCAAGTAGAGAAAACGCGACTTTAATGAAGTAAGCACCTGCACCCGCACGCTCTAGCATCGCGCCAAACAGTACAAACAAGAATACGAAAGAAGTGGATACACCTAACGCAACACCAAATACCCCTTCGGTGGTTAGCCACAGATGCGACATCGCTTTACCTAAGCTTGCGCCTTTGTGGGCTATGACATCTGGCATGTATGGGCCAGCAAACGTGTAAGTCAGGAACACGGCGGCCACAACCATTAGCGGAGGCCCTAATGCACGACGAGTCGCTTCAAGTAGCAATATCATGCCAACGACCGCAACCACAATATCGGCAGTGGTGGGCGCGCCGGAACGTCCTGCGAGTTCGGTGTAGAAAAGGTAGATATAGGCAGCTGAAAAGCTACCCGATAACGCGAGAATCCAATCCACAAGAGGAATGTGATCACGCGGAGAGTT
>NZ_JAWOTL010000160.1:0-1320 GCF_033338835.1 Vibrio sp. Vb0888
ACTTCTTCGAGGGGCACAGGACTCGCTCATCGTTTATGACTGAATGTCGAGTCTTGCTAGGTATAAAGCCAGGAAGGTGGCTATACCTATGATTATTGAGGTGTTCCCTTGAAAAAAGTTCGTGGTAGTTACATGGTAGAAATGGTTCTGGTTGCGGGTATTATGGCGTTGTTAGTCACCACTGCACTTCCAACGTTTACGAATGCGCTAAAAGGTCATCAAGATGGTATTTTGGCGTCACTTGATACTGTTCAACCTAGTAGTCATGTAAACAAAGAGACCGCAGAAAAGTTTTCCGCTCAATAAGCAAAGCTACTTTCTCGATTGATAAAAGAAGCCGAGGCTTCTTTACATTTAACTTCAAATTCTGGGTTCAACGTCGCGCTAGAAGCGTTTTCCTAAGCTTATTTGTAGACCTTCATAGCTGTCGTAAAAGTCTTCAAAACCCATATCTGCGACATTGTAGATGTACTCTGCGCGTAACCAGATATCTTTACTCATATCCCAATGAACTCCAGCTCCCACGTTAAACAGTGCGCCAGAGTCGTCAGTCACTTTCTGGGCATTTGGAACATACATTTCTGCTTGAGTCCCCAAAGCGGTCACGCGGCCAAACAAAGAGAGTGGTGTGTCGCCTAAGTTGTCACTGGTCAATACCGCTGACATGCCTGCTTGGTAATAGTGCAAATCCAAATCTGTTTTTAGCGTGTCGTTCTTAAGCTCGTTTTGGGAGTAACGAAGCACACCTTCAAACGCAAGGTATTGATTAACATAATAGCCCCAGCCAACAGTGATATGCGGTGTGGACCACTCATTGTCTCTGTCTGATCCAAAATACGGCGTATCGAAACCAACGTTACCAGTACCTAGATAAAAATAAGATTGATGAGTTTGTTCTTGAGCAGCAAAAGTCGGCACACTGATGGTCAAGGCAGACAATAATAGAATGGCGTTTTTCATAACTTGACGATAACCTTTGTAAAAGACCGTTGTAATGATTTGTGTTAATATTAATTTAATCAATAAGATAGATGGCGCTTATCATATCAGTTTTTGTTCAAAGGTAGTGATTTTCGAATGGGAATTGTTGCGCTAAAGCATACTTCCTACTTATGAAAGTGGACTAACTGGATATGGTGACGAAAGCCAAACAAATAAGAGAGAAGGAAAGTAAAGTGGCTGAATTCAAATATAAAAATCTAACTCAAGAAGAACAAGACAAGTTAGACGCAGCGACATTTCGTCGTTTATTGGCGCATTTAGATGCAAACAAAGATGTGCAAAACATCGACCTGATGATCCTTGCGGGCTTCTGTCGTA
>NZ_JAWOTL010000161.1:0-1316 GCF_033338835.1 Vibrio sp. Vb0888
TTAATTTGACTTACACGTGTTCGCTGATATTCTAGCGAACAGTTGTTAGCTCAAAGTTAGGAATACCTCCGTGAATCAAAACAAACCACCATTTATCTGGTTGAATATATTGATTTTTTCAGCCAGTTTTGTTCTAACGTTTATTGTAATGCCTTGGTACGCATATCATTATGGACTGGGCTGGGAGCACTTGATTTGGGGTATCCTTGCATTCAGTTTCACTAACCTGTCGATTACTGCGGGATATCATCGCCTTTGGAGCCATAAAACTTACGAAGCTCATCCTGTATTACGTGCAATTTTCGCGATTGGCGGCGCTTTTTCTCTCCAAAACAGTGCATTACACTGGTCTTCTGATCACCGAGTGCATCACAAACATGTCGATAACAATGACAAAGATCCCTATTCCGCCAAACGTGGCTTTTGGTATTCACATATTGGCTGGATGTTGCGCGACTACAATAAGTCTAAAGAAAATGAGTACACCAATTGCCGCGATCTAAAACGCGATGGGATTGTGATGTGGCAACACAAGTATTACGTGCCGTTAGCTTTGCTGACTAATATCGGTTTCCCTGTAGCTTTGGGTCTTATCTATGGGGATGTTTGGGGAATGCTGCTGGTTGTTGGCGCAGCTCGCCTGTTCTTGAGCCATCACACAACCTTCTTTATTAACTCTTTGGCGCATGTTTGGGGCAAGCAAACTTTTACGGACAAAAATACGGCCCGCGATAACGGTGTCTTAGCCTTCTTTACCTTTGGCGAGGGTTACCACAATTTTCACCACATCTTTGAGAATGACTACCGCAATGGTGTTTATTGGTGGCACTACGATCCAACTAAATGGCTGATCAAGTCTTGTTCTTGGTTGGGGCTGACGTCCAAGCTTCGCACTACATCAACTTTCCGAATTGAAAAAGCGCGAGCAACCCAGTTGTTGAAGAAAGCGAAAGAGAAACTGGAGTCCAAACCCAATGCGCAAACAGTTCTCGATCAACTTCAGCAAGAGTTTGATGCATTGGTTCACCATATGCAGGAATACTACGAAGCACGCAAAGAGTTGCTCGGTGAAAAAGCTGCGAACGTAGTGAAGAAATACGAGTGCTCTGTATCGAAATTGAAGTATCAACAACTTAAAACTGAGTTTGAGCGTCAACAACGTAGTTGGAACTTGATGATCCGTCGTTACGCATAATGCATTAAGTTGCTGAATAAGCCCCGCTTAGTCGGGGCTTTTTGTTTATTTTAGCCGTTACAAATGTGATCTAACTCGAATAATGCTTTTCGATTACTTTTAATTATTTCATCTGCATTTC
>NZ_JAWOTL010000162.1:0-1315 GCF_033338835.1 Vibrio sp. Vb0888
AGCAACCATCGTCAACCCTTGTTGCGACAGTGTGCATTTACGTAGAAGACGTCGAACCTTCTGGGAACGATTTGTCGGTATCAAAGAAGTGTACATTTGCTCAAACTGTCACAAAGAAACACCTCTCAAGTAGCAACAATATTTGAGACCGCAAAAAAGCCCCGCATCGCGGGGCTTTCTTCGTTTTGACAAGCATGTTTCGTCCTAAAATGTATGAATACATTAAGGATGAACAACCGCTACTTCACACACATCACATTCAACAACGACGTGCCGGTTAACTGATTTGGTTCTCGATCGGCAAACAAGCCTTTCTTATCTTTACCCCAATATGGCAATTGCAGCGGCCATTTGTTCTTCTCCATCACACCAGAATCTCGCAACGCTTTAAATTCAGTCGCCGTGGCGAGCGACATGCCCAACTGCTGACAAATCTGTTGCGAGCTTTCGTAGTTGAGTCGATTCCACGGCTTACCATATTCCATATAAAACTGATTATCTAACAGGTAAGGCACGACATACGTTTTGCCATGTAGAGACGCTCGCAAGCGCACTTCCACCTCTCCATTGCCTTTTACGCTCGGTGTTGGTTTTGCTTTCGCTACCGGTTTTGTTGTCGTGCTCGGTTTCGGCTCTTTTGCCGTAACTGGCTGCGCTGTTGTTTTTGTCGCAGAAGCTTTAAACGCCTCGGTATCTGGACGACTGGCCACGACTGGCGCAACAGGCTTCGGGGCGACGTTTGGTTTGGCGACAGGAGTCGGCTTTGATGACGGCTGCGTTTGCTTCACGGTGTTGTCACTCCCTTTGCCAACCACACGAATAAATGCCTCGCGATAGTTCGACAAGGTTTTGACTCCTCGCAAATCAGCAGACGCTTTAGAAAATTCTGTATAAGGCCCAATAAGACAACGATAGCCCTTTGTTTCGGGCTTCATCCAAACATCGGTGGTGATTTTGCTATAAATGGGTTTGGCTTTGGCAAGTGGCATTGGTTTAGGCAGCAAGCCACATTGAATCCAATAGAAATCATTGCCTCTTTGCGGCACTTTCTTTCCCCAAACACCCTGACCGATTGGGCAACTTTTCTCTAGCATCGGCAGTTCTTTGTCGCTCGCTTGAGTCGCCTGACAAAGAAAGTCATCGGCCAATACCGGGGCTGAAAATTGGGCGCACAGCAATAGCCCTCCTAAGCTGAGGCCTGATTGGACAATGCGTGATGAGAGGTGTGCCTTCTTCATTTCCATACGCTTCACTCTGAACTAGTGGGTAAGGTCATTATGGCGGCAAAGCGCCAAAAAAATGTGAACAAAGAATA
>NZ_JAWOTL010000163.1:0-1313 GCF_033338835.1 Vibrio sp. Vb0888
GCTGTTGAACTGTGCAGAGAACTCTTCTGCATCTTCGCCTGCAACTGCTGAAGCTTCGCTGGTGGCTTCCCAGCCTTCGTTGACGAACGTATCGAAGTCCTGCTTGCTTTCAAACAAAACCACTTGCTGATAAAACTTGCCGCCGAGCCCTAGCGCAACCCCCATACCAAACATGTTCATGTAGGTGCGTTTTTCGGTGGTCTTATCTACTGCCACACCAGAGCCTGAATTAGTGTGGAAAAGCAAAGAGAGCTTGCGAGAATCAAAAACGGCGTAGCCGTAAGCTTTATCGTAAATCGCTTTCGCTTCTGGTTTTTCATTAAAGAGTTTGAGTAAGGTGCTATCGGCCATCAAATCAATCGCTTGACGCGCTTCTTCTGGCGTGTCGCCTTCCATCAACTCATCAATTTTTTTGTCTGCGGCATCTATCCATTCTTTGCTTTTTTCGATACTGGCATCTGTCCATTCGCCAGCCGTATTGATTGCTTCTTCGGACCAATTCGTGAAATCTTGCCACGCTTGTTTTGAAAAGGCTTTAGTGTCGTCCCAAACATCTTGCGCAGTATCCGAAACCGCTTCGCCTAGCTCAGACATTTTGTTGGATATCTCGTCCCAATCTGCATGAGCAGGAGAGGTGAGTAACATAAGTGTGGTTAAGATAACGATCGGCTTTTTCATTAGAGCTCGTCCTAAACGTGGTCGGTTTTATTTCATTTTAGGTGAAATTTGGGATAGGGAAAATTGACGATGATTCTAGGTTGGGATTGACGTCACGAACTCACGTACCCTTGACAAGGGCGTGATAGAAGCCCAACAAAAAAGCCCTCAAACCGCAGCTTGAGGGCTTTGTCTCATTGGTTTAGGAGCACTTGTGTTAAGTGGCTTCCTTTCGGCAAATTACTTGCTAACTTTACCTAGCTGTAACCAAGTGTCGATAACGGTGTCTGGGTTGAGTGAAACAGAGCTAATGCCTTGCTCCATCAACCATTCCGCCAAATCTTCATGATCTGATGGGCCTTGACCACAAATACCTACGTACTTGCCAGCTTTGGTTGCAGCATCAATCGCCATTTTCAGCATGATTTTCACCGCTGCGTTACGCTCATCAAATAGGTGAGCCACATCGCCAGAGTCACGGTCAAGACCAAGCGTTAGCTGAGTCATGTCGTTTGAACCGATAGAGAAGCCGTCGAAGTACTTCAAGAACTCATCGGCAAGCACTGCGTTTGATGGCAGTTCACACATCATGATGACTTTCAGACCTTGGTCGCCACGGCGCAGATCAAACTTCGCTAGCAAATCGATAACCGATG
>NZ_JAWOTL010000164.1:0-1313 GCF_033338835.1 Vibrio sp. Vb0888
CCAGAGAACATGGTCCGTCGATCACTTTGAGGTGCGCAAACTCATCTTTTAATGATTGCTCCCAAAATGCTCGATTAAACAAACCTGTTAAACCATCCTTTCTGCTGATCTCAGACAAATGCTGATTGGTTTCTCGCAAATGGATTCGGTTTCTCGCCGTTTCGGAAACATCGTTCACTTGAATCGAAATATGGCTTACTTCGCCAGAAAGCGAACGCAATGGCGTGATAACGATGTCTTGAAACATAAAGTCACAGCTGTTGGAAACCGGTGAAAAATTGTTGAATTTAAAAAGGTATGGTCGGTTTTCCCAACTGGAGAAGGAACGAGTCTCAAGATCAGCAGAGGTCTTTAGTTTCGTTTCCAACCACGTTCGTGGTAGTTCGTCGAAATGATCGAACAAGCATTGACCTAAAATATCTTGAGACAGCACACCGCTGTAAGACTGCATAAAGCTGTTCCAGACACACACGTTATATTCTGGATCAAGAACAATGAGCCCAGAATCCATGGTATCTAAAATTTGTGTGACCCAATGAAAGTCTGCTATGTCCAGCGTGATATCGGACATCAGATTAACTCCATGATTTCATAAATAATTTCTACTGATGGTTTGTCTATTAGAAATAATACTTCACACTCAAAATCGAGCGCTTCCGCCATGTAGGTATATTCGATGGTAAAGAGTTCGCCTGATTCTCCTTGTTCTTCATTGTAAGGAGTGATTGTATCGACGATGCCCGGCTGACGAAGTGAAAACTGCTTATCAAGTTGGTTCCCTAAAGAGGTTAGGAATGACGAAACCAGCAAGTTAGAGACATTTAAAATAATTTCATTATGAGGCGTAAAGTCGAGCAGATACCCCAACCTTTCACCAATTTGATTGATATCTTTCCCACGTAGGCAAACCAACGCCTCTCCGTGTATACCGCCGCCAACAAAGCGCTGCGAAACCGCTACAGAGCTATCTCGCCCAATCACGTCCACCAGCGTCATATGCAATTCACCATAGGACAATGGCCCAACATGCGGAACTGGCAACTGGATAAACTCATGCAAGTGATCAGCCATAATGGCCGCCCCTTTGCCTAGCGCAATGTTGGCAATTTCACGAAACTTGGCAAGGGATGAAAGCTCTTCTTGGCTTTGTGCAGAATTAAGCTCCATTGATGTTCGCTGTGCATAATGCAACCCAAGACGCTCGTACAGCGGGATGACTTGTTCTTCTGACAACGGCTTTGCGATAAAATCCATTGCCCCTAACTCTAGGCAGCGCTGCTTTGCTTCTTGTTGTACATCACCCGACACGATCA
>NZ_JAWOTL010000165.1:0-1311 GCF_033338835.1 Vibrio sp. Vb0888
GTATTTAGAGACATTTATGTGCGCCGAAAGTGACTTCCCCTTTGGCCCTGACGCGCTTGTGTTCAAAGTAAAAGGCAAGATGTTCGCGATAATCGCGGAGCGTGGTGGCCGAGAATACGTCAGTGTTAAAGTGAAACCGGAAGATGGAGAAGTGCTAACGTCCCAGTTTACCGACATCACTCCGGGCTACCACCTTAACAAACGCCATTGGGTCACAGTGTATTTCAATGGTGATGTCGAAGATGGTCTCATTCAAGACTTGTGCGAGCGCTCCTACGATTTGGTTGTAGCGAAACTGCCCAAAGCGCAACGTACATTGCTTGGACACTGAAGCCAAATAGCATTTCAGGAAAGCGTTTAGGCAATAACGAAAACCATCAATTGCTCGCTGAAAAACTCGCACCTTTTTTGAGCTCGGGCTATATAAAAAGAAGTTGCGTAAAAAGGGAAGTGATATGCGAGCACTATCTGACTGGTTAGAAGCCTACGGTGAAAGCCATCAAAACCCAATCAATCAAAAAATTCACAAAGTTGCCGTACCGGGTATTTATCTTTCTGTGGTTGGGCTTATTTGGTCCATTCCTCAACTTTCAATCTTAGGTTTTCAGCTCAACTGGGTTTGGTTCGCTGTCATTCCGGTTTGGGTCTTTTACTTCCGTTTATCTCTCAGTGTGTTCATGATGATGCTCGGTTACACGTTAGCGTGCATTGGTTTGATTTGGTCGTTGGAGATTCTAGAGCTACCCGTCTTACACATTTCTATGCTGCTGTTTGGCGCTTTGTGGATTCTTCAGTTCATTGGGCACAAAATCGAGGGCAAAAAGCCATCCTTTTTTGAGGACCTACAGTTCTTATTAATCGGCCCAATCTGGGTGTTTCGAAAGCACTAAATGCGCAAGCTGAGTGTATTGCCACAACACGATTAAGATTTTGAGTGTAGTATTCGGCTCCTTTCGACGTTTATGTAGTAGAGGCGAGTGGTGAGTGACGCGCATTTCCAAGGGCAGTTTGAAGTCGAGTTAAAGTATCGAGTAAAAAATCATGATGCATTTTTAAACACGCTCAGACAGATTGAGCATGAAGTCATGTTCGAAAACAACCAAGAGTCAGATTGGTTTTACGATACCCCACAACGCACGCTGACGCAGCAGGGGAAGAGTTTAGTGCTCAGAGAAATTCAGCCTGCCGGCATCAAACTGTGGATTGTAAAAGGGCCAGAAGCTGACCGTTGTGGAGCAACAAATATCACTAAGTTAGATTCTGCTCAAAGTATGCTCGAAAACATGGGCTACGAAGTGATTCAACGCAGCA
>NZ_JAWOTL010000166.1:0-1305 GCF_033338835.1 Vibrio sp. Vb0888
ATCGCGATCGATGTACTACCAGCTAACATTGCAAAACTTTTGAACGCTTAAGTCTTTAGACGGCTATATCGCTTTATTTTTATGATAAGAAGTGGCACTTTAGGTGCCACTTCTTTTTTTGTTTTTAAATTAGTCAGTTGCATGTCAAAACCGGATGATTTTCACGCTTTTGTGGAACTCTCGGCGGTAAATCTAGTCTGCGCTTATAATTTTAAAAACACACGAGCAAGGAAAAACAAATGAAGAAACTGCTCTTAGTTCTCGCGATACCTGTTGTGGTATTTGTTGCTGCAATTTTAGCGTTAACTATTTTTGTCAATCCAAACCAATTTAAGCCACTGATTGTTGAGCAAGCTCAGAAACAAACAGGGTTAGAATTAGTGATTGAAGGGGATATCAGTTGGCAATTCTTCCCATCAATTGGTTTTGAATTGGGAAGAACCGAACTGCGTAACCCGCAAGGTTTTAGTCAGCCAAATCTTTTTAAAGTCGACACTGTCGGTGTTGATGTTTCTGTCACACCACTTTTTAGCAAACAACTTGAAATCGGTAACATTACTTTAGATGGTGCGGAGTTCTACGTTGAAACGAAGAAAGACGGCAGCAAGAACATTGATGCTTTAACGAAAGCGCAAACTCAACAAGCAGAGCAACCGAATGATACTGCACCAGATCAAAGTGGCGAATCGCAGTCTGCAGGCTCAGATTGGAGTATCAACCTGGCTGGTGTTACGGTTTCTAATGGCTCACTAGAAATTCAAGACAAGCAAGCCGGCAATTACACCAAGCTGTATGATGTATCGTTGAACCTTTCCGAATTTGCTTTTGACAGCTGGACGACAGCTGACTTTGGTGTGAAAGGCGAAATGAATGACCAGAAGTTTACAGCAGAAGGTAAGGCTGACTTTAAACTGGCGAAAGGTCTTGCAAGTTATGCGTTGAAGAACATCAATGTTGATGCGACGTACACTGATCCAAACAACACTATTGAATCGGCAAAAATTGGCTTAGATACGTTTGAATTCGATAAAGTAAACAATCTTAGCTACGCGCTTCAAGGCAGTGCGGCTGGTATGAAGCTGGACATGCAAGGCGGTGGGCAGCTTACGGTTGACCAAGCGATTAGCAAAGTGTTGTTGAATAAGCTTACGCTGAAATCAAGCTTTGAAGGTGATGCTTTGCCACAATCACCAATGAAAGTTGATATGGTCTCTGACCTCTCATTTGACCTAAACAAAAGCCACCTTAGCTTTATTCTAGAGAAGTTAACCGCAAACGCGATTGCATTGGATGGTAAAGCCGATG
>NZ_JAWOTL010000167.1:0-1301 GCF_033338835.1 Vibrio sp. Vb0888
CATCTTTTCATTCGGTACGTCGATCGCTAACCATGCAATGTTCTGCTCATCAACGTTAAGACTAAATGCTTTTTGCTCGCTCATTACTCAACCTCCAGAATCATTGCAGCGCCAAGACCACCCGCAGCACAAGCGGTATTCAATGCAATACCACCACCACGACGTTTCAGTTCACGTAGAGTTTGCGTCATCATACGCGCACCCGTCGCCGCGAATGGGTGACCGTAAGCAATTGAGCCACCGAGCACGTTGAATTTATCCATGTCGATTTCACCGATCGCTTTCGAACGACCTAGGTTTTCTTGAGCAAACTTATCTGAGGCAAACATTTTCACGTTTGCCAATGCTTGAGCAGCAAACGCTTCATGCATATCGATCAGAGTCAGATCCGACAGTTCCAAGCCTGTGTTTTCGAGCACTTTCGCAGTCGCGTAAGTCGGTCCCATCAGCATGTCTTTTTCCACACCAATCGCTGAGAATGCGTAGCCACGGATGTAGCCAAGAATTTCCATGCCCAACTCTTTCGCTTTACCTTCGCGCATCAGCATCACTGCCGCGCCGCCATCAGTCAGCGGCGTACTGTTTGCTGCGGTAACACTGCCGTACTGGCGGTCAAATGCAGGACGTAACTTTGCATAGCCCTCTAACGTCGAGTCGTGACGAACGTTGTTGTCTTCAGAAATCCACTTTTTGTAAGGTTCAGGGAAAGCGGTCATCACCTCACCTTGGATTTTGCCTTCTTTCCAAGCTTGGGATGCCAATGTATGAGAGCGATGAGCTAGCGCATCTTGTTCTGCGCGTGAGATACCGTGCGTCTTCGCCATTTGCTCTGCCGTTTGTCCCATCGACAAACCCGTCGAGTATTCCGCGACGGCTGGCGGAACAGGCATGAGATCTTTAAAACTCAGACTCTTGAGAATATTGAGCTTCTGACCCAATGTTTTGGTTTTGCTTAGAGCCAACAGGTTAGCAGCAAGTTTTTTGGACACACCGATAGGAAGTACAGAAGATGAATCCGCACCACCAGCGATGCCAATTTCAATGGTGCCCGCCATGATGCTCTCTGCTACGTTTACCGCCGCTTGGAAGCTCGTCGCACAAGCACGCGTCACGCTGTAAGCGTCGGTATGGATGTTCATCCCCGTGCCCAATACGATTTCTCGTGCGATGTTTGGTGCTTCAGGCATTTGAACCACTTGTCCAAACACCACTTGTTCAATTAATTTCGGATCAATATCTGTTCGAGCAAGCATTTCGCTTACTACCATTTTCCCTAAATCGACCGCTGGCACTTGGCTAAA
>NZ_JAWOTL010000168.1:0-1299 GCF_033338835.1 Vibrio sp. Vb0888
CTTTTTGAAAATATCCATGATGAGACCGTTTTTAATTCCTATTGTTTGAGGATTATTTGAGAGGAATGCGATACAAAAACTCTGTATCGTGCTTGCCTTTAAAATGGGCTTTTTCATCCAAAAAAGTGCTGACTTGGCCATGACTGCCGTTCATCGAATCTAACTTTTTGAACAACGCCCAAGAGGCTTGGTTATCTTCCGTGATGGTCGTTTCTACCGATTTAACCTCGCTCAGCGCTTCCCTTTCGAGAAGCTCCTTGAGCATACGAAATGCTAAACCGTTACCTCTGAATCGAGGTGATACAGCGACTTGCCAAATGAATAATACGTCTTGTTCGTCAGGCTTCTGATAACCCGAGATGAAGCCAGCGATGTCGCCTTTGTGCTCAACCAAAATGCTGGTTTTGCTGAAATGCGTTGACTGTAGAAAATTGCAGTAAGAAGAGTTCATGTCCAACGGAGGACAATCTGCAATTAAGCTGTAAATGCCGTCACCATCAGAGATTTTAGGTTCACGAAAAATCCATTTTTTGCTTGGGTCTTCTCCAATTTCTGGATAAAGCACCCAAGGTGCTGATGTGATCATTTTGAAATACATATCCTTTGACGTCTAATTAAATTTCGTATTTATTATGGACATTCTTTACGGTTAAAAATCAAATAATCGGCGTTTTAATCTAGAATAATGTGACTCAAGTCACACTAAAGCAACATTTAACCTAAATTTAAAATAGTTTGAACTCTAATTTATTAAAGCATCATTTAATACGAAACAACTCAACATGAGTCAGAATGCAGCGGGGTTTCAAAGAGAGGACTTAAGGTTTTTTACATAAAAAAACGGCACACTTTCGCATGCCGTTTTAAGGTTAGTTTTGTCGTCGTGGCTATTTATCTTTTTTGACTGCCTTGGTACTTGGACGAGGCTCATCCATTAGACCTTTAATCAAAGAAACTGTCGCAACAAGCAATACGATGGTAAATGGTAAGCCTGTAGTTACTGCCATCGCTTGAGCCGCTGCCAGCCCGCCACCGAGCATCAGTGCGATGGCGACTAAGCCTTCAAACGTACACCAGAAAACACGTTGTGGTGTTGGCGCATCGACTTTACCACCAGCTGCAATCGTATCGATCACAAGAGAACCTGAGTCCGACGACGTGATAAAGAACACAACCACCAGAATGATACCTACTACCGATGTGATTTCTGCAAACGGCATTACGTCTAACATGGCGAACAGTTTAAGCGGAAGCTCAGCATTGAATACAGCTTCGTAACCGTCATTCACGTACTGGCTG
>NZ_JAWOTL010000169.1:0-1293 GCF_033338835.1 Vibrio sp. Vb0888
TGTGCCGTCCTAAATAAGGTTGACACTTTCCACCCCCCAAAATTGGAGAGTGTTATGAAATCAACAACTAAAAGAACTCAGCGCGATTACTCCCTCGCTTTTAAACTCACTGTAGTTGATGAGGTTGAAAAAGGAAGCCTCACTTACAAACAAGCCCAAGAGAAGTATGGCATCCAAGGTTGCTCTACGGTTTTGGTTTGGCTTCGTAAGCATGGTCGACTAGATTGGTCTAAAGGGACACCTAACTTTATGTCCAAAGGAGACTCTATGGCCGAGTTCAATTCACCTCCTACACCAGAGCAACGTATTAAAGAGCTTGAGAAGCAGCTCGAAGATGCTCAACTCAAAGCCGACTTCTTTGAAGCTGTCGTGAACGTTATGGAACGTGACTATGGTGTTAGAGTGACAAAAAAGCACAAAGAAGCGTTGTCCAAGAGAAAACCATAGTAGGTTTGAGCGTTACGAAGTTTTGTCAGTTAGTACAAATCTCTCGCCAAGCTTATTATAAGCAATGCCAAACTCAATCTCGTTGTGAACATCATGAGCATACTGTCATTGGCTTTGTCCGTGAAGTCAGGCTGAAGCAGCCACGCATTGGCACGCGTAAACTGAAGTTCTTAGCAGCAACAAAGGGCATTCAAATAGGTCGCGATAAGCTCTTTGAACTTCTCAGAAAGCATCGGCTGTTAGTGAGAGCAAGACGAGCCTATCACCGAACGACTGACAGCCGTCATCGATTTTTCTGTCACCCAAACAAAGTGAAAGATGGGCTGACACCAACGAAGCCAGAACAACTGTGGGTTGCTGATATTACTTACTTGCCAACTCAAAATGGAGAGAGTTATCTCAGCTTGGTTACAGACGCTTATTCAA
The DNA here is from genome assembly GCF_033338835.1 of Vibrio sp. Vb0888. NCBI lineage: Bacteria > Pseudomonadati > Pseudomonadota > Gammaproteobacteria > Vibrionales > Vibrionaceae > Vibrio > Vibrio sp. Vb0888. The sequence continues at coordinate 874 of NZ_JAWOTL010000169.1, forward strand.
GGAAGATTGTTGGTTTTTATGTGGATGACAACATGAAAACTCAATCAGTTAAGCGGGCATTTATCTCAGCTCTCAGGCAACGGCAGAGTGAAGAAAAGCTAATACACCACTCAGATAGAGGCTCACAATACTGTTCGAAGGAATATCAAGATATCCATAAGAAACATAGAGTGACTTGCTCAATGACTGACGGGTATGACTGTTATCAGAATGCTTTAGCTGAGCGTGTAAATGGGATACTCAAAATGGAGCTCTTGCTGAAGAAACCGAAAGATCTGAAAGAAGCAAGGACGATGGTAGCAGAGTCCGTAGATATCTATAATCAAATGAGGCCTCATACGGCTTTAAAATACAAAACGCCCGATGAAGTACATCGAGCGTTTTAGTTAAAAAGTGTCAACCCATATCAGGACGGGTCAT
>NZ_JAWOTL010000170.1:0-1291 GCF_033338835.1 Vibrio sp. Vb0888
TTTAAAAAATGGCGTTGGAGTCGGGTATATGCCGCGTCATATTGCGATGCCACTTATTCATGAAGGTGTGCTGGTGGAGAAACTGCTGCAAGATGACAAGCCATTGAGCCGATGCTGTTTGGTATGGCGTAAAGATGACGATCATAAGTTGATCCAATGGATGGTGGATTATTTGGGATCACCGAATCAGTTGCATCAAGATTGGTTGCAGTGTTAGTCAAAAGAAACGTCCGATCTCAGTATTAGCTTACCACTTGACGAATCAAACCGTGAATTGGAAACAAAACACCTCGCCGTAGCGAGGTGTTGATAAGGCGAATTAAGACAAGAAAAACTTGTAGGATGGATTATCGGTTTCATCCTTACATTGGTAGCCAAGTTCTCGTAAATGCGCTGAAAATTGGGCTAAATCGCTTTCATCTAACTCGAAACCACACAGAACACGTCCGTAGTCGGCGCCGTGGTTGCGGTAGTTGAATAGGCTGATGTTCCAATGGGTGCCAAGCGTGCTTAAGAACTTCAATAGTGCGCCTGGATACTCAGGAAATTCAAAGCTATAGAGACGCTCTTTCAGTTGTTTCGAGGGCTTGCCACCGATCATGTAACGAATGTGCAGTTTGGCCATTTCATCGTCGGACAAATCCACGACTGGGTAGCCACCTTCGCGTAGATCGCGAATGATGTTATCCAGCTCTTCCTGACCGCCTTGCAGGCGTACACCAACAAAGATATTCGCCAGTTCATCATCGTTATAACGGTAGTTAAACTCGGTGACAGCGCGGCCGCCAATCAGATTACAGAATTCAAAGAAAGCGCCTTGGCGTTCTGGAATCGTCACGGCTAATAGACCTTCACGCTTCTCACCTAATTCACAACGCTCTGAAACATAGCGTAAACCATGAAAGTTGGTATTCGCGCCAGACAGCACCGTGGCAAGGTTTTTGTTTTCCAGTTGGTTTTGCTCAACAAACTTCTTCAAGCCAGCAAGCGCAAGCGCCCCGGATGGTTCAGCAATCGCTCGAGTATCCTCAAAAATGTCTTTTATGGCAGCGCAGATTTCATCGCTTGAAACCGCCACATGACCATCAATGTATTTCTGACACAAGCGGAACGTTTCTTCACCGATGCGTTTTACCGCCACACCATCAGCAAACATGCTGACTTGGTCGAGTACCACTGGCTCACCAGCATCAAGCGCCGCTTTCAGACAAGACGAGTCTTCAGGTTCGACGGCGATGACTTTGATTTCTGGCATCAGTTGCTTGACCAGAACCGCTACACCAGCGTCCAA
>NZ_JAWOTL010000171.1:0-1288 GCF_033338835.1 Vibrio sp. Vb0888
GGTTATAGGCACTAAACCTGCAGCGGTTTTCACTCTTAGCTGATCGAATCGACCAATATCTCGCTTCTCTTGTGGGTAGCGCACCAAAATATCGACTTCTTCATCCGCATCGTCAGGTAAATAGTCCCCTATTTTCAGACCATTCGTAACAAATTGAACTGTATTTCCCACCAAAGTTGCATCGGCAGCAAAACGAGAAGCGTCGTCGCGTCGAATGTCAATTTGCCAGTCAATCCCCTCTTTATTGGTGGTATCACTCAAATTAGTCAGTGCTGGGTTGCTATCTGCCCAAAGCCTAACGAGCTTCGCGGCGTCATCTAGCTCGCCTATACTCCTGCTTCGAGAAGAAACTTCAATCACCAAATCATGTTCAACCGGAGGGCCGGCATCCGGGAATTTGTACTCTAACTCAACGCCATAAAATTGGTCAGTGGTAGCTTTTAGCTCTTCAATGATCGTTTTGACTTTACGACGATATTGCCAATCCACAGGAGTTATTTGAATCTGACCGATTTCGTCACCATTATCGCTCGATCCAGTGCGAGTGTAGACACTTTCAAACTCATCATGACCCAGCATGACCTTTTCAATTTCTTTCATTACGATATCTTTCTCATTAATGGAAAGATCCCCGTAAGAGCGTACTTTTACGGTGAAAAATGGCGGGTCGACTTCAGGGAAAAACTCAGCTCCTAACCCCGCTTTACTGTAAGTAAATCCAACACCACCCGCCAGCAATACCGCGCTCAGCAGCACTTTCCAAGGATGTTGAATCGCCACAAACAAAGTTTTGTAATAAAGCTTGGTAATTCCTGTCGCTTTCTCAAAGTTTCCGTTGTGTAGCTCCACCATTTCTTGTTGGGCTTTAGGATTGATAACCTGAGGTTTACCAATAATGCCGCCAATAACAGGCACAAATAGCAAAGCCATCACCAATGACGCCGCTAACGTCGCGATTAGCGTTAACGGTAAGTACTTCATAAACTCACCGGTAATATCCGGCCAAAAAAGAAGCGGAGCAAATGCCGCCAACGTAGTCGCGGTAGAGGCGGTGATCGGCCATGCCATGCGTTTGGCTGCGTCTCGGTATGCCTCTTTACGCGGCGTGCCTTCTTGCATTCTCCGATCGGCAAACTCAGTGACGACGATTGCACCATCCACCAGCATGCCGACCGCCATGATTAAGGCAAACAGCACCACGATGTTTACGGTAAGACCAAAAACCGAGAGGACTAACAACCCCGTTAAGAAAGAGCCTGGAATAGAGACCCCAACCAACAAAGCCGTT
>NZ_JAWOTL010000172.1:0-1283 GCF_033338835.1 Vibrio sp. Vb0888
AAAGTGTTGTTCGAGATACGCGTTAACACTTGCCACGCGCTCTCTTTCCTGTAGCTCGTGTTCACTCATCGATAAGTATGAGTGAGTCATCAGTGTTTTTGCTCCTTCATCGTGAGCAATCAGAGACAAAACATGGAGAAATCTCGATAGTTGCTCCATTGCAGGAAACGTCATGAGCTCATGCAGAAGATCCACAACGTGCTGAGCTGTCCGTTCAGAAAACACCACACCTTTATTGGCCGCCTTTAAAAGCGGGTCAAGCTTTCTAAGCTCTGCGCAATAGAACATCAAATTGGCAATCCACTCACGCTTAAACCAAATCACATGAGTCTCGCACTTGCTTTCGACCAATGTGGAGTGAATTGAATGAGGCACACCAGGCGCGATCAATAGCATTTGGTTGTGAGTCACTTCTAATTCGTGATGACCAATATGCAAACTGCCAGTGAAGTGTCGATGGATGACCAACTCAAACACATCATCGTGAAAATGGAGGTCGTACTCTTTCTCTACCTCATCAATGCGACGATAGCGCCAAGAAAAACCTGGTCTCTGCGGTACTTTTTCGATGTGCGCCATTGGCTACTCCACAAGATAGTATTGTTTCACGCTCAAATAATATCAGTATTGCCGGCATAATCTTCATCACGCCGAAATAGTATTGATATTAAACGGCATACTATCAACTTGGTGTTGCCCCTCTCCTTATTCTTGCCTTGTAAAGACAAGCTAACTAAGGAAGCTTTTATGAGCCACTTCACTATCAAGCTACGCCAAATCTTGCACAAGACACGCGATGAATGGGCAAAATTCGCTATCAGAGAAATGGAAATCCTACCTAACACCATCGCCAAATTTTATGGTTACAAATCGAGTTGTGATCTTGAGCAAATTCTTAAACAGGATAAAAACGACGCCAATTCGGACATTTGCTCGACACCTTGTGCGAGATCTCTCACAAGCGATGTAAGCAAAACGACCATCTTTGACTAAGACAAAATCAAAAAATGCATATAACCAATTGAAAATTAAAACTTATAGTATTTTTCATAATATTCGCTGCCAAAGTTTTTTTACCTAGCTGATTGAGAGTAATCAGCAAAACATCAATACTGATTGTGTCGACAGGATGTTGGCGGGAACAGGAAAAAAGCCTAATGGACTAGGTATCTTCAGGATGAAGATTTGGTAGCTTAGGATGAGTTATCAGCAAGGATGTAGTTAAGCTCTAGGATAGAGTTCGCCCGTCAGGATGATAGGCAAGAATGGACACCGCTAGGAAG
>NZ_JAWOTL010000173.1:0-1282 GCF_033338835.1 Vibrio sp. Vb0888
CTCCAAGATCAGGTTGAACAGAGGTAAGTCGGTGATGCGAGCTTGTGCCAATAGCACCGTCAACGCCATCTCTTTCTGTTCGCCTTCCAGTGACAATAGACCGTAGAAGAAGCTCGCCAATCCTTTTGAAGTTTGATTGTCGATAAGGTCATCCACCAAGCCTTGCAGCTCAGGAATCGCCAGCTCAGAAAAGAAGCTGATGATTTCACTTGTTGGGCGGAAGCCATTCATCGCTTGGTATTCGGTTAGCGCGTAAACCAATTCTGGTTTGTGGTTTGGATCTTTGTAGTTACGGTTTGCTGCGGTTAGGGGAATGCCTTGTTTTTCTTCCAGTGCAAAACCTAGTTCTGCTTGTTGCTTGTTTGGGTGCACCTGAATCGACAGCGCTTTCTCAGCGGCAAGCACTTTAAACAGGTACGGAAGTTCACCAAAACGGTTTGCGACTTCTTCACTCAGAAAAGCATTCATGTCTTGAGCAATCAGTGAAGAGAGTTTGGTCTCCTCGCCGTTTACCGTCACCATTGAGCAACCGTTTGGATGCGCGCCCATCCATACTTCTGCTTGTGGTTCGCCCGTTGGGTTTTCAATGCCAAACAGTTGGTTAACAGAAGTAGTACTGCCCCAAGCGTAGTTTTGAATCACGTTGTTCATCAGGAAAAACGTCGGATGCGCAGCTTGAGTTTGAATCGTTTGTGTATCGGACATCGTTAAATCAGACATAGAGTGTCACCATGAGAGAAAATCATGGCTTGGGCGACATTGCCCAAGCCATAGGAGCTATTTGGGGGAGGGGGGATTAAGCGGCTGCTTGCATCATTTTTGCTTTACGTACTTTCTTCAACGTTACACACGTTACTGCGGTAACCGTTGCGCCAGCTGCCATACAAATCAGAGCAAGGACTGGATGGTTCATCGCGCCAAGTAGAGCGACAACTGGACCGCCGTGAGCAACGCTGTTGGTGATGCCGAATGAGAACGCCATTACTGCCGCCACCATTGAGCCAAGTACGTTTGCAGGAATCACTGACATTGGATCTTGCGCTGCGAACGGAATCGCACCTTCAGAGATACCCACCAGACCCATTGCACCTGCGGCTTTACCCGCTTCGGTTTCTGATTCTTCGAACAGGTCGAACTTACGACCAAGCGCCGTTGCCAGTGCCATGCCTAGAGGAGCAACAGGGATTGCACACGCCATCGCACCCATAAATTGAGTTTGACCGCTCGCAATCATGCCCACAGAGAATAGGAATGCGACCTTGTTGAATGGACCACCCATATC
>NZ_JAWOTL010000174.1:0-1280 GCF_033338835.1 Vibrio sp. Vb0888
TTTCACGTTAACACTATCGTTAAAAATGGCGAAATGATTTTTCACTTATTTCATCAATTAGAGGAGAATATTCTGAGAGCCAAGAGGTTCTGTGCGCCCAATCGTTCACAAAAAGTACGAATCACTTCTCAGGATCTCGCTCTATTCTTCCATTTTGTCTGAACTTTCTTGGCGTCATGCTCGACCACGCTTTGAAGCGCGTACTAAAGTTTGCGCTGGTTGGGTACCCGACAATCTCACCAATATGTTGAATCGGCCACTCTGTTGAACGAAGTAAACGCGCGGCATACTCCATTCGCATGCGCATCAAATGTGCCATCGGGCTTCGACCAAATTGTTGCTGCGTTAAACGATGTAAATGGGGCTCCGAACATGGATAGAGTGCCGCTAACTGCTCAACGCTCCAGTCTTTATGTAATTGACGCTGAACGAGGTCAAATACGCGGCGAAGTTTAAGCTGATTGCGAGAAACAGATTCCGAAGACGGCATATTCAGCATCAATTCCAGTTGCGCTACGCTGTGAGCACCAACCGCACTACCGTAATCAATGGACAGATTTATGCTACGAAGCAATGTCTGAATACATGAATACATCACTTCCGGTGCAGGTGTTAGTTGATAGCTGATGTTTTCTCCAACCATCGACCACTCTTTATGTTGGGAAAGAAATACCCAAGCGATTTGCCACGTTTCATCTTCCATTCCAAACCCATTTTCAATCCCCGCAGGCACGACCACCAGCGATCCGGGTTCAAGCTCATAACGGCACGCCCCACTTTCTACCCAACCTTTACCACGCACAGTATAAAGCAGCATGTGTTTCTTCTGGTTCTTGCGATAAACGGAAAAGAAGTCACGGCAAGTCGCGATCCCACACTGCACAATGCCTCGCTCTTCCAGTGCAAGCACTCGCGTGTGATCAATGAACTCTTGATAGGTTTTCTCTGAGATGCTGTAGCGCTCTTGCTTTTCTTCCATGTCGGTGGCTCGTACTGTGAGTTATCGCGTTTTTACAATGACAAAATTTATTTGCGGGTGTTAGTTGAGAGTTTTGCAAAAGTTTTGGATGCCTTTGAAAAATACAACGCGAAATCATGGGGATAAACTACTCGCATCAATCTTTAAGGAGAAATGCGATGCTCTTAACACGCGAATACATCGATAAAGCATTTTGGCAAAAGCTGATTGCGATTGGCCTCCCTGTTTCACTGCAATCCATGCTTTTTGCGTTGCTCGGCGTCGTGGATATTTTCATGGTGAGTCTACTCGGCGAATCCGC
>NZ_JAWOTL010000175.1:0-1279 GCF_033338835.1 Vibrio sp. Vb0888
TAAATTGGATTTTTTAACGAATTTTGTGATCTGTTCTAGTTGTTTGATTCATATTTAATTGAAAAAATAACGCTAATACGGAAGTTAAATTAGAAGCTTCTTAATAAAAAATAAAATTTATGTGAGGATTTAAAAATGAAAGAATTGATTTCATCTGAACACGCGCCTGCTGCTATCGGACCTTATTCACATGGCACTAGCTATGGCGATTTGATTTTTACATCTGGTCAATTACCCGTTGATAAGGCAACAGGAAAAGTAGTTGAAGGCGGCATCAGTGCACAAAGTCATCAATCTCTTACTAACTTGAAGCACGTTTTAGAGGCTGGTGGTGGCAGTGTCGATACTGTTTTAAAAACAACGTGTTACCTATCGAATATTAATGACTTTGCCGAGTTTAACAAGGTCTACGCAGAGTTTTTCCAACAAGATTGTCCGGCACGCAGTTGCTTTGCAGTGAAAGATTTGCCTCTTGGCGTGTTAATTGAAGTCGAAGCGATTGCTCATAAAAAGTAATACGGAGAACAGAGCATGAACCAGCAATGGACACAATATATCCAAATCATTAAGCAAGTTGTGAAACCTGCATTAGGATGTACAGAACCCATTGCTGCTGCGTACGCGGCAGCAGTTGCTAGAAAAGAGTTAGGCACATCAGATATTGATGCGATAGAGGTGCGTGTTTCAGACAACCTATTTAAAAACTCGATGGGTGTTTTCGTACCCGGAACGGGCAAGATAGGCCTCAAAATTGCCGCCTCAGTTGGTGCATTAGCCGGTGACCCAACAGCAGAACTGGAAGTGTTGGCTCGGATTAATAAGCAGGATGTTGCTGCTGCGCAACAATTGATAGATGAAGAGCGGGTAACTGTAGCGCGCATGGATACGCAAGAATTCATTTATTGCAGCGTAACGCTCACTTCTGGTGACGCTGTTGTTTCGGTCACGATCAGTGGCGGTCACACCAACATTATCCAGATCATGCGCAATGGCGACGTGATTTTTGATGCTCCACCGCAGCAACGCGTTGCAACCGCTTCTGTGTGTGAAGGTGTGGATATTTCGATCAAACAAATCTATGAGTTTGCCACTCAAGCGCCTTTTGAAGAGATCAAATTCATTCTCCAAGCTGCAGAGCTCAATACCTTGCTGGCTCAAGAAGGTATCGACCGAGGTTACGGCCTAGAAATTGGACGCACGCTAAAAGGCAACATCGAGCAAGGCTTATTGGGCAATGACTTAATGAGTCGTATACAGATGATGACATCCGCGGCGTCTG
>NZ_JAWOTL010000176.1:0-1277 GCF_033338835.1 Vibrio sp. Vb0888
ACTTTCTGGGTTATCTATCCCGTCAGTAAATACGTTGCCAAGCTCTTGATGATAGTTGAGCATAGCGCGAGCGGAATCATTAATAAGGTACAAACTTCCCTCGGAGTTTATCGCGACCAATCCTTCATACGTCGCTTGCAGCACGCCTTGATGCGTTTTTAACGCCTGCTTAAGCTGCCAAGGTTCTAACTCTTGCATTTGAGTTCGAACATAGCGAGAAAACTTCCAAGACAACCAAATACAAATACCGACGGCAATGATTCCGAACGATATCAAAGGCAACAACCGTTCGCTTGTCCAGAGATCTAAAGTATCAATCAAATAGCCAACTTTGATCATGCCAATCACATCGCCTTCATTGGAAAAAATGGGAGATATGTAACGAACCGATGGCCCTAAAGATCCCACGCCATAAGAAAGGTAGGACTCACCGTTTTCCAGCGCTCTTTCAATGTCACCTCCCAATACAGGCAGACCAACGCGTTCAGCGACAGGATGTGCCAGCCGAATTCCTGCGCGATCACTCACAGTGATAAAGTCCGCATCACTCACCGCCTGAACCGCATTGATGATTTCTGACGTTTTGCTTGCGCTACCAGACCCAACAGCGGCAATAAGGCTGGACAATTGCGAGAGCTGCTGCGACTGAACTTGAGCACGCAGGCTGATTTGATGAGTGAGGATGTCGTCCAACTGATGAGCACTGTAACTCCACCAACTCAACATGCCCAATAGCATTACACCACTGAGCAATACGGCCAGTTGTTTAGTAAAAGAAAAGGAAGCAAACGGCACGATAGGATTCCAAGAAATGACTTGCCCTAAGCTTACCGCAATTCCTTATTCGACTTAGGGGCTCTCACCATGAATTTTGACGCGGATCTCAGTGGTGATTTTTATGACTTTTATTAATTTAATGCGTTTATTCTCAATTATTTTTCAAACAGATTTTGTCGTGACATGCAAATTGATAAAGAGCTCAAGTACGTCGTTGATGAAATTGATTTTTCTCAGTTTTTTGCCATTTCCAAACCCTATGATGAAGAAAAATAACTTGGAGATGGATGTATGAATAGTTCCCAAATGAAAATGCTCCTACTGGTCGCGATAGGCTGCATCTTATGGTTTATCCCAACCCCGGAAGGACTCACCGATCAAGCTTGGCAAATGATGGCGATTTTCGTCACCACCGTACTAAGCTTGATCCTCGCCCCACTTCCTCTTGGCGCGATGGCCTTGATGGGTTTGACGCTCGCGACACTGCTTGGCGTACTGCC
>NZ_JAWOTL010000177.1:0-1274 GCF_033338835.1 Vibrio sp. Vb0888
GCAAGACATCGTAGCAAATGGCGGCGAAGTGTTAGGTTCAGAAACTGCAGGCGACGTTTCTCTCTTCTTCCTAAACCCTGTTGGTCATATCCACCACTGGGTGACTGACGCATGGGGCGGCAGCGCTGAATTGAAATTCAACTCCTCACCTTGGTTCGGCAATCAAGATGTTGCGAAGTTTGCCATGGACGCAGGTGCAAGCTACGACAGTCAGTTTTACGGCGTAGAGCTGAAAGTAACGTTCTAAGCCAACCATATTGAACGACATTAATGAAGAGCAGCCAAACGGCTGCTCTTTTTGTATCTAGTGCACTGTTTTGATTATTTGCTTCGCGAATTAGTGTGAAAAATTGACTTCTATCAAACATAACCCCTTCCTAGGACCTACACTGAAGAAAAGGACTTATTCCAATAACTTAAGCGATGCGTTCCACCGCACTGCGTCCAAACCTTATTCCAGGAGGGGACATCATGAACACTGTGTTTATCGTTAACTTTGTCGGTCAAGCATCACCGGCGACTATCAAACAACTGGCTGCTGTTACTCATGAAAACGGAGGCAAATGGTTAATCAGTAAAGTGAACTTTATTGAAGACCAAGTCGCTGGGGTGATAAAAGTTGAGTTACCTGAAGAAAACGCGGACACGGTGAAAGAAGCGTTTTCAGCCTGCCAGACTCTAGTAGTTAAATTTGTGGATTCAGAGCCTCACTCACACAAAGAAGATACCATTTTCCAACTTCGTCTCGATTCCAATGACCGTGCAGGTATCGTCAATGAAATCACTCACGTTCTGGACGCACAAGGTATCTCTATTTTAGATATGGATTGCCAACGCGTATTTATTGCCGGGGGTGGCGGTGTGAGTTCTAGCTTGTTCAGCGCCAAAATGGCTATCAAGCTGCCAAGCGAATTGGAAATCGAGGATGTGGCGAACGAGTTAGAAGCGCTCAGCGAAGACACCAGAGTGATTATTGAAAGCTAGTCGATTTAGCCTTTTATTCATAGAAAAAGAGCAGCTATAAATAGCTGCTCTTTGTCATTGTAAGCATGAGAAAAACATTACTTCACAGACCACTGTGACAGTGAGCGTTTGAAGTCTGAGTAGTCAAACTCATTCAGTTTTTGAATCTCGCCGCTTGAACGCTCACAGTAAACAGAAGGCATACGTAGACCATTGAACCAGTTTAGTTTCACCATCGTGTAACCAGCGCTGTCTAGAATGTGCAGACGTTGACCAATCTCTAGTGGCTGATCAAAATTCGCCACACAGAA
>NZ_JAWOTL010000178.1:0-1269 GCF_033338835.1 Vibrio sp. Vb0888
GTTCACGAACTTGTCCTTTTCGTGGATTGCGCTCGTGATTGTTAGCTGGGCCATGGCATGCTTCACACTGTTTATCATTCATTGGCCCATGCAGGTTTGCGGACTTGCCATGAATGTTGTCGAAAATACCCGTAGCGGGTTTGTCTGATGTATCGTCATGGCAACGAAGGCAGCCATCTGGTCCGCGGCGTGAATATTTTCCCTCGGAAAACTTGGTGTCTAATATGGTTTCAATTTCTTCTTGAGTTAACGTCGCCGCTTCGGGTTCTGGCTTGGCGACATCTTCCGAACTGACGGTGAAGATGACGCCTAACCCAAGTATCCCAGCTACCAACCACCGCAGAAACATTGCTTTCATAGCTCTTCCTTTTCTTATCCTTAATTGTCAAAGCATTGTGTTCAATGACGAATTCAACGGTAGTCGTATACCTTGTGAACCTTATCTACCCCTTGTGACTGACCAATGGCATGGCAAGTCGCACATTGTTCGGAGCCCATGGCTTGTGCTGCTGTGTCTGCTCCAAATACCGCGCCGTGATTCAGCATATGGTTCAGAGGCGCATCTCCTGCCACGGTATCCGGGTCAGCATTAGCTAAAGATGACTCTAGGTGACACGCGCCACAGGCGACTAATGCAGGACTAAAGTACTTGCCACTTGCAAGAGAAGGGCGCGTATTTTGTTGGCTAGGTAAGTTGTATTGAGCATTGGTATGGCAGGCCTCACAGTTGTTGACTGCGCCAGGGAAAGGCGCTTCACCGCTATGAGCGGAGCCAAAGGCGTGGAATGAGTGCACGTGGTACTTCAGATCAGCCGCCATTCCAGGATAAAACGCAGAACGTTCGGAGTTATGGCAGTTTTTACATTGTTGGAAGTCGGTGGCGGCATGTGGATGCTCACCGAGCTTATGGATAGTCAGCTCTTTGTGACAATCGTTACACGATGAAATGTCCGCGCCCACTGGCAGTTTGTGTTGCTTGTTGATACCAGACACATCAAACGAGCCAGATGCGTTATTGGCGGCAATGACGAAAGGCGATTTGATAAGATCGATGCCTTCAAACGTGACGCATTCGGCGAGCTCGCCATCTCTACGGTTGGCACAAAGTGGCATGTCGGCGATGTTAACCGTCAACGTAGAGTTGGAGATTGGCTTAATCGCAGCGTCAGTGAAGTCTTTATGACACAAGAATAGGCCTTCTCCTTGAGCCTCACAGCCGTCACCAAGAGCGCCATCATCGGCGACGTTGAGACTGTTGTTTGCGACTAT
>NZ_JAWOTL010000179.1:0-1261 GCF_033338835.1 Vibrio sp. Vb0888
GCGCCGTCACGTTTTGCCAAGATTGCGCCTTAAGCCCTTCAGCAAACTGATAATCCAACGAAACTTTAGATTCAAACGGTGTACCACACGTCAGCCCCGTTGGTAAGTTGGCACTGAAAGAGGCCGAGTTTGCCAGTTGCACATCGACCGCTTTCGATGTGTCGTTGTTCAGTGACCAATTGCCCTTTACGCTTGCAGATCGGCCGGTGTGAGAAAGCGTCAACTCGACCGTTTCCCCAGCGTTGATGTAACGAGATTGATATCGGGCGTTAAAAGGAACTTTGAGTAAGTTATGCTGTGCGAAGCTATCTTTCAGAATTTGTGCGTACTCTTTTTCAGGGAAAAGCATTGTCGCGGCAAACACGGTGGACTCCGCCAAATCATGCATTTTCACACCACGACCCACGCCGTACATGCCTTCAAGCACAATCGAGTCAAAGTCACGGAAAACACGATCCGAACCATCTCCATAACGAGCAACGGACGCTTTCAAGGCTTGGAATAAAGGTGTCGACCACAACTCGTCGCCCAATTCACCACCAACACTTTCATGCGCTCGGTATTCCGCTCCTTCAAAGTAGCGAGCACGTTGGTTCCAGAGACTGCGTGTTGCGCGGCGAACGCCAAACATGCCATCCCAGTTGAACACGGTATCAATCTCAAATTCCTGACCACGGCGAGCCGCATCTAAATACTGTGTTCGGTAGCTCGCGCTGCCCGCCCAGTAATCACCGACACCTTCTCCAATCGCACCAGTGTGGCCATACGCCCAATCGGGAACAATTTGATAGTGAATCCCGTGTCCTAGCTCGTGCAAAATCACATCTGCATCCGCAGCATCCGGAGATACTCCGCCAACGCCTAACATCAGCGCACGCGAACCTGTGTAGTAAGAAGAGTTGTCGAGCGCTAAACCACGTCCATCAAAACGAAGCGGCTCTTCAAATAAGTCATAGCTCAAGCTCGATAGGTACTGCAGTGAGTTGTCAAGATGGTAAAACGCCATCAACTGCAAAAAGGCATTGTCGCCAAGCTGAGCACTTTGCATCGCTTTTACATCAGCAAAAGATTGAACACCTTCAGGCGGCAAAATACTGCTTGTATCGCGTACGGGCTCCGCACCTACCGCAGGTGTAGGCAGTAATGCAAGTGCATCCACCTGTTTAACGCGCTCGTTGGCTAGGTAGAACTTGCCGTCAGACTGCAAAACTTGAATCTGCTTCTCAACGTATTGAAGTGGCTGCGGATAATCCTCTAACGA
>NZ_JAWOTL010000180.1:0-1257 GCF_033338835.1 Vibrio sp. Vb0888
GCTGCCACTTCTGGAGATTCATGATTTGCTGGTTTTTGACAAGTTTGAGCACCAAAGAACACGGCATAGTTTGTATTTTTGTAGTGACACAACGGTAAGAAACCCAGTTTACCCAATTCCGCTTCACGGCGGTCTGTAATGCCAATTTCCGTTGGGCACTTCATATCAGGGTCGCCATCATCACTCATGAAGAAGTGTGTTGGTAGGTTATCAACTCGCCCACCACCCTCTGCGCCACGAATAGCAGTACAGAAACCATACTTAGAAAATGCATCCGTCAGTTTGACGCCAAGCACGTACGATGAGTTCATCCAACAATAATCATTGTGATCAGCATTAACGGCGATACCCGACACAGGATCCACATCAAACTCTTCAAAGCCAAACGCTTCTACAGGAGACGTAGCTTGGCCGTATGGTAGGCGGGCTAATACTTTAGGCATCGTTAAGCTTACAAAACGAGAATCTGCACTTTCACGGAAAGAGCGCCATTGCGCATATTCCAACGACTCAAAGACTTTATCTAAATCGCGCGGTTTAGATAGTTCTGTCCACTCATCAAAACCAAATAGCGCAGGAGAAGCAGCAGACAAGAATGGTGAGAAACCCGAAGCAGCAACATTCGACATTAAACGCAAAGACTCAATATCTTCTGGATGGTTTGTAAACTCGTAGTCACCAATTAAAGCACCATACGGTTCACCACCAGCGCTACCAAATTCAGATTCGTACACTTTTTTAAAGATTTGACTTTGATCGAATTCAACCGCTTTACTTAAGTCTTTATGAAGCTCTTTCTTCGTGATGCTGATCATGCGAATTTTCAGCGTAGAACTTGTCTCAGAATTCATGACTAAGTAATTCAGCCCACGCCATGAGCCTTCTAACTTTTGTAGCTCAGGATGGTGCATAACTTCAGAAAGCTGCTCTGAAATCTGTCTATCAAGCAAATTAATCGCTTCACGGAAAGTTACGGTTAGGTTTTTATTCCAAGAAACCGTCCCCTTCATCGCTTCTTCAGTCAGTGTCTTTATCAGCTCTTCTGCTCTCGATGCTTCTGTTTGTTTCGTCGCACCAATAGCCTGTTCAAGAAATGAAGTGGTTTGTTCACCCACCGTAGGATCGAGTTGTTTTTCAACTTGAGTCGTCATTATTCTGCTCCCTCAGTACTTTCTGATGGCGCTTTTTTGCCAAGATCTAGCTCACCAGCTAGTTTTGCCAAATTGTCTGTATTGTTGAGAACTTCTTCTAGGATGT
>NZ_JAWOTL010000181.1:0-1257 GCF_033338835.1 Vibrio sp. Vb0888
AACGTTCACTAAAACTGACCGTGAAGTGGATACTGTATCTACCGCTTGAGCAGAATGACGAATCGCCATTATTCCGAAAAGGTTTGATAACAAAGGTAATCATTTTATGGTTTACCTTTTATTACAACCTTAGGCTTATGGTAATGTTTGCATTATACCGACTTTCATTCCCATTTATAGTACTTAAGTGTCAAAAAATTCACTCCGCCGACATTTCGACGTCTATTATCAGTCGATTAGCGGTAGACATAACTACAATTGTTTGGCCACTTTCGTAAGTATAGTTGCAGATATAACGATTACTTTTGATTGTTCCGCTAATATCTAATAACTCACTAGCCATAATCTTACGTTGCGGGTAATGAACAGCTAACCAATATCCGCAATCGAGTACGCCTTGTTGTGTGAATGGCGACACCAATCCCCCTTCAGTCATGGTGAGTTGAAAACCATCCATTTCCATACGATTGGGCTCACCTTGCACTAACCACGCTTGGTGATAACGCTGAACACTGTCTAGCATCCAAACCTTTGCGAGTTTTGCACCTGTCGCTTGTGCTTCTTCAGTGACTGGCTGCAATTTAATAGCCATTCCAACCACGATGATGACCGCAACTAAGCCAAACATAAAGGGCGTTGCTCGGCTTTGATTCTCAACCACGCATTAGCCGCCTTTGATGATGTCCAGCATCCCCCACATTGGTAAGAAAATACCCAATGCAAGCACCATCACCATCCCAGCGACAATGACCAAAAGTAATGGTTCTATTCTTGCCGTCAGTGTTTTAAGGTCATAATCCACTTCTCGATCATAAAAATCTGAGACTTCGAGCAAAAGTTCATCAATACGACCCGTTTCTTCACCAACTGCAATCATTTGAATAACTAATGGCGTAAAAATATTGCTGTTGATGGCAGTAACAGAAATGGTGCTACCCGCTTCGATGGCTGCTTTCATCTCTAAAATTCGATTTTCTAAAAAGCGGTTACCCAATGCTTCACCAGCAAGCGCCAAAGATTGGTTGAGCGGCACACCTGATTTCAACATCAACGAGAATGTTCGAGCAAAACGCGACAATTGAGCGCGATTTACGATATCACCGACGATTGGTAAGCGGAGGCGAAATTTATCAAACTTCTCCCGCCCATCTGCTGTCGCAACCCAAGCTTTGAACACAAAGAATGCACCGACCATAGCGGCAATGAGCAATCCCCAGTAGTGAACAAAGAAGTTGGACGTCGCAATCAAGATCCGAG
>NZ_JAWOTL010000182.1:0-1251 GCF_033338835.1 Vibrio sp. Vb0888
CAATCATCGCCATAGAATTTGGTTGGCTTGTCGCCCACTGCATCATCGCTTGGTCTCCGTCCGAGTTACCAACGGCGAGCACTGGTTTCTTACCAATAATGTACTGGATGTTTTCGACTTTCACTTCTTTATCATCGAGCGTTAACAGTTCGCCCAACTTCATCACTTTAGGCTGACCATCATTAAAGCTGTATTCGTATTTCAACGCACTGCCGATGATTTGTTCTTCAGGAATGTTGTAAGCCTCTGGCGCCCACACGCGCATAAAGTCCACGCCACCACCCGAAACAATGTAGGTTTTGAAGTTGTTCTCTTGCAGGTAAGTAAGCATTTCGCGCATCGGCTTAAAGGTGAGAGCGTTATAGGCTTTACCAAAGCGCTTGTCTTTCGCTGCCGCAAGCCATTGCTCGACGGATTGTTGATATTCTTCAACGGTCATGCCGCTGTGGGTGACTTTCATAATTTGGAGTAGCGATTCTTTGCCGCCAGCAAAGACTTTCTCTAAGTCGTTTTCAATGACGGATTTAAAAGGTTCCTGCGTTTTCCATTCTGGATGCGTTTTCGCAAGGGCTTTGATTTGATCCAACGCGAATGCAATTTGGAAATAAATCGGCTTTTCTGACCAAAGTGTACCGTCGTTGTCGAACACGGCAATGCGGTCAGAAACGGGAATAAATGTTGCCTTTGAACTGTCGGTAGATTGCTCGACAAAATTCACAATGGCGGTTTTGCTGTCGCTGTCTTTCCAAGAAGGGAGCAAGTTGGCATCGCAATCTTTCGCGAGGCTGGAAAAAGATAAGCTAGTTAAGACGGCAAGAGTACAGAGATGGATTTTGTTCATTATTTACCTCGATTGATTTCACTAGGTTGTGATCCCTAAAAAGGGCAATGAGGGCGGATAACCTTAAACGACCACTTACACGTTGTACTCATGTCATTTTTTCGCCCACGCGTTAGCGTTGAAAATTCGCCTTCATCATAAGCAAGCGTAGTCGCATTCCTTGGTTGTGCACGAAATGAATAGCGAAATACTTCCAAAACGCCGCATACGGGTTATCTCAAACTGCCCAAAGTAGAGTAGCAACAAGCGCCATGAAAATAGGTTATAAGCGGTATAACAAGCCTGCGGTATTAATGAAATTTATGATTGGGTCATCAAGGTGAATCGCGGGCAAATATCCGGATCACGCCTTCAAATTCGCAACAGCAAAGGTGACTCATGCAAATTACTCAAAGTCCTCAGTTCAACGG
>NZ_JAWOTL010000183.1:0-1251 GCF_033338835.1 Vibrio sp. Vb0888
GTTGCCCTGATTTGCTTGATATGTTTTAAGCAGTTTGTCTTCGACGGTTGCACGCAGTTTTAATGTTGGCTCTGCAGCGGTTGTTACGTCTTGAGCTTGGCTGAGCTTCTTACTCAGGTGAGTCGGTACGTGAGCGAGCTCCAACGTTTCTTCACCTTGCGCCATTAACGCGGATACTTTGATTAAACTATCGAGTTCTCGCAGGTTTCCTGGCCAAGAGTAAGAAAGCATTAGAGAAAGTAGGTGAGGACAGAGTTGTTGTTTAGATTCAGCATGACGTCGATGGATATTCTCGATCAGTTGCTGCCTATCATCACGCTCTTCAAAGCGAGGCAATTCGATGATCAAACCATTGAGGCGATAGTATAAATCTTGACGGAACAATCCTTCGCTAACCAAGCTATCGAGATCCTTATGCGTGGCCGCGATGATTTGCGTATCGACTTGAACACTTTGGTTTGAACCAACGGGAAGTACGGTCTTATCCTGAAGCACATGAAGTAATCGGCTTTGAGCGTCTAACGGTAAGTCGGCGATTTCATCCAGAAATAAAATCCCTTTATGAGCCTGACGAATTTTACCCTGATAGCCTTTGCTGTTTGCGCCAGTAAATGCACCAGCTACGTAGCCAAACAATTCGGACTCAACCAAATCTTTCGGTAGTGCGCCACAGTTGACGGAAACCAAAGGGCCCGTTTTTCTCTGGCTGTTTTTATGTAGCGCTTTTACAAACTCATTTTTACCGACCCCAGTTTCTCCGAGAATCAGTAAACTGATGTCTTTATCGATAACGCGATTGGCTTGTTGCCAGCAATGCTCGACAGTGGAATCACCATAATGCAGATCATTGGAAGCGGTAACGGAACGAGACTTCACTTTTTTGTCGGTCAGCGGCTTTGTTTTGAACACGAAAGGATGGTCGGCACTTTGGATAGAAAGAATGTCGTCGAGCGATTGCCCGATGACGTTTTGTTGCGCGAGGAGTTGAGAAGCAACTTGGTTATGCGCAAGGATCTGTCCATCTTCATTGGCAATGATAATCCCTTGCCACCCACTGTTCAGTAAGCCTTTCTCACACGCCAAATCCACACGAATATGCCCTTGTGGAATCAAGTTAAGCAATTGATTTTCAACCTGCTGCACCATGTTTTGTACCAGCACCTGCGTTGAGAAGTCATGTTTCTTTTGCTCGCTGGTGATATCTAATACGCCAATCAAATGACCAAGATGATCGAAAATAGGATTGGCCGA
>NZ_JAWOTL010000184.1:0-1248 GCF_033338835.1 Vibrio sp. Vb0888
GCAAACAACCAGTTAACCTGCGTTTCTGAAATGGAAAACAGCGTTGCGAAGGTCGGCAGCATAGGTTGTAAAAGGTATAGGTTAGAAAAAACCAAAAAAGAACCAAGCGCCAGAGATAGCGTAATGCGTTTGTATTCCGGAGTACCAAAGCTGACCATGTTTCCTGCCTGATAGGAGCAATAAAGGAGATTGTGATCAATCTATCAGTTGGATATGGATTAAAAAAATATATTAAAAATATGGATACGATATATTTTTGATCTTATGGAATCGAAACAACTGAAACATTTTCTGGCTGTTGCTGAGCATGGCAATATCACCCACGCAGCTAAGGCACTTCATATCGCGCAACCAGCGTTAAGCATTTCGATAAAAAAATTCGAACAGTCACTCGGCGTGACGTTGTTTCGTCGTGAAGATAAGAAAATCAGCCTAACGAAAGAGGGGGAAACCTTACTCATTCACGCGCAGCGAGTGATTCAACAACTGCACGACGCGCAATTAGCGATTGATGAACTAAAAGGTTTAGCAAAAGGAGAAGTGCGCCTTGGCACGCCTTCTATGATGGGGAGTTACTTCTTCCCGCGCATCGTGATGGCGTTTAAGAGTCAGTTTCCCGATCTAAAACTGACGCTTGTTGAGGCTGGCACGCAATCTATTCGTCGAATGTTGCTCAATGGACAACTCGATATCGGCGTGATCAGCTGTGACGATGTACCTGAAGATCTAGAAACGGACCATTTGTTCAGCAGCCAAATGGTGGCCGTTGTTGCTCCCGAGCATGAGCTAGCGCAGCGCGAAGCCATAACGTTTGATGAATTTTTCGAGCATGAATTGGTGATGTTCCAACACGGATATTTTCATCGAGAATTTTTAGACCATGTCAGTGAAGAGCACGGTTTCAGCATGAAATCTTCCTTTGAAACCAACTTGCTGCCGCTGATATTGAGCATCGTCAGGCAGGAGTTTGCCATTACGGCCCTGCTTGAGCTTGTTACTCAAAACGAGAAGGGGGTTGTTGGCATTCCGTTTTATCCACCAGTAACGCTCGATTTGGCACTAGCTTGGCGGAAAGAAGGGTATTTATCTATCGCAGATCGGACGTTTATTGATTTTGTGAAACGTTACGTCTGATACAAAAAGAGCTTCTTAATTCAGAAGCTCTTGTCAGTATCCATCTATAGGCGATTAACTGCCACTGTACATTTTTTCGAAGTTCTTCGGATTCCAACCGATCATTACTCGGTC
>NZ_JAWOTL010000185.1:0-1247 GCF_033338835.1 Vibrio sp. Vb0888
GAGCTCGACAAAAAAGAGTTACTCAACGTTGAGCCAGTCGTAGATGCATTATCACGAGGTTTAGTGGCGCAACATCCTGCTTTCCGCGGACAATTTGATCTTGTGGTTGCGTCTTCTGTCCTTGCTTTTGTCGATGATGTGGAATCATCGTTAGACATTGCTCATTCGTTGCTAAATGAAGGTGGTTACTTCGTTCATTTTGATTGGGTTGCAGAATCCGAGCAAGACGGTTTCACCTTAAGCCGTTCCGAGAATGCATTGAGCAACGCTGGTTTTGTCGATGTTGAAGCGAAAAAAGTGTTCGATATCACCTCTGATGGACAAACCATGTCGGTATTAATGGGCGTTGGTCGCCGTTAACTTACCAAAAAGATTAAAAAAAGCGAGCCAAGGTGCTCGCTTTTTTGTGGGTGGAATCTAAGCTGATATCGCGGTTTGAATCTCTTGTAGTATCTCTGGATTGGCAATTGCGCCTAAGTTTTCAACTTGTCGACCATTGACTACTTGCTTGACGGCAAGTTCTACCAGTTTGCCTGATCGCGTTTTCGGAATATCGCTGATGGCGAAAATGGCACTCGGCACATGGCGTGGTGAACAGGCCGATTTCAGCTGCGCTTTAATGCTGCCGATTAACTCATCATCCAACTCATCTTGGCTTTCTAATTGAACAAAAAGCCAGATCTGTTCATTTCGATCCACTTCTTTCCCAACCGCGATGGAGTCGACGATGCCATCAATAGCATTCACCTGTTGGTAAATTTCTGCGGTACCAATTCTGACGCCACCTGGATTGAGAGTGGTGTCACTGCGGCCATAAAAAACAAAACCGCCAACCTCACTTTTTTCTACATCGTCGCCATGATGCCAAACATTATCAAACTTATCCCAGTAAGCGTGATGGTAACGCTCGCCTGAATCACGCCAGAACCCAGAAGGGAAATTAGGCAGTGAATTGGCGCAAACCAGCTCACCTCGTTCACCTACGACACTGTGACCTTGTGGATTAAATACTTGCACATCAACGCCTAAGCCTGCGGATTGACATTCTCCTCGATAGACTGGTGATATCGGATTGCCTAATACAAAGCATCCGCAAATATCTGTGCCCCCAGCAATGGACGCTAAATGTACGTCTTCCTTTAAGTGCTCGTAAACGTAATCGAATTGCTCAGGATAAAGTACAGAGCCAGTTGAGCAAATCGTCTTGAGTGCGGGGAAAGCATCGGCTCTTTTCGGTGAGAATTGTG
>NZ_JAWOTL010000186.1:0-1245 GCF_033338835.1 Vibrio sp. Vb0888
TTAGGTCTGAACGGTGCAGGTAAATCCACACTGCTACGTATCATGGCAGGTATCGACACGGATATCGACGGTGAAGCACGTCCACAACCGGGCCTAAACGTTGGCTACCTACCGCAAGAACCAGTACTCGATGAATCGAAAACCGTTCGTGAAGTCGTTGAAGAAGCAGTTGCTGACGTTGCTGACGCACTGAAACGTCTTGACGCTGTGTACGCTGCATACGCAGAACCAGATGCAGACTTTGATGCCCTAGCGAAAGAGCAAGGTGAACTAGAAGCTCTGATCCAAGCAAAAGACGGTCACAATCTAGAAAACACGCTAGAGCGTGCGGCAGATGCACTTCGTCTACCTGAGTGGGACCAAAAAATCGCTCACCTATCTGGTGGTGAACGTCGCCGTGTAGCAATTTGTCGTCTGCTTCTATCGAAACCAGACATGCTACTACTCGACGAACCAACCAACCACTTGGATGCGGAGTCGGTTGCATGGCTAGAACGCTTCCTAGTGGATTACTCTGGCACTGTTGTGGCGATCACCCACGACCGTTACTTCCTAGACAACGCAGCAGGTTGGATTCTTGAACTTGACCGTGGTGAAGGTATTCCATGGGAAGGTAACTACACCTCTTGGCTAGAGCAGAAAGATGCACGTCTACAACAAGAAGCATCACAAGAAAGTGCTCGCCAAAAGACCATCGAGAAAGAACTTGAATGGGTACGTAAAAACCCTAAAGGTCGCCAAGCAAAATCTAAAGCACGTATGGCGCGCTTTGAAGAGCTACAAAACACTGAGCACCAAAAACGTAACGAAACCAACGAGCTGTTCATCCCACCAGGTGAGCGTCTAGGTGACAAAGTGATTGAAGTGAAGAACCTGACTAAGTCGTTTGACGGTCGCGTTCTGATTGATGACCTATCGTTCAACATGCCTAAAGGTGCGATCGTGGGTATCATCGGTGCCAACGGCGCGGGTAAATCAACGCTATTCAAGATGCTAAGCGGCACTGAACAACCTGACTCAGGTACCATTGAGATGGGTGACACAGTGAAACTCGCATCTGTTGAGCAGTTCCGTGATTCAATGAACGATAAGAACACGGTATTCCAAGAGATTTCTGAAGGCGCTGACATCATCAAGATCAACAACTTTGAAATCCCTGCGCGTGCGTACTGTTCACGTTTCAACTTCAAAGGCTCAGACCAACAGAAAGTGATTGGCGAGCTATCTGGTGGTGAGCGTAACCGT
>NZ_JAWOTL010000187.1:0-1243 GCF_033338835.1 Vibrio sp. Vb0888
TTATAAAGCCAAGCAAGTCATGGCTGATTGTATCTCTTTGGCACAGCAAGTATTTAAGCGCTCATTCCCTACCCCAAGCATCACATTCAACGTTCGCGGCAAAGCAGCGGGAAAAGCCTACCTTCAATTAAATCAGATTCGTCTCAACCCTATTTTATTTAGAGAAAATCCACAGGCGTTTTTGGAAGAAGTAATTCCTCATGAAGTCGCCCACTTAATCACCTACCAAGTGTACGGCCGAGTTCGACCACACGGAAAAGAGTGGCGGGGCGTCATGGAATCCGTATTTGGTATTCCTGCCAACACCACACACCGCTTTGAAGTTACCTCAGTCCAAGGTAAGACGTTTGAGTATCGTTGCGGCTGCATGACCTACCCGCTCTCGATTCGCCGACATAATAAAGTTCTGCGCAAAGAGGCAGCCTACTCCTGTCAAAAATGCCACCAGCCTTTGAATTTTACAGGTGTTCAACTTTCTTAATCTCGCCGGTGAGAAACAGCGGCGATCACTTGTTTATTTTTATTATTAACAGACTCATTACGAAAGCCAATCTCTGAGTGGTAGAATGATTAAAGTCATACTTTTTAAAGACTTTAATCATGAAATACTTGTTTACTCTGTTTCTCTTTGTTCTTTCTAGTTCCGCTTTTTCTGCCCCTCCTAGCTCATTTTCTGCCGCCAAACGTGAAGCGGTGAAAATCTATCAAGACCACCCAAGCAGTTTTTACTGCGGTTGTGATATCCAGTGGCAAGGCAAAAAAGGCATTCCTGACTTAGCCTCTTGCGGTTACCAAGTTCGCAAACAAGAAAAACGCGCAGCTCGCATTGAATGGGAACATGTGGTTCCTGCCTGGCAATTCGGCCACCAGCTCCAGTGTTGGCAAAGCGGTGGGCGTAAAAACTGTTCGCGCAACGACACGGCTTTTAAACTCATGGAAGCGGATTTACACAACCTGACCCCAGCGGTTGGTGAGGTGAACGGTGACCGTTCTAACTTCAACTTCAGCCAATGGAACGGCATGGATGGTGTCAGCTATGGCCGCTGCGACATGCAAGTGAACTTCAAGCAACGCAAAGTAATGCCACCCGACAGAGCTCGCGGCTCGATTGCTCGCACTTACTTGTACATGAGCAAGGAGTACGGATTCAAACTATCCAAACAGTAAACTCAGCTAATGAGTGCTTGGAACAAAACCTATCCGGTAGACAAATGGGAATGTGAGCGTGATGAGCGCATCGCCA
>NZ_JAWOTL010000188.1:0-1240 GCF_033338835.1 Vibrio sp. Vb0888
GCAAAAAACGCAGCACTGCCGATTTTATTTGCGTCTATCTTGGCGGAAGAGCCAGTAGAAGTGGCAAACGTACCACATCTTCGCGATATCGACACAACCATGGAGCTACTAAAACGCCTTGGCGCTAAAGTAAGCCGTAACGGTTCTGTTCACGTCGATCCAAGCAGCATCAATGAATATTGCGCTCCTTATGATTTAGTTAAAACCATGCGTGCTTCTATCTGGGCGTTAGGCCCACTTGTGGCTCGTTTTGGTCAAGGTCAAGTTTCTCTACCTGGTGGTTGTGCTATCGGCGCACGTCCAGTTGACTTGCACATTACTGGCCTGGAACAACTAGGCGCAACCATCACACTTGAAGATGGTTACGTGAAAGCTGAAGTTGATGGTCGTCTGAAAGGCGCGCACATCGTGATGGACAAAGTGAGCGTTGGCGCGACCATTACCATCATGTGTGCAGCAGCTCTGGCTGAAGGTACCACAACGTTAGATAACGCAGCGCGCGAACCTGAAATCGTCGATACGGCGGATTTCCTAAATAAACTTGGCGCGAAAATCTCTGGCGCGGGTACAGACACCATCACTATCGAAGGTGTTGAGCGCTTAGGTGGCGGCAAGCACAGTGTCGTAGCAGACCGTATTGAAACGGGGACATTCCTAGTAGCTGCAGCGGTATCTGGCGGTAAAGTGGTTTGTCGTAATACCAACGGTCACTTGCTTGAAGCGGTTCTAGCGAAGCTAGAAGAAGCGGGCGCATTGGTGGAGACAGGTGAAGACTGGATCTCTGTTGATATGACAGACCGTGAGTTAAAAGCAGTAAGTATTCGCACTGCGCCTCACCCTGGTTTCCCGACAGACATGCAAGCGCAATTTACGCTATTGAACATGATGGCGAAAGGCGGCGGCGTGATCACTGAAACTATCTTTGAAAACCGCTTTATGCACGTGCCTGAGCTGATGCGTATGGGGGCGAAAGCGGAGATTGAAGGTAATACGGTTATTTGTGGTGACGTTGAATCTCTAAGTGGTGCACAAGTGATGGCTACGGATCTACGTGCTTCGGCAAGTTTGGTGATTGCTGGTTGTATCGCGAAAGGCGAAACCATCGTAGATCGTATTTATCACATCGATCGCGGTTATGACAAAATTGAAAATAAACTGGCTGCACTTGGCGCAAATATTGAGCGAGTGAGCTAGGCAAGTTAAACTGCACAGCAGGTGACTTGGATATGAAGAGAGCCGA
>NZ_JAWOTL010000189.1:0-1239 GCF_033338835.1 Vibrio sp. Vb0888
TTTCAGCGTCCCACTTTCCTTGATGTTGTCTAATTCCGTCGCTGTAATTGAAGCCCTCAAAACTGGCGATATTGCGTTCTGCTAGCCCCCATAAGGGCGGGCCAACCACCGTTACGCCATTCGGCTCAAATTGATGGCAGGCTTTACAAACCATGGCTTGCTGCTCGCCTGCTGCAATCAACTCGTCGTTATTCGCAAGTACAGGGTCACTCAACAAAGCCAAAAGGGTGAAAGCGAGCGGGAGTACCCGCTCTGATGGTTGTTTTGTTCTCACCGTGTTATGTCCCCTAAGTTCTCACCATTCTGCTACAGACTCTTTAGCTTCGTACAATCAATGCAATGCGGTGGAAAGTGTTGTTGAGGTAACCTTTCGGATTCCATGCGATGGCAAAAGGCTGGCTGACGCCTTGATCGTCAGTCGCTTTCGCCCACACTTCGTAGTAACCCGCTTGAGGGAACCTCACCTTAGCATTGAACGTTTGCCAAGCACCGTCGTTAGCAGGAGCTGCGAGGTCGGCATCCATCCATGTTGCGCCAAAATCAATCGAAATCTGCACTTTGATCACTTTTCGGTCGCCAGACCAAGCATGTCCGCGAATGGCGATTTCATTGCCATTGACTTCTGTGTTGGTTTGCGGAGATGTGATGAGTGATTTTACTGGCATGCGCTCTATGATCTCGAAATCCTCTTTCGCCACGTTTTCTCCCGGGGCGACAGGTCGGTTAGGGACTCTATAGGAAGTGCCTGTCATCTTTGGTCCATCGTGTATTTGATCGCGAATTTGAATGCGAGTGAGCCATTTTTGCGAACAAGAACCTGGCCAACCTGGAACCACTAAACGCAATGGCGCACCATTCATCGGGTGAAGTGCTTCGCCGTTTTGGGCAAAGGCGATGAGATTTTCACTGCCCATGGCTTTAGCAATGGGGACGCCACGAGAAATTGGCAACTTGCCTTCTTTGCCTGAAAGATGCTTGTCGGCACCATAGTGCGCGGTGTAAATGGCTCCGTCTTTTACGCCTGCGGCTTTGAGCACGTCGGCCAAGCGAACGCCTGTCCAACTGGAGCAAGCCACAGCGCCGTAAGTCCATTGATTACCGGATGCTTTGGGATCAAAGAAAGCACGGCCGTTACCGCCACATTCAACGACCAGTTGTTGCTCTACGACATCGAAGTTCTTTTTGAGATCGGCAATCGACAGCGACATTGGTTTGTCGACCAATCCATCAATGGTCAAC
>NZ_JAWOTL010000190.1:0-1236 GCF_033338835.1 Vibrio sp. Vb0888
CAAAGTTTTGGTCTTGGTTGTCCGCCGCACGCGTCAACATGCTTTCTAACTCACCACTCTGCTCACCACTGGCGATCATATGCAGCATCATCGGTGGGAATAGACGGGTTTGATCCAGAGCTTTACGCAAGCTTGCCCCTTCACGGACGTTGTCTGCAGCAATCAACACTTGCTGCTTTACGTAACGGTTCGACATCACATCAACCGCCACTCGCATCCCTTCAAGAATTGGGATCGCACTTGAAGTACAAATCGACAAGGTACGAGCGAAACGAGCGGTATTGAGACCTTTAGAAATCTTACCGACGAGCGGCAAGCTGATGATTTTTCTGTCCCAAGACAAGCGAAAATCTGGTTTTTGCAACGCCAGTTTTAAGCCATAAAAACAAACTACTAGCACAACAAAGATAATCAGCCCCCACTCTTGGACGAACTCACTAGCCGCCAGCAAAAATTGCGTTGACTGTGGCAACTCTTGCCCCATTTGAATGATCGGCTCGATGATTTTGGGTACCACGGTCGCCAACAAGAACGAGACAATCGCCACCGCAAACACCACTAATACGACAGGGTAGATCATCGCTTGCAACAGCTTAGAACGCATTTTCTGACGGTTTTCGACGTACTCCGCCAAGCGCTCTAAAACCGTATCAAGGTGTCCAGATTTTTCACCCGCGGCGACCATAGAGCGAAACAGTTCGTCAAAGACGTGTGGATAATCACCTAGGCTATCTGCCAATGGGTAACCTTCGGTGACTTTGGAGCGAACTGCAGCGATCATGGTGCGAATTCGAGGCTTTTCTGCTTGTTCAGAAACTGCTCGAAGACACTCTTCAAGAGGCATTCCTGATTGAACAAGTGTGGATAATTGACGCGTGATCAGAGCCAGTTCAGCCGTTTTGATACCACGTTTGAAGCCCACTGAGCCTGAAGACTTAGCCGCCTTTGCTTTGGCTTCCACGACCTCAACAGGGATCATTCCTTGTTCTTTCAGTCGTTGGCGCACTTGACGAGCGTTATCCCCTTCAATCGTGCCTTTTTTTTGTTTGCCTTTTGCATCCAGCGCTTTGTATTCAAATGCTGCCATTACGCTTCCTTCGTCACTCGCATCACTTCTTCAAGTGACGTAATACCACGACGTACTTTGCTTAGACCATCACTACGAATACTTGGCGTATGATTACGAACGGCTTTTTCCACTTCTTGCTCACCTGCTTCGCGGTGAATCAGCTCTTG
>NZ_JAWOTL010000191.1:0-1233 GCF_033338835.1 Vibrio sp. Vb0888
CAGACTCACAATCCTCAATATTCAGCCATTTATTCAACGGTTCTAGATCTTGTAGAACCGCGCTTAACACCTCTCGTTGGTCATCAACGCAAATTACATTAAGCTTCTCCATGTTCACCCTCTACCGGTAATTTGATTCTAAAAATGGTCTTTTCACTGTCACTTTTTACGACAATGGAACCGTTGTAACCTGCAATAATACGTTTAACGATCGAGAGCCCAAGCCCCAACCCAAAAGACAATCCGCCTTTCTTCGTTGTAAAGTTCGGCCTAAATATTTTTCGGCGTGTGGCCTCATCAATTTCAGGGCCATTGTTGGCGATCGTGACTAAAATCTTTCCTTTGCTCACGCGTGTATGAATTTCAATGGCCGGCGACTCAATGTTAATCATCGCATCGCACGCATTTTTTAAAATATTCACCCAAATTTGAACAAGCTCAGTTTGCGATCCAATAAAAACCGGCAGTTCTGCAGGGCTGAAACGCACACTAACGCGCCTCAAATCACTCTGCAGCAACGCCAATGCCCGATTTATTGAATCGTTAATGTTGATGGCCTCATCAAGTTGGATATCCGTGCTGCCCAATTGCTTAACGGAACGAACAATGCCCACCGTATGCTTAGACGCGATACGCAAGTCATGCAGGTCTCGCCCAACTTGCCAGTAACGAATCGCCTCTTCTGGCCTTTTTAACCAATGCTCCGAGAGGTAGTTACTCGGCACGGCTCGCGCTAAATCACGCGCCAACTCTTTAGGCAACCCATAATATTTTTCGAAATGACGACCGCGCTTTCTCGCTTCACTAGACGATACTTTTTGCCCTTGCATCAAACCAAAATCAAAGAACTGACTCGCCTCTGGATGCACTTCTTCAAGCAGCGTCATGATGACGGACTCTAAACGCTCCGATTTACTGCTGACCACACCAATCGCATTGTTAAGTTCGTGTGCGATACCTGCGGCTAACTGACCGAGTGTTGTCATTTGCTCTGCGGTGTGGAGCTTTTGCAGCGCCTTCTCTTTTGCTATCGCTTCTTGCATCGCGCGCCGCTGACGGCGAGACAACTCATTCACCATAACGGGCATAAACTGTGTGGTTAATGGCCCGTAAGTTTCTTCTTCAACGGCTGGCGTATCGCGTTCTATCCACGCAAGTTCTACATCGGCTTGTGCAATCACCGTAGATGACGCAGTCCATGTTCCTGAAAAAAAACTGTGCACTCCAATAAAT
>NZ_JAWOTL010000192.1:0-1231 GCF_033338835.1 Vibrio sp. Vb0888
TTTGTGACATCCAGATGTCGTAGAGCGCATTTCTATCCAGCTCTGTAAATTCCATATCTGCCTCCGATAATTCAAGTGCCAATACACTCTCACACTTGCTTGAGATAAATGTTAGCGATAAGTCAGAGAACTTATAATTGATCGTTCGAATATTTGCGCTCAGCAAAGGTATGGCAAGGCTTGCACGCGTCCGCTTTCGATTCAAAATTCATCAGATAATAGTGATAAATGGATGAAATCCCGGAAATTACTGGGGTGATACTTCAATATCTGCTACCTTTCCCACCATGGTTCATCAGAAATAAAAGTTACTTATGTCACAGTGGTTTACCGATTTACAAAACTATGTACAAGCGCATAGTCAGGATTGGAGCGGAAGTGTTCTTTTTATCACGTTAGCCAGTTTTATCGCATGGATCGCTTGGCGAGTCATCCGTTCCCGTCTTGCAATTCTTGTCGAGAAAACCCCTTTTCATTGGGATAACATGTTGCTTGATGCGCTCAAAGCGCCAGTGAGCACACTCATTTGGTGTTGGCCTGCTACGGTGTCACTCGGCATCATTTTAGAAAGCGAACTGAATGACAAGATCAATTGGCTGAGCACGCTCAAGCTGATTCTTATTATCAGCGTCTTCGTATGGACCGTCATGCGGCTGATCACCAATATCGAAGATTTCGTTCTGGAACAGAAAAACCGAGACGAAACCACCGTTCAAGCCATCGCGAAAGTCGGGCGATTATTCATCATCACTATCGGCGTATTAACCATCATGCAGGCATTTGGCTTGTCTCTGTCTGGTCTGCTGACGTTTGGTGGTGTGGGTGGCTTAATCGTAGGTCTTGCTGCAAAAGATTTGCTGTCGAACTTCTTCGGTGGTTTGATGATTTACTTCGATCGTCCATTCAAAGTAGGCGATTGGATTCGCTCTCCAGATCGTCAAATCGAAGGCACCGTTGAGCGCATTGGCTGGCGCATGACCAGCATCCGCACGTTTGATAAACGCCCACTTTATGTGCCGAACTCCGTGTTTAGCAACATCGTGGTTGAAAACCCTTCCCGAATGCTAAACCGTCGAATCTACGAAGTGGTGGGCTTGCGTTATGATGATGCCGACAAAGTGCCAGAAATCATCACCGCAGTGCGCGAAATGTTAAAGAACCACAAAGATATCGATACGCGCCAAACCTTGATTGTGAACTTTGATACCTTTGGCCCATCATCGTTGAACTT
>NZ_JAWOTL010000193.1:0-1231 GCF_033338835.1 Vibrio sp. Vb0888
GTTGCTGCGGTGCGTCAAAATAATCGGCGATCGCGTGGCGTGCTTGCTCACTCCAGTTTTGATGTAGCCAAAGTGGCTTATCTAAGCGTAATTCCTGATGATAGAGTAAAGATTGCAGACGATCGTTGCCAGATTTAAGCAAACCATGTTTATCCAAAATCCCCATGTACTGCATACTTTGGTCAAAAATGGACTCTAGAATCGCCTGGCTTTCACGAGCAGCCGTCTCGCTGCGGCGAATACGTTGCAAGTAGTAGCTCAATAGCAAAATGGCCACCAGCATCAACACGAACAAACTGCCAAACAAGCGAATTTCTTTGGCGAAACGCTCCGAAAATTCCATCGGCTTATTAAAAAAGACCGCCGAGGATTCTTGCTCTGCGCCCAACCCCCAGCGCACAACCGCTTGGTAATCGAGCTTGATTTCAGAATCGCCATTCACCACCGGAGGTAATGGTTCTTGTGGGTGGTCGAGCACCTGTTCAAGTAATCTAGCCGCTTCAACACCTTGCCGATAACCGCTTTGAATCACGCCGCCCACCGCACCATGACCCAATCCTACATCGTGCACCATAAACAATGGCGCGTTGGAGGCCTTGTTGATCTGAATCCAGTCACGTTCGCTGCCGACCACGCCATCTTTGTCGCGGTAGTAAGTCCAAAACAGCACCACATTTTCTTTATTGAGTTGAGCGATTTTTTTCTTCAATGCTTCAACATTGTCAGGGACAAGTTGAGTGATCTTGTTGCGATAACGGTCATGTTGTTGGATAAAATCGTCAATCTCGTCGCGAAGTATTGCACCAGTCACCGAATGATCACTGATGATGTAAATCTGCTTGTTGTCTGGATGCAAACGCTCGATCAGCGCTAAGTTCGCTTCTAAATCGACGTTCTCAATCACGCCGGTTGCGTTAAGTGATTGATGAAAGGAAGGACGGTAATTGTTGATGCCACAGAAAATCACTGGCGTGTCTTTGATCAGCGGCGCCAAGTGTTGCATCAATTCCAATGCATTGTTGTCCGTCACCAAAATGGCATCAAAACGCTCATCGCTCAACTTGGTGCGATAGAGTGATTCGAGCTGGGTAAAAAACTGCTCGCTCTGGTTGCGCTTGGAATCCAAGTATAAGACGCGCATGTCCATCTCACGGTCATCGAGTTGTTGATCGATCCCGCGCTGAATGGAATCCGTCCAAAAGAATCCTTGGTGATAAGAATGGACGACAAG
>NZ_JAWOTL010000194.1:0-1229 GCF_033338835.1 Vibrio sp. Vb0888
ACCGTGGTGGATTCCGATACCCCACCCGACGTGACGATGTACGTGAAGCTGTCTGTACCGTGGTAGTTGTCGTTTGGCGTGTAAGTGACGCTGCCATCCGGGTTGACCGAGACCGTGCCGTTGCCTGGACCGTGATTGCTATCGAGCGACACCACTTTATCGTCGCCTTCGAACGTGTCGTTACCTAAGACCTTGATGATGGTTGGCGTGTCTTCCACCACCGTCGCTTTGTCTGCCACGATGTCCGCCACAGGCGCTACTGTGAAGTTCACCGTTTGGCTAACGCTTTCGCCGCTTGGATCAGTAGCCGTAAACGCTAGGGTTTCTGAGCCGTTCCAGTCTGCGGTTGGGCTAATGGTCGCAATGCCATTTTCAATCGAAACTAACACGTTGCTGTTGCCAGAAACGCTAAACGTTAACTCGCCATCCACGTTATCCACATCACTGAAGGCCGTATTCAGATCGATGCTGTATGGCGTAAAGTCTTCCGCCAAGGTTTGGTCTGCGAGGTTGCTTTCAACCACAGGCGTGTCGTTCACCGCATTCACGGTGACGTTGACCGTTGCTTGGTCAGTCAGTGCACCATCGCTAACGGTGTAAGTGATTTCAGCGTCACCATGGAAGTTCTCAGCCGGTGTGAACACCAACTTGCCGTCAACAATTTCAACTGTACCTTGGTCACTCGGCACAGACGCCGAATCAATGCTTAACGTATCACCATCGATGTCAGTATCGTTTGGCAGAACATCAATCGTCACTGGCGTGTCTTCGTCAGTAACGGCATTGTCATTGGTCGCCACTGGCGCGTCGTTCACTGGTGTGACATCGACGTTCACCGTGGTGGATTCACTGACGCCCCCAGACGTAACGATGTAGGTAAAGCTGTCTGTACCGTGGTAGTTGTCGTTTGGCGTGTAAGTGACGCTGCCATCTGGGTTGACCGAGACCGTGCCGTTGGCTGGACCGTTATTGGTATCGAGCGACACCACTTTGTCGTCGCCTTCGAACGTGTCGTTACCTAAAACCTTGATGATGGTCGGTGTGTCTTCCACGACCGTCGCTTTATCTGCCACGATGTCCGCCACAGGCGCCACTGTGAAGTTCACCGTTTGGCTAACGCTTTCACCGCTTGGGTCGGTGGCCGTAAAGGTCAACGCTTCTGAGCCGTTCCAGTCTGCGGTTGGAGTGAACGTAGCAATACCATTGACGATCGCCACTTGAATGTTGCT
>NZ_JAWOTL010000195.1:0-1225 GCF_033338835.1 Vibrio sp. Vb0888
GATTTTTTCGGATGAGAACCGGACAACCAACGATGCAAGCTATGTGCGATATTCGTTACATTACGCTCTGGCTCTTCAATTAGGGCGACCGCCGCCAAAGCGACATTTACCATCTTATCGCTGTGGGATTGCGATTTAATTAACATCGCTGCCGCGCGAGGTTCTACGCCCAAGTCATGAGCCTGCTTTCCTTCCGCAGTCAGTTGTCCTTGCTCGGTAATAAGCCCTAATGAAAACAACAACTGCTTAGCTTGTTGCAGCGCGGCAGCAGAAGGAATATCGAGCCATTTTAGCTCATGAATATCGGTCGTCCCCCAAAACGCCAGCTCCATTACCAAGCTCGCAAGATCGGAATGCAAAATCTCAGGTTGTGGCACTTGTGGCTGTTGCTTGAGTTGGCTTTCTGAATAGAGGCGAACGCAAATCCCCTCTTCAATCCGCCCAGCACGACCAGCTCGCTGGATGGCAGACGATTGAGCAATACGCGTTTGCTCCAATCGTGTAAGGCCATTTTTCAAGTCAAAACGCGCAACACGCTCCAAACCAGAATCCACCACAAGGCGAATACCTTCAATTGTCAGAGAGGTTTCCGCAATGTTGGTTGCCAATACGACTTTGCGCTTACCTTTTTCTGCAGGAGAGATGGCTTTCTGTTGCTCAGTAAAGCTCAACTGACCATACAACGGGCATACTTCAACATCGTCCGGTAAGTGCGATAAACGCTCTTGCACTTGCTTGATGGCCGCCACACCGGGAAGAAACGCAAGCAGAGAGCCTGACTCTTTATTCATCAAACTCTCTATATTTTTTGCCATTACCGTTGAAAGATGATCGTTGGCAGTAAGCGGAGCATAGCGAGTTTCCACAGCAAAGCTGCGCCCTTCTGATTCAATATAACAAGCTTCCGGCAGTAAGGATTGCAACGCTTCTTGATCCAACGTTGCCGACATCACCACCAGCTTAAGATCGTCTCGCAATGCTTCTTGAACTTCCAAGCTAAGCGCCAAAGCCGTATCTGCATGAATACTGCGCTCATGGAACTCATCAAAAATCAGCAAATCGACGCCATCTAGCTCAGGGTCATTTTGGATCATGCGAGTCATGACTCCTTCAGTCACAATTTCTAACTGAGTAGAAGCACTTACCTTTGTCTCGCCACGAACGCGATACCCCACTCGCTGGCCAACTTGCTCGCCCAATTGCTCGGCCAAATATCTCGCGATAT
>NZ_JAWOTL010000196.1:0-1224 GCF_033338835.1 Vibrio sp. Vb0888
CTGTGCTTGCTGGTTACATTGCCTTCTCAATTGCTGACCGTCCGGGTCTGGCTCCGGGTCTTGTTGGTGGTATGTTGGCAAGCTCTACTGGCGCTGGTTTCCTTGGTGGTATCGCGGCTGGTTTCATCGCAGGTTACGCAGCGAAGCTCTTAGCAGATAAAGTAAAAATTCCTCAATCAATGGAAGCATTGAAACCGATTCTGATCATCCCGTTTGTTGCGACGCTATTTACGGGCCTTGTGATGATCTACATCGTTGGTGGTCCGGTTTCTGGCATCATGAATGGTCTGACTGACTTCCTAAACAACATGGGTTCAGACAGCGCCGTTCTACTTGGTATTATCCTTGGCGCAATGATGTGCTTCGACTTGGGTGGCCCGGTAAACAAAGCAGCTTACGCATTCGGTGTAGGTCTATTGGCTTCTCAAACTTACGCACCAATGGCTGCAATCATGGCGGCAGGTATGGTGCCGGCGCTAGGTATGGGTCTGGCCACTTTCCTTGCGAAGAACAAGTTTGAACCAAACGAGCGTGAAGCGGGCAAAGCATCATTCGTGCTAGGTCTGTGCTTTATCTCTGAAGGTGCAATCCCATTCGCAGCGAAAGACCCAATGCGTGTAATCCCATCTTGTATGGCTGGTGGCGCTCTAACAGGTGCTCTATCTATGCTATTCGGCGCGAAACTGATGGCACCTCACGGCGGTCTATTTGTACTGCTTATCCCTAACGCAATTTCTCCAGTCTTGATGTACTTGGTAGCAATTGCTGCAGGTACGGCGGTAACAGGCTTTACCTATGCATTCCTAAAAAACAAAGCGGATGCAAAACAAGAAGTTGCTGCATAAGCAAAACTTAAGCGATTAACACTTAAGCAATTAACAATGCCACCCTCGATTTGGCATTCAGCACCTCCCTTAAATTCCGGTTAAGGGAGGTGTTTTTTATTTCCCCTCTTCTGACAAAACCATACATTTCGATACTTAACCTTTATTTTTTGACTCGTTATGCTGCACGCATGAGAGGTGCGACTTATTTGCTTAACTAACGCTTCGGTGACTTGTGTTTTTTCAAGTAGCCGATGAAAAATCCCAAATGCAGATAAAGCCTCTTATATTTCACTTCGTTTTAATCAAAATAATAAAGTTAATTACACATGAAAAAAGCTGTCCTTTTGTTAGCTGCTGTTTCAGCATTCGCGCAAGCAAATCAAACTGATGTCGAGAA
>NZ_JAWOTL010000197.1:0-1223 GCF_033338835.1 Vibrio sp. Vb0888
GCCAGCAGCAAAATAAACATGTTGTGTTTATCTTTAGACGTTATCGCTGCAACTTGTGCAATGTTTTGCTCTTTTTCTTCTAATAAATGGGCAAGGTTGAGCTCCAAATATACGGCTCCAAGCGTCACATCTGATTGGTGAATAGGCGCGGCAATTTCCAGTTGTTCTCTAGATAGAGCGACTTGGACACGTTCTTGTTCAATTGCCTTAAGAATAAAGTCTGAGCGGTAGTGGGGCTGAGCAAACATGGCAAGCTGAGGTGTACCGTCGTGGAATACAAGTCCATCGTTATCTACAACATGGATTTTTGATACGTCCGGTTGGCTTAAGGTTGCCGTAATCTGTCCATAGACTTGGCTGATGTTATCGTTGTAAAGCGGATCAAACAGCTGCTTAGACAACAACTCCGCGTACACTAATCCTTTTTGTTTGACGTAGGATTCCGTCTTATCTTGAGAATTTTGCGTAATCTGCTGCGCGAGATTGTTTGAGTATGTGTCGTAGCCATGCATGTAAAGTACAAGGTTGACCACAACCACCAAAACAACGACGGAGATGGTCGCGAAAATGTATTTGGTTTCTAGCGAAAGTTTGTTCAGCATCAGTTTGCCTTTGGTAGCAAGTTAACAGACTTTCGAACCGTGTCGAGAGACGTTGCCATATCTGGCGTGAGTGCTGATATGCGCTTGGTATTTTGGAATACATCCAAGGCATGCAAACCTTCTGGTGCGGCATCCATTTTCAATAAAATCGATGTAATTTCATTTTTGGTCGATTGGCTCAAAGTAGGCGACGCTAAAACCAAATCACGCGGGATCTCCACCGAGTTATGGAAAATGGTCAGTTTTTCCTTCATGTTTTCTGGCAAATCTTTTGGGTTGTTCCAGTTGAAATTACTGAACGCCCCTGCGGCAACGCGCTGTTTATACACCCAAACGGATAGGTTGATTTCGTTGGATTGTTCCAAATGTTCATCCAAAAACAAATAGCCGATACGGCCTTTCGTTGGGTGATCATCTATAGAGCGAAGGTATTCTAATTTTTCGCCTTGGTTGAGCAATGTAATGGCAGGTAAGTAAAAGCTGCTGGTGGAGTTACGACTCTCGAAAATGAGCGTTTTGCCGCGCAGATCGGCCAAGGAATGAATGCCACTGTCTTGATGGGTGAAAAATACAGAGTGGTATTTTTCGAGTCCCTTTTTCCACCTTACGGCGAGCACTTGG
>NZ_JAWOTL010000198.1:0-1222 GCF_033338835.1 Vibrio sp. Vb0888
TCTTTCTTGCCTTTCTTAGCAGATTGAGACAGCGCTTCTGTTTGTGCTTTGCGCTCTTTATGTGCCGCTTTACGACCCGTTGATTTAGGTCCTGTGCCTTTCGCTTTAGGCGGCTTGCTTTGGCGAGACTTCTCTTTACGAGTAGATTGCGCTTCTTTCTTCGCTTTCTTTTCCGCTTTTTGTTCTGCCGTTTCTGGTTCTGTCACTGGCGCGTCACAAACCACCACATAGTATTCTTGGTTAAACTCAAAAAAGTCACCATCGTACATTTTGCGGCGTTTACGTGTTTCTAGCTCGCCATTCACCGCAACATAACCTTCTTCGATGATATGTTTTGCTTCGCCACCACCACTGACCAAGTTTGCGATTTTAAAAAGCTTATACAGTTCGATAGGATGCGCATCAACATCAATGCCGATCGCTTCGATTTCAATCTCGTCGCCTTCTAAATACTCTTCGTGGTCGTAATCTTGGGTCATGTTATTTACTCTTCATATTTGATGCTCTGAAGTTTAAACGCAATGCCCCAAAATAGAAACCTCAGCCAATGCTCTATCGTAGGTTCTTTGTGGCTTTTGAGCACGTCTTGACCTATTTAACTGACCATTCGCAAGCTGTTACGTCCATGCCAACTTCAAACGAGGCTGCAATTCCATAATCCGAAGGTATATACTCTCCAGGTTATTGTTAAAAAGAGCGAATACTTTGTCTCAACCAAGCAGAATTACCTTTGTTACGGCTAACTTGTTTAATTTTGTCGCACCGCCGAACGCCTACTACGACTTCGAGAATATTTATTCCCAAGAGCAGTGGCGAGACAAACTTGCTTGGACGCAAAACCAATTAGAAAAGCTCGAACCGGACATTATCGGTCTGCAAGAGGTGTTCAGTATCGAAGAAACCCGAGCGTACTTTTTGTCACTTGGCTTTCCGTATTTCGCAACGGTCGATACCCCAAAAATAGAAGACGAGTATATTTATTCTCGCCCCGTCGTCGCGATTGCGTCTCGCTTTCCTATTGAGGATGTAAAACGCGTAGAGTTCGATTCAAACTCACTCACGCCATTTGGGGTAAATGAAGCACCCGATTTCAGTCGCAAGCCGATTTATGCGCAAGTCGTTCACCCAGTCCTTGGTCACATTGCCATATATGTCACTCACCTCAAATCTCAACGCCCTGCGGATACCGAAACGCCAGAACCATCAAGTCGCGTAATGGCTC
>NZ_JAWOTL010000199.1:0-1220 GCF_033338835.1 Vibrio sp. Vb0888
CTTCATCCACTTCAGCTTGGCTAGAAGCAATAGAGTAAAGACGAGGCGTCAAACGGCGCAACAAACCAACCAACTCACCCGCGGTCAGTTTGGTTTTCTTCTCTGCGAATACATCAACAATTTGAGTGTTGGCTGAGTACTCACGAAGCTTATCTTTATCTTCCACCAGCTTTTGTAGTTTCTTGCTGCCAGATAACTCGGCAAACTTAGTCACTAGCTGTGGGTTAGATGTCGTGATCTCGAACTTACTCACTAAAGCACTGTGAATAGATAAGCTTTCGCCATCAACGTCAACTGTTTCAACACCAGACAAACCAACTTTGCCTAGAATTTGATTGGCAAGCTCAGAGCTGTTTTCGTACCACACACCCAAAGCATCACCTGGTTGGTATGTCAGACCCGAACCATCTAGATCGATTTCAATATGGCGAACATCTTTACCCGAGTCTCGACCCGTGATCTTTTGGCTGGTGAGTAACGTCGCTGTGTATGGATTTTGTTTGTTGTACTGAGAATGTGAAGCTGCCGCTTGTCCTACAGGAAGTTGAACAATTTCCGCTTCATTGCCAGAAGATAGTGTCTCTTTAACTTTACCTAGCGCATTCTTGCGCCATTCTTCCGCTGCCGCTTCGTAATCAACATCGCAGTCAATACGGTCAATAAAAGACGTCGCGCCCAGTTTTGCTAAGTACGTGTCAAAGTCTTTACCAGTTTGGCAGAAGAACTCATAACTAGAATCACCCAATGCAATCACACCATATTGAAGGTTTGATAGCTTAGGCGCTTTCTTAGATTGTAAGAACTCGTGCAGCTCAATGGCATTGTCTGGCGCTTCACCTTCACCGTTGGTAGAAGCAACAATGATGACGTGCGTTTCTTTGGCTAAGTTTTTGCCTTTGTAGTCGCTTGCATCAAACAACTCTACTGCAATTCCTTCTGCTTTTGCTTCTTGTTCCAACGCTTCAGCAACACCTTTTGCGTTACCGGTTTGAGAAGCAAAAATGATGGTCAACTTACCGGCAGGCTTTGCTGATACTGCGGCAGCTGCTTGGGCGATTGGTGTTGCCGCCGCACTTGGTTGATGTTGAGCTAAACCCCAAAAGTACCCACTGACCCAAGCAAGTTGCTGTGAAGACAACTCAGAGACAGTTTGTTGGAGTGAATTAAATTGTTGGTCATTCAGAGGGCTTGCGATCGGAGGGTTTCCGCCTTGCCCATTA
>NZ_JAWOTL010000200.1:0-1220 GCF_033338835.1 Vibrio sp. Vb0888
TGTACAATAGGATTGGTGCTCAAGGTGCTTTCAGGCATTAGGTTCAGTTGCGGTTGTTGTGGCGCTGAACATGCAGCAAGCAATGCAACCGAAGCCGCGAGTAACAGTTTTTTCATTTTATTGTTCCTTGTAAACATTTTGCTCGGAGAGCTCTATTGTTTTGCGCTTAATTTAGCAGGATTTTTTGTTGCCTGTAAAATCACGAACTTATTGTTAGAAGCGATGAGTTTCACATTCTTATCGCCAAACAGACGTTTCAACTTGGCATCGTAGCCGAGGTGACGGTTTCCTATGACGAGTAACTTGCCATTTTGGTTCAAAATTTGTTTTGCATCACAGAACATTTGCCATGCGATATGATCGGTAATGGCTTGTTGCTGGTGGAACGGTGGGTTACACATGATTAAATCGCAACTGTCAGGTTTGAATCCATCCAAACAGTTATTGGCTACGCACTGAATGTCGCGACCTTCGCCCAAGTTATCCAATAAGTTCTGCTTGGCAGATTCAAGCGCCATGAAGCTTTCATCAACGCAAGTCAGTCTTACATTTGGATTGAGTTGACCTGCTTTTACCGATAAGACGCCGTTACCGCATCCCAAATCGATAATGTGGTTGATTGAGGCGTCTTGAGGAATATGTTGCAGCATAAAACGCGCACCTAAATCTAAGCTTTCTCCTGAATAGACATTTGGCAGGTTTTTAAGCTGAATGTGTTCACCTTCGACATCCCAAGCCGTGATTGGATCTACTTCAATTCTTGGTTCTGCATTGGCCTGAGAAAAGACC
Organism: Vibrio sp. Vb0888; assembly: GCF_033338835.1. NCBI lineage: Bacteria > Pseudomonadati > Pseudomonadota > Gammaproteobacteria > Vibrionales > Vibrionaceae > Vibrio > Vibrio sp. Vb0888. The sequence continues at coordinate 790 of NZ_JAWOTL010000200.1, forward strand.
AGTCGATGCTTTTTCCACGCCAGTGACGTTTTAGTCTCTCCAAGGTATTTTTCGAACAATTTTAATGTAGACGTATGGATTTCTTTGGCTTTGTTTACAGCAATAACAGGGCAAGCGGTTGGAAGCATCTTGCGAAGTTGGCTCAAAATCCAAACAAGATGACGATTACTTTTAGGTAGCTGGACTAACACAAGATCTGTATTCGCAGGAATACTGTCCATTGTGGTCAGAAATGCCACTTTATTACATTGATTGTCTTCAAGATTTTTTTGAGCACCTTTGTGAGAGACGAAAGAATCGCTCATAAAAGTGACATGATGTTTTTCAGAAAACCAGCAAGCGAGGGCACCAAAGTTGTCATTGATAATAACGATGTTTTGATGGTCGGGTAATGCCATTTCTTCGACGTGATTGATCAGGTACTCATCACC
>NZ_JAWOTL010000201.1:0-1219 GCF_033338835.1 Vibrio sp. Vb0888
ATCGGTATTGCGTTGCTCACCCCTTAGCAGGGCGTTAAGTGCAATCAGCGAGAGTCACATCAAAAAAGTAGGGAAGTATGAGCATTAATATAAAATGGGATGGTGATTGTCGCTTTAAAGTGTCAACTGAAGGCGGTTTTACGTTTAATGTTGACGCTACAAGTGAGAAAGCCCCTTGTCCAACGGAAGTTCTATTGTCGGCTTTAGGTTCATGTAGTGCTACGGATGTCGTCTTGTTACTACAAGATCAAGGTTTTGAAGTTCAAGGTCTAGAAAATACGGTTACTTTTGCCCTAACGGAATCAGAACCTCGTTTATATAAATCGGCAAACTTACACTTTACAGTAAATGGCAGTGGTTTTAAGGAGTCTGACATTTTGCGAGCAGCTCAAGAAGCGGTGGAAAAGCATTGTCATGTTTGTCTTATGTTGAGCCCTACAATCGATATCACTTGCTCAGCTGAAGTGGGTGAAAATTGCACTTAACAAAGCGTTTAAGAGGGATTTGGCACGCGTGGCATTTTTAGTTTGCGTCGAGTTTTGTGTTTAAGGTGCCATGCTGAAACCTTTGCGTTGCGTGCCTGCACCCCTTAACGCAGCGTTAGTTGCCAAGGCGAAAAGCGCAGCTAAAGCGGAGCATTTAGGGCTATAATAGTCTGTGCTGTTTTTCCTGATTCTGTGTTTAGGTGTAAGTTTGCTGAAATCGCGTTCGATGTTTATTAGTGTGGTTTTGGTTTGCCGTTTCAGAAGCCGATTTACTTGTTGAAAGTCAGCTTTGTGGCATTGTTTCTCCAAAAGGTCTTTTTGGTGTTGTCAGTTCGTTTTCTACGGCGTTGCGTGTTCCAAGTGGTTTCAGTGACAGGCGCTTTGAAACTGCGCCTGATTTAAGTCTCACAAAATACGAAATATGGATGCTGGCAAAGTTCAAGTAAACTTCAAGTCACAGCCTTAGGCTTGGCAACTAACAAACTGTTCAAGAGGGATTCCCAACGCTTGGCGGTTTGGTGTTAAATTTGGTAAAAGTGTTTACGGTGCAGTTAGTTAGGTTAGGTGGTTAGCGTTGCTCACCCCTTAACAGGGCGTTAGCTTAAATCATTAACAAGGATGTGTAATGAGAAGTAAAAAATGAATATTTGCAGGTATTTTACTCATTGGTGGACCTTCATTATTGCCATTTAGTTTGGAAGTTATCTCAATAATTGAGCTGTTTGGTCTTTTCG
>NZ_JAWOTL010000202.1:0-1217 GCF_033338835.1 Vibrio sp. Vb0888
ACCCTTACCACTTTGCTTCCCATCAACACTTTCAGTCTAACCAAAAACATTTTCTGAACAAACCTCGCACTTCGAAGAATAGGGCTCAGGTCACTAAAGGTCGAAGCCTTGGTATTATTGAGTAAATAAAGTATTAGGCATGGTGATTCATCCGCGTAAATCATTCCACTCTCGTTTCACTTCATGCTCCACTCTACAGCATGAGAAAGTTGTAGCTTGTAGTTATAGCGCTTCAATACAATAGAAGTGGCGACGCCACTCCTTCCCTTTTATTGGCGATTTTGTTTACAGCTCAACATTGAACTTAGTCGGTCATGAGTTTGCTTTTTATCATTCATCAAAAACAAAAAAGGAGTGAATTTACAGTGTAAAGTCACTCCTCTCAGCTCGTCTCTATTTACAGTGTAAATCCATAAGGCGTTGCGTTTACACTGTAAATTGACTCAACAACTTTTCTAACTCACTTCTTAACTGTTGCTCAACTTGCTTTCTTCCCGATAATCCAAATTGTTTGGCACAAATGCCCCAATCATGGTTTAAGAACACTTTACTTATCATCAAATCAGAAACAGGCGCTAAACCATATTGACGCAGCCACTGTTGTAACCACACAAAAATCGATTCATAGCTTGCACCACCCTTCGCATAGCTTTGAAGCAATACTCGCTTAGTCGGATGTAAGGTTTGATGTTGAATCTGTTGACGCAACAAGCTTCTAGCCAGACTCGGCTCTAACTTAGGATAAACAAGGGAAAGGCTCGCAGACAAAAACTCATGAAACAATGCTTGTGCGTCATCAATCCAAGTTTGTGATTTATTCGCAAGTTGGCGAACCATCAACAATGAATAACAACCACTGGCGGCATCGCGCATAGTTCCTAAACGAATAGATTGATAGCCAGCTTGTTGCCAAAACTGAATCAACTCATCCGTCGCACCAAAACTTGTCGATAGATAATCCACATGGGCACCAACACTTTCCTCGAGTAGTGTTAGCATGCGCTTGCCAACGCCCAAACCTTGTAGATCAGGATGCACCGCAATTCGCATCACTCGTGAAGTAATAAGCCTGCCTACCTTTACCAAACCAAGTTGATTGATGATGGTGATTGGCGTCAAATGCCCTTTAGGACGACGTTGACCAAGTTGAACAGCTTCAATTAACTCGTCATCAAGACCGCCCTCCTCAACCGTGAGAATGACTCCTATGATATTTT
>NZ_JAWOTL010000203.1:0-1217 GCF_033338835.1 Vibrio sp. Vb0888
CACTTGCCTGTTACGAAACAGAAATTGTGGTTGAACCAACGTTCAAGAAGAAACATATTGCCGTTGTAGGCGCAGGCCCTGCTGGTTTAGCTTGTGCGACGACTTTAGCTGAACGTGGTCATAAAGTTGATCTGTTTGAAAAGAACGACCGGATTGGTGGGCAATTCCGCTTAGCGATGCAAATCCCGGGTAAAGAGGAATTCAGAGAAACGATTCGATACTTTGCTAATCGAATTGATGAAACGGGTGTAAATCTGCATTTGTCTACGGAAGCGAACTACGATTTGCTGACAGAGTACGATGAGGTTGTGATGGCTTCTGGTGTTGAACCTCGTAAGGTCAATATCGAAGGTATTGATAATGCAGAAAAAGTGGTGGATTACCAAACGCTGATTCGTGACAAAACGCCTGTCGGTGAAAAAGTCGCCATTGTTGGTGCTGGTGGTATTGGTCTTGATGTTGCAACAATGATTACCGAGCCAGCAGGGCAAACGTTGGATGATTGGCTGCATGAATGGGGCATTGATAAAGAAATGTCGCAACCAGGTGGATTGTATCCTTACACAGACGCGGTGAGTGACAAAGAAGTGTGGGTGCTTCAACGTCGCAAAGGTCGTGTTGGTAAAGGGCCGGGTAAAACGACAGGGTGGATCCATAAACGCACATTAGAAAAACGCGGAGTGCATCTGCTTGGTGGCGTGTCTTATGACAAAATTGATGACAACGGTTTACACATTCATGTAGATGGTAAGGAGCAACTTTTAGAGGCTGATAAAGTTGTTATTTGTGCGGGACAGGAATCAGTACGTCCTTTTGAAGACAAGTGGTCTGAACTTGGTGAAAAACTGCATATCATCGGTGGTGCTGATCATGCCGGTGAGTTGGATGCAGTGCGCGCAATTCGCCAAGGCGTAAAACTTGCTGTGAAGCTATAACATCAAGCTTTATATGACTCAAAAGCTGCGTGTGATGCGCAGCTTTTTTGTTTCTGCCACTCTCGGTTTGTGTGAATCATCACGATAATCCCTAAAAAACAGATTGTTATTCGAGTGAGAGGATTATGCTAAAGTGAGCAGCAAAGAAAATAACAGTTAGATTCAATAAGGACTCGCTCATGGAAGCTCTCGATCTTTTGCTTAACCGTCGCTCTATCGCCAAATTATCTGCGCCAGCACCAGAGGGCAAAGCGTTGGAGAATATTATTCGTGCAGGTCTTC
>NZ_JAWOTL010000204.1:0-1213 GCF_033338835.1 Vibrio sp. Vb0888
GCTCTGAATCGTTCAAGAACTACTTCGATTACAACCCAGAACAATACGGCAAACTGCAAGACACCAAAGGCAACGCATTGGGTGCGACGGGCTTTATGCGTCCGGCTTACATGAACAGCGGCAGCAAGGTTTGGGCAAACAACCTGAAAGCCGAATGTTTGGACGAGAACATGGCGCTGTCTATCCCAGACGGTATGGACTACAACGGCTGTAAAGACCGCAAAGCACTCAACGAAAGTGACGTGTTCTGGCCTTACCGCGCCGAACACCGAGGCGAAGACTTTACTGAAGGCAACACATGGCAATGGACATGGTTTGCTCCGCACAACTTGAACGGTCTGGCTAACGTGATGGGCGGCGAGCACATCGACCGCACTGACTTCTCTCTTCCTGAAGACATAACCGAACAAGGCAAAGCAGCATTCTTAGCCAACTTGAATGCGCTGTTTAATGCGGACTCCAACGCCGATACGAGCCAATCACACGATATGTCGGGCTACATCGGTCAGTTCGTGATGGGTAACGAGCCAGATCATCACGTGCCTTACCTATACAACTGGACGGCAGAACCTTGGAAGACACAAGAAATCGTCGATCAAGCGATGAACGAGTTCTACCACCCAACCCATGAAGGTCTGATTGGTAACGAAGACGTCGGTCAGATGTCGGCGTGGTATGTGATGTCTGCATTGGGCTTCTACCAAGTCACTCCGGGCGAAGCAAGCTACACCATCGGTCGTCCTCTGTTCGACAAAGCCGTGATTCCAGTCGCGGACGGTAAATTCACCATCACCTCAGAAAACAACAGCCAAGAGAGCGTCTACGTGAAGTCGGTGACCATCAATGGCAAACAATTGAGTGACAACTTCAGCTTCGCGCACAGCGATTTGAAAGACGGTGGTGAACTGCATTTCGTTATGACTTCAGACAAATCTGAAGCGATGAAAGCGCCTCAATAACCTTCACTTGAAATGTGTTCCTCAGGCCAAATCAGTCTGAGGAACATAAGCTCAAATCAATCCCTTCCACTAATGACAGTGTCATTTCTGCTGCCGAAACTTCTTTGCAACCCGACGAATTTTGTCCGCACCACAACGGCGTAAATTCATCTCGGTTTTGCTTCTCCATAAGCGCTCTTAACTGAGTCATTTCAATGGATGCATATGGGAATTTCGGCGCAGACTCACAGATGTAGCCTAGCTCCGACATCGCG
>NZ_JAWOTL010000205.1:0-1212 GCF_033338835.1 Vibrio sp. Vb0888
TGATGAGCATCAGAGCGGCTTTTTTCATGAGTTCTATTCCTTAACAGAGGAATTTAATTATATGTAATAAAAGAAAAAAGGATCCAATCTTTGGATCCTTTTTGAGTGTTGGTACGACGCTATACGTTTAAGTAATCAAGAATGCCTTCTGCTGCTTTTCGTCCTTCATCAATGGCGGTTACCACTAAATCAGAACCGCGAACTGCGTCTCCCCCAGCAAAGATCTTTTCATTGCTGGTTTGATATTGAAACTCTTGGTTGTTGGGTGCTTTGATTCGTCCCCATTGATCAAGTTCTACATTGAACGGAGTAAGCCAGTTCATTTGATGAGGTTGGAAACCAAATGCCATGATGACAGCATCGGCAGGCAGTACGTGTTCACTTCCTTCTACAGGTTCTGGGCGACGGCGACCTGCGTCATCAGGCTCGCCTAAAGCAGTTTTGACCACTTTCACGCCTGAAACTTTGCCATACGCATCAACCTCAATACCTAAAGGCTGAAGGTTAAACATGAACTTCACGCCCTCTTCTTTGGCATTTTTCACTTCTCGACGGGAGCCTGGCATGTTTTCTTCATCACGACGGTAGGCACAAATCACGTTAGATGCGCCTTGACGGATCGAAGTTCGCACGCAGTCCATCGCGGTATCACCACCACCAAGCACTACGACTTTTTTGCCAGCCATATCGATAAACGGTTGGTTATGTTCTAGCTCCATAACCTTATAGGTATTGGAAATCAAAAATGGTAGGGCGTCATAAACGCCCGGCGCGTCTTCATTTTCCAAACCGGCGCGCATGTATTTGTATGTGCCCACACCTAAGAAAACCGCATCGTATTCATCAAGCAGTTCTTGCATCTGCACATCTTGGCCGACTTCCACATTCATGCGGAACTCAACGCCCATTTCGGTAAATACCCGACGACGATTTTCCATGACCCCTTTTTCCAATTTGAAAGAAGGAATACCAAAGGTAAGTAGGCCACCAATCTCTGGGTAACGGTCAAACACCACCGGTTTTACACCGTTGCGAACTAAAATGTCTGCTGCTGCCAAACCAGCAGGGCCAGCGCCGATGATTGCCACCTTTTTATCCGTCCACTCCACTTTGGACATGTCAGGTTTCCAGCCCATTTCAAAGGCTTTGTCGGTGATGTACTTTTCAATGTTGCCTATCGTGACAGCACCAAAATCATCATTTAGTGTGCAC
>NZ_JAWOTL010000206.1:0-1207 GCF_033338835.1 Vibrio sp. Vb0888
CGTCTGTTTTTTGCTGTCATCGTGTCGGCGAGCTTGATGCTGGCCGATAGTCGTCTAGATACGTTTTCCAACGTTCGCTACCTACTCAACAGTATGGTTGCGCCAATTCAGTACGCAGCGAATATGCCTCGCAGTATGTTTGATGGTGTATTCGAACGTTTTAATACTCGTCAGGCATTAGTAGAAGGCAATCGCAACTTAAAGCGCGAAGTGCTTCGTCTAAAAAGCGAATTGATCTTGCTCGACCAATATAAAGAAGAGAACCAACGCTTGCGTAAGTTGCTTGGCTCGTCTTTTGTTCGTGATGAGAAGAAGGTCGTGACCGAAGTAATGGCGGTGGATACTTCACCTTATCGTCATCAAGTGGTGATTGATAAAGGCCAAATTGACGGTGTGTACGTTGGTCAGCCCGTTATTAACGAAAAAGGTATTGTCGGTCAGGTTACGTTTGTTGCGGCGCACAATGCGCGCGTATTGCTACTGACAGATGCAAAAAATGCCATTCCAGTTCAGGTCATTCGTAATGACATTCGAGTAATTGCATCAGGTAATGGTGAAATGGATGAAATCCAACTGGAACACATTCCAACCAGTACAGATATTCAAGTCGGTGATTTACTTGTGACATCCGGTCTGGGAGGCATTTACCCTGAAGGCTACCCTGTGGCGACGGTCACGAATGTGGATCACGATACTCGTCAAGAGTTTGCATCGATCAAAGCCGAACCTGTAGTGGAGTTTGATCGTCTACGATACTTGCTGTTGATCTGGCCAAACGAAGATCGTCAGCACAAAGTACTGCAATCCAACGCGAATGACGGGTTAGAGCAAGAACAAGAGGTAACTAATGGCCAGTAATGTATTGCGTAGCAGAATGGTGATTGGTGTTAGTTTCTTCGTTGCGCTAGTACTGCAAACCATTCCTTGGCCCGGAGTATTGGACCTACTTCGTCCTTCATGGCTATTTTTGGTGACGTGTTATTGGGTGCTGGCATTGCCGCATCGAGTGAACGTTGGCACGGCGTTAGTGTTGGGCTTATTGTGGGACATTCTCATTGGTTCAACGCTAGGAATTCGGGGCATGATGATGTCCATTGTCATCTACTTGGTGGCACTGAATTTCTTGCTAATTCGTAACATGGCATTGTGGCAACAGTCGATTTTAATTGCCTTTTTTACTGCGTTATTGGAAGTTTTGATATTCTGT
>NZ_JAWOTL010000207.1:0-1207 GCF_033338835.1 Vibrio sp. Vb0888
GTGAACTGAGCCGTATGACTCAGTTTAAAGACAAGTCTGCACGTTACGCGAACGACGTAAACGTGGGTCTGTTTGATTACCCAGTGCTAATGGCGGCCGACATCCTGCTTTACGGTGCACACCAAGTGCCAGTAGGTAGCGACCAGAAGCAGCACCTAGAATTAGCGCGTGATATCGCAACGCGTTTCAACAACATTTACTCGCCAGAAAGCCCAATCTTCACGGTACCTGAGCCATACATTCCAACGGTTAACGCGCGCGTAATGAGCCTTCAAGATGCGACTAAGAAAATGTCGAAGTCTGATGATAACCGTAAGAACGTTATCACGCTGCTTGAAGAGCCGAAATCGATCATCAAGAAGATCAATAAAGCCCAAACGGATACCGAAACGCCACCAAGCATTCGCCATGATGTTGAAAACAAAGCGGGTATTGCAAACCTAATGGGTCTTTACTCTGCAGCGACAGGCATGAGCTTTGAAGAGATTGAAGCGAAATACAAAGGCGTTGAAATGTACGGCCCATTCAAGAAAGACGTGGGTGAAGCGGTTGTTGCGATGCTTGAGCCAATTCAAGAAGAATACCGTCGTATTCGTGCAGATCGTGCGTTTATGGATGAAGTGATGAAGCAAGGCGCGGAGAAAGCATCGGCTCGCGCGGCGGAAACACTGAAAAAAGCATACGAAGCTGTTGGTTTTGTTGCTCGTCCGTAATCTCAAGTAATCCAATACCCAAAAAGCTCCACTTCGGTGGAGCTTTTTTTATGTGCTGAGAAAATTACTCGAAGGGCGTGTTGTCCATACAGCGCTCCATATCATAGTACTCAACGCGGCCACGAGCGCCTAAAAACGACGATTTCACCACCATCCCACGATCCACATAATTAGTGAGGAAAACACAGGATATCTCGTAACTTAACTGTTTGATTTTATATGGCTCCCAGTAATAGTCTGGTCCAGGCAGGCGGGCACGAAAAGAAATGACACCATCGTCACTGACTTCAAACTCTTCCATTCCCTTGAACTCATTTTTTGCTGATTGGATAGTTTTTTGATTGGCGGTTGGGTAAAGCGGTTCAGAAGATGTTAGCTGACAACCCGTCATAAGCCCAAACGCGGAGAGAGCTAGTCCAATACGTTGAATTGTTTTCATTGATTTTTCCACGATAGATTATGGATGAGATCTTATTGTCTCGCGTTGGTTTTAT
>NZ_JAWOTL010000208.1:0-1205 GCF_033338835.1 Vibrio sp. Vb0888
TAATGCGTAAATAACCATCAGGTAACCGCTCATTAAATTGATGGGTATCTGAGTTCGTTTTACGCATAGTGAATTGAAAAGATGGAGCCGTACTTTGAAATTCCCCACCCTTGCCTTGACCATGCTGACTGCACTTGTTGCCGGAAACAGTATGGCAACGACACCACCATCGCCAATTTGGCATCCGATCACGTTGAGTGACGGAAGCAATAGCGAGGCGATTTTACGCGGAACTGCTGATTTCCATTGGTTTGAAGACAAACAAGGCAATGCTTTGATTCAGGAAGATGGTGTTTGGTTTTTTGCTCAGATCCAGCGTAATTCAGACACCCCTGAGTTGCTCTCGACTGGTATTGAGAAAACCCAATCCAGTGATGCGCCTGATTCAGCGAAGTTTCGTCCTGACGTGCAAGTTAAGCCGGAGCTGTCTTCGTTAAAAGCGATTGAACCTATGGCTCGCCAAAACTTATTGCGCACGGCACAAGGTTATCAGGCGATGAGCAGCTCGAGCGTGAAACAGCAGCCTTTGTTGGTTGTGCAGGTTTCTTTTAACGATCAAGCGATGGTGCACAATTTCGAGCAACGTGTTTTCGACACGAATGGCCAAAGCGTTGTGGATTACTTTGATAAAAACTCTCAAGGTAAATTTAAAGTCGTCCCAGCAATCGAGAGTTACCGCACCGCGAATGATGGTGTGATCAATGTGTCCGTGGCACAAAGCCACCCAAATTGTCACTCTAGTTCTGGCGACACCACATGTACGGCCAAGCTGAACGCCGTGTTTACGGAGGCCTACCAAAAACTGGATCCGTACTTCAATCTTTCTGCTTACGACAGTAACCAAGATGGAACCGTTGAACCTTCAGAGTTGTCAGTGATGTTTATCTTTGCTGGTGGCGATCGTTCAACCGGATTCCTTGACCGTCCTGCTATCTGGCCACACAAATTCTCTCACAATGATGTCACGCTAGATGGCAAAAAGATCACTGACTACTGCGTGTTTGCTGACTACCAAGTTGATCATGAAGCGACGTTGGGTGTGATCGTACATGAGCTTGGCCACTTAATGCTTGGCTTGCCGGACTTGTACGCAAGGAACAGTGACGCTTCGATCGGTTCTTGGGGCGTGATGGGTGCTGGTTCATGGGCGAAGAAACCGGGTGATTCGTACTCAGGTGATACGCCTGTTAACATGAGCGCATGGA
>NZ_JAWOTL010000209.1:0-1202 GCF_033338835.1 Vibrio sp. Vb0888
TAACCTCGTATGATTGGAAAGCTCTACAGCACTATAGCGAGCAGGAAAAAGAAAGCAAAAGCACTCAATCGAACAAAATGGCAAGAAAAACAGAAAAGGGAAACAAAATGGTGCCGCTACTCAAGCCTCTGGCAGTTAGTAGCAGAAAAGCCAAAGTCTTGGCATAAAGTGGTGATTTTCATACCACCAAGAAACAAAAAAGCAGCGATGGCTCGCTGCTTTTTTCTATCCAAAAACGCTTGTCGCTACACGTCTAGGTTTGCAACCTTCAGTGCGTTCTCTTCGATGAAGTGACGACGAGGTTCAACTTGGTCACCCATTAGCGTTGTGAACAATTGGTCTGCGCCTACCGCATCTTCAATCGTTACTTGCATCATGCGACGCGTCTCTGGGTCCATTGTGGTTTCCCAAAGCTGATCTGGGTTCATCTCACCTAGACCTTTGTAGCGCTGACGGCTTAGACCACGCATCGATTCTTTAACCAACCACTCAAGTGCTTCAGCAAAGCTTGATACTGGCAGAGTACGTTCACCACGTTTGATGTACGCGCCCTCTTCTAGAAGACCGTCTAGGACTTCAGAAAGGTCCGCCAGCTTGCCGTATTCTTTTGAGTTTAGGAAATCAACACTTAGCGCGTGCTCGTGAGTCACACCGTGTGTACGAACGATGATCTTCGGCAGGCTCAAACCAAGCTCTGCGTGCAGCTCCACTTCGTAGCTGTATTGGCTTGCGCCCACTTCTTTCGCGTTTAGTTGCTCAACAAGTTGTTTTGTCCAAGCTTCTACTGCTGCTGCATCATGACACTGCTCAGCCGTTAGACGAGATGTGTAGATAAGCTCATGCACTAAGGCGCGAGGGTAACGACGGCTCATACGATCAGCAAGCTTGATACCTGCATTGTATTGTTGAACCAGTTTTTCTAGCGCTTCGCCAGCTAGAGCTGGAGCTTCTGCGTTTACGTGCAGTGATGCGTTGTCCAATGCCAATGATACTTGGTATTGGTTCATCGCTTCTTCATCTTTGATGTACTGCTCTTGTTTGCCCTTCTTCACTTTGTATAGTGGTGGCTGAGCGATGTACACGTAACCACGCTCGATAAGCTCTGGCATTTGACGGTAGAAGAAGGTCAACAGTAGCGTACGAATGTGCGAACCATCGACGTCAGCATCGGTCATGATGATGATGTTGTGGTAACGCAGTTT
>NZ_JAWOTL010000210.1:0-1201 GCF_033338835.1 Vibrio sp. Vb0888
CAAAGAAATATTACTTAAGGAAGGTATTGTCGCTGAAAATAACACCATAAATCATCAAGAAATTGTAAAGACCCTAAAGCAGATGAAAAAAGAGCTGCCTTTTGGGGCCAAGCGAGTGGCAATTTCTGTTCCAGACAACTCAGTTATTAGCAAGAAACTGCAAATCGAACAAAGCCTTGATGAGAGCGAAATCGAGTTTGCGGTGGTACAAGCTTTTTCTCATCAATCTCCTTTTCCTGTGGAAGAACTGAGTTTGGATTTCGTACGCCTTCGTGCGGAAGAAGGGATGCGTGGAACGGACAGTTATCAAGTATTCGCTACGCGCAAAGATGTGGTTGAAAGCCGAGTTGAAGCGTTACAACAGTCTGGTTTAAAGCCTGTGTTGGTTGACGTGCACTCTCAAAGCCTAGGTCATATCTGGAAGCTTGCCGCAGAGCGTTTTCCTGAAAAAAACAAATACTGTTTGTTAGACATCGGCTCGCTAGCGAGTTCATTCACCATGTTTACCGAGCAAGGCGAACTGTTTCATAAGGAGTTTGCGTGCGGTACTCGTATTTCAATGGGGACGTCACAAGAAGACTTACTTTCTGATGATGCTCAAGCCAAAACGGAACAGTTCAATCGTCAAGTGGTTGAGCGCGTAAAACGTCAAATGCAGCTCTATACCTCGATCAACGGTTCACAAAACATCAAAGGCATTTGGTTATCGGGCGAGGGGGCATCGACGCCAATGTTGGCAGAAGAGCTCTCGCATCAGTTGGCATTGGAGTGCGAGTTGCTAAACCCACTCGGACTGTTTGAAATGAAAGTGTCGAAACGCAAGCGACGAGCGGCTGATTGGCAACATTTTTCGACAGCTGCAGGGCTGGCGGTCCGTGGCATTCATTGGTTAGGAGGTGTGCGTGCTGTATCGCATTAACTTATTGCCTTGGCGCGAAAATCAAAGGGAAGAGCATCGTCGTCGATTTGTCGGTTTAGTGGTATTGGGCGTCATGGTGGCGTTGGGGATTCAGTGGGGCGTTGGCAAATATTATGAGTACCAACAAGATCTTCAACAAGAGCGACTCGACTATCTAACAACGTACATTTCCGATCTAGATAAGCGGATAGAAGCGATGAAGATCGCGGAGCTTGAACACAGCAAAATCTTGGAACGCTTGAAAGTTGTGGAAGCGTTGCAAAATGGTCGGAATAAAACCAC
>NZ_JAWOTL010000211.1:0-1200 GCF_033338835.1 Vibrio sp. Vb0888
AGATGATGAATGAGCTCGGTTTCTGCTCTGGTATCGAAAACTACTCACGTTATCTCAGTGGTCGTTCTGAGGGGGAGCCGCCTCCAACCTTGTTCGATTACTTGCCTCATGATGGTTTGCTTATCATCGATGAGTCCCACGTGACTGTACCGCAGATTGGTGCGATGTATAAAGGTGACCGTTCACGTAAAGAAACTCTGGTTGAGTTTGGTTTCCGCTTACCATCGGCGTTGGACAACCGTCCTCTAAAATTTGAAGAATTTGAATCTCTTGCTCCGCAAACTATTTTCGTCTCGGCGACGCCGGGCAATTATGAGCTAGAGAAATCGGCAGGTGAAATTGCGGATCAAGTCGTGCGTCCTACCGGCTTGCTGGATCCAATACTCGAAGTTCGACCAGTCGCGACTCAGGTCGATGATCTATTGTCTGAAATTCGTATTCGTGCCGCCAAAGAGGAACGTGTTCTTGTTACGACTCTGACCAAACGAATGGCGGAAGATTTAACGGAATATCTGCAAGAGCATGATGTTCGTGTTCGTTATCTTCACTCAGACATCGACACGGTAGAGCGCGTCGAGATCATTCGAGATTTGCGCTTAGGTGAGTTCGATGTCTTAGTGGGTATCAACTTGCTTCGAGAAGGTTTGGATATGCCGGAAGTCTCGCTGGTGGCAATTTTGGATGCCGACAAAGAAGGTTTCTTGCGTTCAGAACGTTCACTCATTCAGACGATAGGTCGTGCTGCACGAAACATTGAGGGTAAAGCGATTCTCTATGCGGATAGCATTACAAAATCGATGAAAAAAGCGATGGATGAAACCAATCGTCGTCGTGAGAAGCAGCAAGCGTACAACGAGAAAATGGGCATTACGCCGCAAGCGTTAAAACGTAATATCAAGGATATTATGGAATTGGGCGACATTACTAAGTCCAAACGTCAACGCAATACTAAGCAAGTGCCACTGTCTAAAGTCGCTGAACCATCTCAAACTTACGAAGTGATGTCTCCACAACAATTGGAGAAGGAAATCAGTCGACTAGAAGCGGCGATGTACCAACATGCTCAGGATCTGGAATTCGAGCTTGCGGCTGAGAAGCGTGATGAAATAGAAAAACTGCGTGCGCAATTCATCGCGAATAGCTAGTTAACACGAAAAGCTGATTCTAAAGAGATACTTAGAATAGGCAAAAAAAGAAGCC
>NZ_JAWOTL010000212.1:0-1197 GCF_033338835.1 Vibrio sp. Vb0888
GATGCTGGCTGAATTCTTGGTAGCTTTTCCAATCGATATTATTAGTGGCATTACCGATACGAAAGACTGAATACAGCAGTAAGTTCACTTGGCCTGAGCGTCCGCCGACAATCAGGTCCGTTCCTGAAATGGTGTTCGCAAAGCTGTCTTTTGCTTGAGTGCGGATACGTTCTACGCCAAGCAGCAAGATTACCGATATTGCTACCGTCATGATCGTCAACACCGCTGTCGCTTTGCGGTTCATCAAGCTTTTCCAAGCGAGTTTGATTACAGCACTCACGCTAGCACCTCCATGTTACTGCTTTGGTTTATTTCTGGCAGATTAATGGTGCGATCGAACAAGCTTTCCAGAGTTGGATCATGGCTGACAAAGATTAATGTCGCGTTGGCTTGATTAGCCTGTTCCATCAGCAGCTCGATGAACGCCATGCGATTATCATGATCGAGTGCAGATGTCGGCTCGTCAGCAATGACTAACGCAGGATGCCCTATTAGCGCACGAGCTGCAGCCACTCGCTGTTGTTGTCCAATACTCAGCTCTGACACTGGGCGAGAGTGTAAATTTGTCGGTAAATGAAGCCGCTCCAACAAGGTTGTCGCTTGTGCTAAAAGCTCGGCTTTGGAGGCGTTTGGTGTCACGCGATCTCGTCTCACTTTACTGAACTGGCAAGGAAGTAATACGTTGTCGATGACATTCAAATACGGCAGCAAGTTGAATTGCTGGAAGATATAACCAATGTGGTCGGCGCGGAATCTATCTCTGCGGCTTGAACTCAGCGTCGCTAAGTTCGTATTGAGTACTGATAACGAGCCCGAACTTAACGTATTGATTCCGGTGAGCAAAGCTAAAAGTGTGGATTTTCCACAGCCACTTGGCCCTTTGATAAAGACATGCTCACCCGTCGCTATCTGCAAATCAGGAATATTGATCACCGCGGTCTCTGAACCGGGCCAGACAAACTGAGCCTGTTTGAGCTCAACCACGTTTGATGCTGAATCAGTCATAGTAAATCACCAAAGCGAATTAAAAAAACACAGCGTGTAAGTGGGTACTTACACGCTATTTGGGTTATTTGATTGCGATTTGAGTGTTGCTTTTGGTTAAGCTAGTGGCTGATTGAGTCGTATCTGTGAATAGGTTTACATTTACCGATTCAGTACTTGGGAATTGGTTAAACCAATCAGTTTGAATACGGC
>NZ_JAWOTL010000213.1:0-1194 GCF_033338835.1 Vibrio sp. Vb0888
TCAAAGGCTGGGCGGCGGTGACATACGTCGGCTTGTTTGAGATGGGAGTGACGTTTGTGCTGTGGTTGAGCGCCTTAAAGTTAACCCAAAACACGGCGCGCATCAGCAACCTGATATTTGCTTCGCCATTTATCTCGTTGATGTTGTTGGCCACCATTATTGGTGAAAAAATCCACCCATCGACGCTGATTGGACTTGTCTTAATCATCAGTGGTTTGGTCATCCAACAGGTGACTTGGGGTAAAAAAGCCAAGGCGGCGAACGCATCGCAATAGTTGGTCATGCCCAAAAAACCTAGGACAATATGAAAACGGAGAAATGAAACGAGTTGGATAAAAAAGAGAGCTCGCTAACATTTTATTGATCGAAAGTGCCTTCAGTCGCTTGGAATTGTTCAAGCGTTGGATACGATATAACCAAAGCCCAGCCGCTAAACGCGGCGACATTCCTATAAATATTTGTGGGCACTTCAGGATACTTTACTAATTATGTTTCGCTTCGCTATTCCTTCACCGTTGATGACTGACTGGCAACACGCTCTGCAGCAATGCTGTGATGCCACTCAAGCTCAGGGACAACTTTATACCCTGAGCTACACCAAACAATGGCTATCCAGTGAGGTATCCACCTCGCCACAAAATCACCGCGCCATCGTGGCGATGATTGAGCAAAACTGCGCGCAATTTTCCGCGCCGTACTTTGACGTAGTTTGCTCACAATTTGATGATGAAAACCTGAGTCTTTGCCCAGTATGGCTACCGAATGAGGAGCTGTTTGCCGTTGTGACGTTGACGCACTCAACGCAGCAAAAGCAAACCGTTTCTGCGTGGCTGAGCGCACTGGCAGGCCGCATCAGTTTTGATGTTAGCCAGCATTATCATCAAGAGCTCAAACGTCATCACTCACACGCCAACAAACCACTGCCAACGCTGCAAGAATTCATCGATTGTCTGGATGACCACATCTGGATCAAAACCACCGATGGTCTGTACGCCATGACTAACCGCAGCGTGGAACAGGCGTGGAAAAAGTCTAACGATGACATTGTCGGGAAGAACGACTTTGACCTTTTCAGCGCCGAACGCGCGGAAAAATTCATTGATGCCGACCGATTAGTGGTCGCTACTGGCAAACAGAACAGCGTTGAAGAGTTTCGCCAAATTGATGAAAACAACAACCCAACTTGGCTGGAAA
>NZ_JAWOTL010000214.1:0-1192 GCF_033338835.1 Vibrio sp. Vb0888
CAGGACGCACATTGAAATGCTCCGTGAGAAACTTTTTATGTAAGTCATCATACTGATCGTAGGAAACCGCTGGCGCCTTTGCTAAGGTCTGATTGTTTACACCTTCAGAAAAGTAACGCTGATAAAACTCAGGGGTAGCCACACAAACGTAATCAATTCGTCCTAAGTAATCGGCGCGACAATTTGGTATCGCTTGAGACTCTAAACTGATCGCCCCTGCGACCTCACCACTTTTCAGTTTTTCTATTGAACGTGATTCACCGTAAATCGTCAGCTTCAACTCTACTTGACGAGTTTTCATGACGTCTTGCAAAGCAGGCAGTAACCACGTAGCCAAACTGTCGGCGTTAGTAGCCAAAGACAGTTGCACTGGGCGCGTTGTAGTATCGTTTTTGATCTCAGGTAAAATTTCGTGCTCTAGCAACCGAACTCGGCGGTAAAGCCCCAATAGTTTTTTCCCAATGGGAGTTGGCTTGGGTGGCTGCTCTCGAATTAACACAGGTTGCGCCAAGAATTTTTCGAGCTGTTTAATACGCTGCGAAATGGCAGATTGTGAGACAAACAGATGCTCAGCAGCTCGTTCAAAACTGCCTTGATAAACAACGGCATCCAAGGCTTCTATCCATTTGTAATCCAACCCTCGCATTCACTTTCTCCCAAAAACCCAACACCAAACCACTAAATAAGTAACTCTAATAATATATTAAAATCATTAATTATACTTATTTAACCAAAGCCATTATCTTTCCCCTCTCTGTCGTTTTCTTAATTATTTGAGGTGTATTGTGAGCTTTTGGGTTTTATTGCAAGGATTTGGTTTAGGGGCATCGATGATCATTCCGATCGGAGCACAAAATGCGTATGTCTTGAATCAAGGCATAAAGCGCAATCACCACCTGACGACAGCCACTATTTGTAGCGTCCTAGATATGATCTTCATTTCTCTAGGTATCTTTGGTGGTGGTGCTATTCTGTCTCAAAATGAAATCCTACTGACATCGGTGACGCTTGGTGGTATTGCCTTCCTGAGCTTCTATGGACTACTTTCGCTTAAAAGCGCATTCAAGCCAGAGAATGAATCGGAATCAAAAGGGGAAGTCGTAGCTCGTGGACGCCGAACGGTCATTTTAGGCGCATTAGCTGTCACCGTGCTCAACCCACATTTGTACTTAGATACCGTTGTTATCTTAGG
>NZ_JAWOTL010000215.1:0-1191 GCF_033338835.1 Vibrio sp. Vb0888
TATTTCGTACTCCAGTTCGAATTGCGAAAGTTTACCCGTTGAGACGATGTGAAAACAAGACTAGGATGAATGCAGTTCAATTAAAGGAGAAAACCCATGGTTGCAAAAGTTGTGACTGCACCAAATGGCCCTGAATTTTCAGAGCTAGTTCAAGGATATTGGCGTGCGGCAGATTGGGGAATGACGGCTCAAGAGCGTTTGTCATTTCTTAAGCAACATATTGAGTTAGGGATCACTACGGTCGATCACGCAGACATTTACGGTAACTACGAATGTGAAGCGTTGTTTGGTGAAGCGTTAGCTTTGGATAAAAGCGTACGTGACCAAATCCAGATCGTGACCAAATGTGACATTAATTTGTGTGGTGACAAAACACCTGAACGCAAAATTAATCACTACGACACAAGTTCTGCACACATTTACCAATCAGTGAACAACTCACTTGAGCGCTTAAATGTGGATGAAATCGATGTGCTATTGCTCCATCGTCCAGATGTATTGATGGATGCTGATGAAGTTGCGGAAGCATTCACGGAGCTGCACAAAGTAGGTAAAGTGAAGCACTTTGGTGTGTCTAACTTTACGCCGCGTCAGTTCGAATTGCTGCAATCGCGCCTTGGTAAACCTCTTGTGACTAACCAAGTGGAAATCAACCCGCTTAATTTTGAGGTTGCGCACGATGGAACGCTAGACCAAATGCAAATGTTGCGCACGCGTCCAATGGCTTGGTCTTGTTTAGGTGGCGGCTCAATCTTCAGTGGGGAAAGCGAGCAAGCGATTCGCGTTCGTAACGAGCTAGAAGCGATTCGTGAAGAAGTGGGTGCGACCAGCATTGACCAAGTTATTTACGCTTGGGTACGTCGCTTGCCATCTAAGCCAATTCCAATCATTGGTTCAGGGAAAATTGAGCGTGTGCAAACGGCCGTGAATGCACTGAATATCGAATTGACTCGCGAGCAATGGTATCGAGTTTGGGTTGCTTCGAAAGGTCACGGTGTGCCATAGAAAGCGCATTAGCATCGTGATTTTACTTAAGGCATCTTATTAGATGCCTTTTTGATGTTTCCTCTTTCCTTCACTTTAGCAAGTAACGAACTTTTTCTCGGTTTTCTGGAGCTTAGATAAACGCAACCCTATGCGTATCAAGGGTTGAGAATGGTCAGTAGGCTTTGTTCGATGTCACTAAATCGA
>NZ_JAWOTL010000216.1:0-1191 GCF_033338835.1 Vibrio sp. Vb0888
CGTGATTGCCTGGAAGGTACCGATCATACCCATTACTGTACCTAGTAGACCCAGTAGTGGTGCTACAGAAGCAAACAGTTTGATTGAGCTGATAAAGCGTTCAATGCTTGGTGCATTGCGTAGGATGATTTCGTCCAACTTCGCTTCCAGATCTTCAAGGTTGTCGCCTTTGTGTTCTTGGTAAGCTTGGATAACTTCACCTAGAGGGTTGCCAGGGATAACTGTGTCTGATTTCGCCTGTTTACGCATTTTGCCACCGATGATCTGAAGGCGTAGGAAGCACAATAGCGCGATGATGACACCAACAGCGCCCATTGCTAGGATGACGTAACCAACGATACCGCCTTGGTCAATACGCTCCTGAACGGTAGGGCTCTGTACTAGTAGCGATAGAATTACGCCACGAGATGGATCAAGGAATAGCGGCTCATAAGTGCCTTTTGCTGATTCAAAACCAGCCACTTGGCTTGTGATGTTCTTGCTTGGCTGACGTGATAGTTCTTCGAACTTGCCAGTTTGAGGTACGTAAATGACGTATTTGCCATCTGCAATTGCGTTAAATTCACCTACTAGCGTTACGTCGCGAACGGCTTCTTTACCTTCACCGTAAACAACCGTTGCTTGTGTTGTTGATGTATCACCAGATACGACAACTTGTTGAAGAATAGTGTGCCAGAATGCTTCCAGCTCTTGAGTTGATGGTAGTTCTTTACTTTCTGCCAGTTTCGTCAGCAGTGCATCACGCTCTGGGAACTGAACGGCATTTTGCGAAGCGGCAAACAGCCCTTTAAATTCGCCTGCGTATTGACGAACCACACCAAACATTTCACCCAAGGTACCGGAGCGAACACGCAGTGTTTCGGTTAGTTCAGTTAGTTGCTTGTCATTTTCGTCGAAAGTAGCTTTCAGTTGATCGCCAAGCGCTTGCTGTGCAGCTAGCTCTTCACGAGCCTGTTGTAATAATACAGCTTGTTGGTCACGATCGCGCTTGAAAACAGCTTCGCGTTCTTTGTTTTCTTTTGATTCAACAATGCTTTCTGATTTTACGTTTTTTAGTAGTTCAGAAAGTGTTTGTGGGGTTTCAGCTTGAACGCCAGAAACCATAAATAAGCTGGCTAGTAGACCAGCGGCTAGAGTTTTGAATCCTTTCATCTCTTATTCCTCCCCAGCATATACAGGCAATTTGATTAG
>NZ_JAWOTL010000217.1:0-1190 GCF_033338835.1 Vibrio sp. Vb0888
TATGAATTAGTCGAAGATCTTAGCAACAACACCAGCACCTACTGTACGGCCACCTTCACGGATCGCGAAACGTAGACCTTCGTCCATTGCGATTGGTGCGATTAGCTCTACAGTCATCTGTACGTTGTCGCCTGGCATTACCATTTCTACGCCGTCTGGTAGCTGGATGTCACCAGTTACGTCAGTAGTACGGAAGTAGAACTGTGGACGGTAGCCTTTGAAGAATGGAGTGTGACGACCACCTTCATCTTTAGACAGTACGTATACTTCTGATTCGAACTTAGTGTGTGGAGTGATTGAACCAGGCTTAGCTAGTACTTGACCACGCTCAACTTCGTCACGCTTAGTACCACGTAGAAGTGCACCAACGTTCTCACCTGCACGGCCTTCGTCTAGAAGCTTGCGGAACATCTCAACACCAGTACATGTAGTTGTAGTAGTGTCTTTGATACCTACGATAGCAACTTCGTCACCTACAGTTAGGATACCACGCTCGATACGGCCAGTTACTACTGTACCACGACCTTGGATTGAGAATACGTCTTCGATAGGCATTAGGAATGGCTGATCTACCGCACGCTCTGGCTCAGGGATGTAAGTATCTAGAGCTTCTGCTAGTTCAACGATTTTCGCTTCCCACTGCTCTTCGCCGTTTAGTGCGCCTAGTGCAGAACCTTGGATAACTGGTAGGTCATCACCTGGGAAATCGTATTCAGATAGAAGTTCACGAACTTCCATTTCTACTAGTTCTAGTAGCTCTTCATCGTCAACCATGTCACATTTGTTCATGAATACGATGATGTATGGGATACCAACCTGACGGCCTAGTAGGATGTGCTCACGAGTTTGTGGCATTGGGCCATCTGTCGCAGCAACAACTAGGATACCACCGTCCATCTGTGCAGCACCAGTGATCATGTTTTTAACATAGTCAGCGTGTCCTGGACAGTCAACGTGTGCGTAGTGGCGTGATGGAGTGTCGTACTCAACGTGAGAAGTTGCGATTGTGATACCGCGCTCACGCTCTTCTGGAGCGTTATCGATAGATGCGAAGTCTTTAGCTACACCGCCGTAAACTTTAGCAAGAGTAGTACAGATAGCTGCAGTTAGAGTTGTTTTACCGTGGTCAACGTGGCCGATAGTACCAACGTTAACGTGCGGTTTCGTACGTTCAAATTTTTCTTTAGACA
>NZ_JAWOTL010000218.1:0-1190 GCF_033338835.1 Vibrio sp. Vb0888
CCACTTTCACCGATGTAAGTCAGCATCTTCTCTTCGCCTTCGGTGTGGTAAGGCGTAGATGTTTCGAATACTTCACCAAAAGTGAGGAAGTTGTCACGACCGGTATCAACCGCTTGCGTCATCACACCATCGTCGGCGTGTAGGAAATCGTTCCAGAAATCGTGTTCAACAAACTTCACCGTATCGATACGGAATCCGTCGACGCCGACTTCGCGAATCCATTTACGGTAGCTCTCTTTTAGATAAGCGCGTACTTCGGGATCGGACGTATTAAGGTCATCCAAATCAGAGAGTTGCCAGGTTTTTTCTTGTACCGGATCGTTGTGGTCGGTGATAGTTGGCGTCCAGTGGTAGCTGCCTGTGCCGTCTGTTTTACACTCGTTCATGTTGAGTGGGTACGGCAGTTCTTGCCCGGCGGGTAGTGCATTTTTAATCAAACGGAAGCCTTGGCAAGGTAGGCTTGGATCATAACTGTAAGGATCATCGTAGGTGAAGAAGTTGCCTACATGGTTGGTCACGATGTCCTGAATTAAGAACATGTTACGCGCATGCACTTCGCGTGCTAACGCTTGGTAGCTTTCCATGTCACCAAAGTGTTCATCCACTTTTTGAAAATCGCGCGCCCAGTACCCATGGTAGCCGCCGTAGTTTTGCTCAGCATCCCACCATTGGTTAGCAACTGGCGGAGTAATCCAGATCGATGTGGCACCGAGATCTTCGATGTAGCTTAACTTATCACTCACACCAACGAGGTCGCCGCCGCTGAATTTTTTATCCGAAGTCGGATCGAATTCGTTTTGCCCTTGATCATTGAGAGCGCTGTCGCCGTCGTTAAAACGGTCGATCATCAGGAAGTAAATGATTTGATCTTGCCAATCAGGGGATGCCACGTGGCTGCCTGTATCGATTGGTGTGGTTTCGTCGCTTCCACAGCCAGAAAGAGCAAGAGCGATCGCTAAAGGAAGTATTTTTATTTTATTCATTGGGTTAGGTAGAGTTTCAAACACAGTTTTTGCCTCCGTTATGCAGCAATGCAGAAACGATAAAGCAAAGGTTTGAAATTGAGGGTGTCATTTCACGCCAAAAAAGATGTGAAATGATGTCACGAAGCGGCGACTTTGATCTGACCGACAGTTTTAATTGAGCGGTTGCACAATAGGATATTGTATCGGGT
This sequence comes from Vibrio sp. Vb0888, assembly GCF_033338835.1. Classification (NCBI taxonomy): domain Bacteria; kingdom Pseudomonadati; phylum Pseudomonadota; class Gammaproteobacteria; order Vibrionales; family Vibrionaceae; genus Vibrio; species Vibrio sp. Vb0888. Next base: position 1,175 of record NZ_JAWOTL010000218.1, read on the forward strand.
AATGCTCTTTCGCGAG
>NZ_JAWOTL010000219.1:0-1184 GCF_033338835.1 Vibrio sp. Vb0888
AGTGGAAGAGTCGATCAAAGACGTTACTGGCATTAAAAAAGTGGTGTCGCGAGCTTCTCGTGGCAGTGCTTATATTTCTATCGAAGTTGATGTCAACGCGGATATCAAGCGAGTGCTAGACGATGTGAATCAGCGCATCGATACTATTTCTAACCTGCCTCTTGGGATGGAGCCCATCAATGTCTATCAGGTTGAATGGCGACAAGACGTGATAGAAATGGGGCTGGTGGGGGACAGGCCTCTTGAAGAGCTTAAGCCGATTGCGAAGCAGATTGAAGATGAGCTTCTGCAGCTTAATAACGTCATGTTGGTGTATTTAAGTGCGCCAGAGGAAGAGATTGCGATTGAAGTCGATCCCCTCGTGTTGCGTAAGTATGACCTAACGTTGAATGACGTAAGCAATGCCATTCGTCGTTACTCGGCAAACTTCTCGGCGGGCGAAGTCAAAACAAACTCTGGGATGATTGCGGTTCGAATCGAGAACCAATATTACCGTGGAGATGAGTTTAGAAATATTCCCGTTAAGCTAGGTGCCAATGGTGCCAAGGTATTGTTGCAAGACATTGCTACCATCAAAGATGGCTTTACCGAAGAAGAGCGCTACTTCGAGTATTCAGGTCAAAATGCTATCTACATGTCAGTCGAAGCGACGCGCGATCAAAACATCATTCCGGTTGCTCAGTCAGTTCGTGACTACATCGAAGCCAAAAACAAAACCTTGCCGAGTGATGTTCAGCTAAAAATTCTGGTCGACATGACGTATTACCTAAATGGTCGTCTCGACATGATGCTGAAAAACTTGCTGCAAGGCGCGGTACTTGTCGCGATCATGTTGACGATTTTCCTACGTTTCCGTTTGGCGATGTGGGTAATGATCGGCTTACCAGTGTGTTTCCTGGGTGCGGTAATGATGATGCCAGCTTTGGGTATTACAGTGAACATCGTCTCGCTGTTCGCTTTCATCATGGTGCTCGGAATTGTGGTGGATGACGCCATCGTCATGGGAGAAAGTGCGTACAGTGAAATCGAAGAAAAGGGCGGCGGTGTCGAGAACGTGGTACGCGGTGTCAAACGTGTTGCTACGCCTGCGACATTTGGTGTTCTGACAACGATTGCTGTATTCGCACCATTCTTGCTTTCGAGTGGTATTGATAGCGCTTTCTTTTACGGCATTGCTGGTGTCG
>NZ_JAWOTL010000220.1:0-1181 GCF_033338835.1 Vibrio sp. Vb0888
ACCAGATAACCCGCCGAAGTTCGCACCTTCAACATAGAACTGGCCAGCACCAGAGAGTGCCGCAGATACCACAAAGATTTGCAGTAACTTGCCAGAACCAAGTCGACGTTCAATATCGCCACCAAGTTGCCACCACCACAACAAGTTAAAGATGATGTGTGTTACCGAGAAATGCAGCAATGCATGACTCACCCAACGCCACAATTGCCATTGCTGGCCTTCAAACGCGGGAAAGTGCAACAGAGCAAATACCCCATTTCCAAAGCCTAACATCTGCAAACCATAAATCACGGCGCATACGGTCATGATCAATAAGGTCACTGGACCGGCTTTGGCTTTGATCATTCCCATGATGCTTGGGCTAGCGTAATGAAATTGGCTCTTACGAGTATCGGCAACGTCCCAGGAAGCGGCGCTGTATTTGCTAGCGGATGGATTCGCCAAAAATTGCTTCAGTTCGGCTTCTGCCTCAACTTCATGCTGGCTGTCCGTAAGCCAAAGTGCAAATTGTCCTTCACCTTCGGGCATCATCTCAATATCTATCTGACGAGAGGCCATATAATCGATAAAGGCTTGCGCCATGCGTGGATTATTTAACGTTACCAATCTCTTCATTAACTTCTCACTATCGGTAGTTGTGCTCGCTGCCAGGCTTCAAAGCCACCGTCTACACTGTACACCTGTTCGAAGCCTTGGTTAACTAAATATTGCGCTGCGCCTTGGCTGCTAATTCCGTGATAACACATCACGAGGATCGGCTGTTCAAACTCTACATCTTCCATAAACGCCACAATCGTATCGTTGGTTAGATGATAAGCCGACTCAGCATGTGCCACGGCAAACGATTGAGGATCACGAATATCTACAAGCTTTGCCTCGCCCTGCTCAAGCAAAGCCTGTGCACCTTGTACATCGATATGCTGAAACTGGTCCATTTACTTTCTCATTTTGTCGTTATGAATATACCCAAATAACCTTGGCACCCGAACTAAACACTCTGCTGCTCGGTGTATTAAGTCGGAAAAAGTCATTTGGGTATACTGCCGCCATTGTAACCTATCCAGTGGCAAACTTAGACACAAGGATAATCAGGGCTTTTAAAATTGTACACATTCCAACCATTTGTGGATAAAGCTGTGAATTGCGTTGATAAAGTGTATTTGGATCTTTTGATCCACAAT
>NZ_JAWOTL010000221.1:0-1179 GCF_033338835.1 Vibrio sp. Vb0888
CAAAGCTCACCTCATCAGTAAAACGGTTCGAGAATCGACGTGCCAAGAAATAGCTAGCAAGCGCTTTGTCTGGCCAGTTACCCAACACAGACACCGCATTTGACCAAGGGTAATCCGGGTCAAAGCTACCAATTGAGTTTAGGAAGCGTCCATTCGCAGTTTCCGCAACAGCTATATAGCCCTCATCTGAATCTTCGATAAAGCGTGCTGCCAAATCATCAAAACAGCTGGCTGTTGAAAGATCGTAATCAGCCGGAATTTGGTGTGAGTTGTTGTCTAACAGTTGACCAAAAGAAATCACTTTTTGGTTGCCTGCCGCATTTTCTATCACACATTGATGCTCTGGTGTGCGCAAGATATCAAGGAAGAACGCCGCGGATTTTTTCGCCCCATTCGCGTAATCACAGAACCATGAGTTATCGGCTTTGCCTTCGCTACAGTATTGAGGGTTTGAAGCAATGCGCAATAAGAAATCACCCGGCTTATCCGTTGACGAAGTGTAACCAAGATTGGTGTACAGGTTATCGATGCGCTCAAGATCTTCCATCTTGTCACGGATAGCGCTCATTTCCATATAACGGCGCACTAAGTAACCAGGATAATCGGACGAGAATAATCCCGTCGTCCCATATAACTCCAAGTTGCGTCGATCATAGCTATCGAGATAGTTCTGCCACTCGTAAGAAACAATTTCTTCTAGGTTTGTACCTTCGTCAAAACGGTTACAGTCGCTGTTTAGAGAAACGTTCCCATCGGTACAGAAATCGTAAGACTTACGCTCAATTTCATTCACTTTATCTAGGTAGTAAAGTGCGCCATAACGAGTTTTCGCATTCAGTTCTGGATCATCAGACAACGCGGCGGTATCGAATCGGCTGAAGTCACAGTTGTAGAGTGATTTGCCTTTCTCGTTCCCCGTTAGTGCCTTCACTTCAGAACACACCATCAGCGATGTGTTGTCTGGATTGTTGCCAAACTTGTATGCAAAGCTTTGTTGGTAGGCTTGCTGATCAGCGAGGTAACGAGCGTATGCCGCTTTGTCTTCATCGCTCGCACTGTCTGCCGGTTTCACAACAGGCGCAGGAGCTGAACCTGAAGAATCTTGAATAGTCTCGACTTTACGACCGTAACCAAACTTAAACGCCGCAATATCGTACAGACCCCAAGTTGGCGTTTCAT
>NZ_JAWOTL010000222.1:0-1177 GCF_033338835.1 Vibrio sp. Vb0888
GCATTGCAAACACTGACTTCAGCTATCAACGAAAAGATCGATTGGCAAGCACGTCGTAAACAAAAAACCTCGCCACTGACACTCAGCAAGCTAGAGTCGATGATGAGCTTCACGATGGCAAAAGGCCTAGTGGCACAAAAAGCAGGTCCACACTACCCTGCGCCAATGACTGCAGTTATTACGATTGAAGAAGGCGCACGCTTTGCGCGTAACGAAGCACTCGACATTGAACGCAAATACTTCGTTAAACTCGCGAAATCAGAAGAAGCCAAAGCTCTGGTTGGTCTGTTCCTCAACGACCAATACATCAAAGGCATCGCGAAAAAAGCGGCGAAATCAGCAAGCAAAGACACTGAGCGAGCAGCGGTATTAGGTGCAGGCATCATGGGTGGTGGCATCGCTTACCAATCTGCGCTGAAAGGCGTGCCAGTATTGATGAAAGACATCGCCCAACCATCTCTCGATTTAGGCATGACCGAAGCGTCTAAACTGCTGAACAAACGCCTTGCTCAAGGTCGTATCGACGGCTTCAAGATGGCGGGAATTTTGGCATCAATTACCCCAAGCCTACATTACGCAGGCATCGAAAATTCAGATGTGATTGTTGAAGCCGTTGTCGAAAATCCAAAAGTAAAAGCAGCGGTACTGAGCGAAGTCGAATCGCACGTTGGTGAAGACACCGTCATTACATCAAACACATCGACGATTCCAATCAACCTATTGGCACAATCACTTAAACGCCCAGAAAATTTCTGTGGTATGCACTTCTTTAACCCTGTGCATCGCATGCCTTTGGTTGAAATCATCCGTGGTGAGAAAACTTCTGATGAAACCATCAACCGCGTAGTGGCTTACGCAGCGAAAATGGGTAAATCCCCAATCGTCGTGAACGACTGTCCGGGATTCTTCGTCAACCGCGTATTATTCCCGTACTTTGGCGGTTGCAGCATGTTGCTTCGTGACGGTGCAGACTTCACTAAAGTCGACAAAATCATGGAACGCAAATTTGGCTGGCCGATGGGCCCGGCGTACTTGCTTGATGTAGTCGGCATCGATACTGCGCACCACGCACAAGCGGTGATGGCAGAAGGTTTCCCTGAGCGAATGGGAAAACAAGGTCGTGACGCGATTGATGCTCTATTCGAAGCCAACAAATACGGTCAGAAGAATGGCAACG
>NZ_JAWOTL010000223.1:0-1177 GCF_033338835.1 Vibrio sp. Vb0888
GTTGTAGAAGGCGCGTTTGAAGGCTTTAAACGAAATGTCGTTTTTTACATTGGATTGCTCGTAACGCTGACGCGCAGCATCGGCCATCTGATATTCAAGATCTTGAAGTTCAAACTCTTGGTTAAAAAACGAGTCCCAAGCGCAAAGGCGAGCTATTGCCTTAGGTGAACTGTTATCACTTTTTAGTTTTGAGAGACGCTTTGCGTAAGCCGCTTGATATTTATCCACGATATATTCCTGCATGAATAGATGCTGAGTCATTGAATGACTCAGAACGTTCTGGTCGGTTGTAAAAGCAAAATTGTGGGATGAAAAGGCGTACTTTTACGTCGGTGGCAGAACTACAAATAAAAATATCAAAGAGCGTTTGTGGTGGGGATGATATGGGGTGGTAGGGGAAGAGGACAAACAAAATAAATTAGTCTACGTCACAATCAATGTTTGTTGATTTATTCAATCCTTAGTGTTCTTTGTCTTCTGATGTGCACATTTCGTGGTTAAAAAAGATACGACCATAAGTTGTTCTTGGGCCTGAAAAAGTAAGATTCCTGACCAATATTCTTCCGTTTACCGCGTAGATCTCTCTTCAAAGTCGATTACTTTTGGCTACGCTTATAGTTCGGCTTTAAAAATTTGTAAGAGGGAAGTTGAGTTGAGATGTTTGTAGTTGAAGCGTTGAATAACTCAAGTGATGGGCAACAAAGGTAATCGATTATAAAGGATAAATTGGAAGCAGTGCAGAGCTAGGTAAGATATAAACCGAAAGGTGACGGTATGAGCATACAATCAACCATTATCGAATACGCAGTAGCAATAATAGGCTTACTTTTAACAGGCGTTGCCCTCTGAGCCCGAAAGCTCAGAGGATACATAACCTTAACGATTAATGTTGTAACGAGCGATTGCCGCTTCTTCTGACGTTACAACAGTTTTACCGATAGGCGCGAGGGAAATTACGGCCAGTTTCAGGTGCTGAAGTGCAAACGGAATACCAATGATGGTAACGAAACACGCTGCGGCGGATAGGATATGACCGATTGCCAGCCACAAACCTGCAAACACAAACCAAAGTACGTTGCCGATGACGCCTAGCGGACTCGTGCCAATATCCATTTCATTGGTTAGTTCATCACGCGAAATGGCTTCTTTGCCGAATGGGAAAAACGAAAAGTTACCC
>NZ_JAWOTL010000224.1:0-1168 GCF_033338835.1 Vibrio sp. Vb0888
GCACGCAGTGCATGAACATGTTGAGTCGTACAACCCGTGATGTATTGATTGGTCGATAGTGCTTTAACGCAAGGAGTTATCAAGGATGAATATGAAAGCAAACTACCATGTCCACGAGGATATGTATGTTCAAGCCCGAAAAGAGGGCTGGGAAGGATGGGGAGGCAATGAGCGCATATCGCAAGCCATTCTTGTTCAGCGCTTTACTGAGCTAGAAGGAGCTCCGACTTTTGGCAAACTCTTGGAAGTTGGCTGCGGCGAAGGGCATCACTGTCGAGCATTTTTTAAATTAGGCTTTGAAGTAACAGGTATTGATATTTCACCGACTGCCATATCTTGGGCAAAAGAAAAAGCGAGAGATACTGGCAATCAAGGGGCGTTTTACGTTGCGGACTTGACCGAGAAAACGCTTGAGATTCCAGAGATCTATGATGTGGTGATCGACGGAAACTGTTTACACTGCATCATTGGTGAAGATCGGAATACTTTTCTAGGTCATATCTATAATTCTTTGGTTGAAAATGGCGTTTTCTTTGTGAGCAGCTTGTGTGCCAAAGACAGTAATAGCTACGAAATCACCAAAAATGACCATGTTTATCGACATGTATGTTCACAACAATCTTTGATTACGGAACTAGAACAGTCAGGCTTTCGTGTGGTTACTGCAAACGTCTACGAACGAGATGAGATAAATCACATTACTATACATGCTGTAAAAGTTGTTTATTCGTAATGAAATCGGTATTGTTTCCAGTCACGCCTTAGATAGCCATTATTAACTATTTATCAAACTCTTATCTAAGGTCTTTATTTCTATTTGCTTGCCGGAAATCAGAAAAATACTAATGAAAATAATATCCAAAGCGTTATGGGCAACGTGTTTTATTGCCTTTACTAGTGTTGCTTCACAGCTTGAAGAGCCTCAAAGTGCGGTTTTAAACTATGGACAAACCTCGGTTTCAGCACCGATACAGGTTGATCGAGGATTTGACGTCGTTGAAGACAATGATGAGGAAATCATCGAACTCTCAGGCTCCGTGATTAAGGAATATTCGGATTACGTTGTTGATGTGCTTGTGGTTCGCAAAAGCAAATCTCGTCACTCAAGTCGTGAGTTAAAAACCACGCTCTTTGTCCAGCAAGATCAGCTTGGAAAACCAATGATGAT
>NZ_JAWOTL010000225.1:0-1166 GCF_033338835.1 Vibrio sp. Vb0888
GGCGTGTTTATTGTGTCGTTAGGTCTAGCGCTAGTTGGGTTGGCGTGGTGGCAGAAGCGGCTGACGCACATCCTTGGTTTCAAAAATACAACCGACCAATTGCAGGAGGGCTGGCATGCGTTCTCTAACCAAACTCGACCGAGCCATGCAGATAAAACGCATCGAGGGTAAAGCGGCTTTGGAGCAATGCTTGCTGGATAAGCAAACCCTCAAATTTACCTCGAACCGATTCGTGCAAGAAAACCCGTGGACAGCGCTTGGGTTGAGTGCTTTTGCCGCGATTGCTGTTGCGAAAGCTGGGCGACTGTCTCGCGTCACGTCATCTCTCTCCTCCATCAGTTTGCTGCTCAATGGCGCGATGGATTTGAGTGGTCAGCTAGCCAAATCTTCTTCATCGTCTGCTGCATCCTCAAAAGAAGCTGGTGAAGAAGCGGCTCAACCATCCGATTTTCCACCTCATCAGTAGAGGACGCGCATGAATGGAAAATTAAACCTTCCCATCAATACCGTGATTGGTGTGTCTCTGCTGGTGTTATTGCTTGTTCCTGCACTCTACTTCGCCAAACCGGTGCTGTTACCTATGGTGATAAGTACGTTCGTGGCACTGCTGTTTAGCCCGCTGATCAATTATTTTGAAGACAAAGGCCTGCCACGCACGATAACCGTGGTGGTGACGTTGACGTTATTGGTGAGTGTTTCAATACTCGGTTTAGCGGCGATATCAGAACCCGCGAAACAATGGTGGGCTGAGTTGCCAAGCATCGTCCAAAACGTTTCGCAGGAAGTGAATGAAGTGACCAAAGCGTCGTCAGAGCACATGAATGCGCCGCTTGAGCTTGCCAGTGACATGAACATTGACGAGATGGGCAACAACACGGTGTTTTCTCTGCTGAAAGCGCTCGCGATCACCACACCAACGCTGTTAACTCAGGCGATGATTGTGCTGTTTATGGTGTATTTCATGCTTAATCATGGTCGAAGTCTGTTTCGTAAATCGGTTTCGCGTTTGCGTGGTTTTTCGAAACAACGTCAGGCGGTGGAGTTGGTGCAGGCTCTGCAGAAAGATTTATCGCGCTACATCGGCACCATTACTTTGGTCAATGCGGGTTTAGGCTTGTGTGTTGGATTGGTGTTTTTTGTCCTCGGCCTTGAAGACCCATTTCTAT
>NZ_JAWOTL010000226.1:0-1165 GCF_033338835.1 Vibrio sp. Vb0888
TGATTACCTACAATCGGTAGGGATCAAAAACTACATGGTCGAAGTTGGTGGCGAAATGCGTTTGAAAGGTATCAACCGAGAAGGTGTGCCATGGCGAATCGCGATTGAGAAACCAACGGTTGATGAGCGATCTATTCAAGAGATCATCGAACCAGGTGACATGGCAATTGCAACAAGTGGTGACTACCGTAATTACTTTGAGAGCAATGGTGTGCGATACTCTCACATTATCAATCCGCAAACAGGCAAACCAATCCATCATAAAGTGGTGTCTGTGACAGTATTGGATAAATCGTCGATGACTGCTGACGGTCTAGCAACGGGTCTTATGGTGCTAGGCGAAGAAAAAGGCATGGAAATCGCGAACGAAAATAACATTCCTGTTTTCATGATTGTGAAAACGGAAGATGGTTTTAAAGAGCTGGCTTCGGAAGCATACAAGCCATTCATGAACAAATAACATCAGAAGTGAGCATGTTCTTATGAGTACATTTCTAATTACATTTGCAGTGTTTGTTGCGGTGATCGCAGCGATGGCCGTTGGCTACATCTTCCAGAAGAAAGTAGTGAAAGGCAGCTGTGGTGGCCTTGGCGCAGTCGGCATAGAGAAAGTATGTAACTGCCCAGAGCCATGTGACGCGCGCAAGAAGCGTGAAGCTCGCGAAGCTGCTCGTGCTGAAAAGCTAGCTGCGTGGGAAAAAGACCGTATCGCGTAACGCGCAAGCATAGAGTGCTTATCATTTTTCTATAACCCAGCTTCGGCTGGGTTATTTTTTGCGTGTATCAAAGCGCCGTGCTTTCTACATAGAGAGTGAAATATTAGTACTTTCACGGGCGCATAATTGGGTGAGGTATATACTCAAATAAAGGTTCATTCGAGTCGGAGGACACAATGGAATTACATCAACATGGCATGGCTGATCTTTTCAATCAGCTCGGGTTAGGGAGCTCTTCCAAAGAAATTAAAGATTTCGTCAATACGCATCGACATAAACGTGAATCAGCACCTTTACACGAAGCGAGTTTCTGGACACATTCTCAGGCCGCATTTTTAAAACAAGCTATTGAAGAAGATGCTGATTGGGCTGAGCTTGTGGATCAGCTCGATGTAATGTTGCGTGATTGAACCGCGATAAAAAAAGATAATTCAACCCTTTAGAAACTT
>NZ_JAWOTL010000227.1:0-1164 GCF_033338835.1 Vibrio sp. Vb0888
CACATCAGGATCACGAATCTTAATAAGTATTGATGGAAAGATAGTCAATAAGCGCTTGTTTGTCGTTAAGATCAAAACGTTTTTTCGACTCTTACCAATCTTGTGCTTTTTGCTCTTTTTCTGGCCCAAATACCACCGACAACGGATCTTGATGGATCAATACATCCGCCTCTGGGAACAATGCCAACAAATTATCTTCCACTTTATCGGCAATATAATGCGCCTCAATTAAACGCAAGTTGTCATCCAATTCCAAATGCAATTGAATAAAACGTGTTGGACCAGACATACGGGTACGCAACTGATGTACGCCCAGCACGCCTTTCACGCTCAAACAAGCTTGGTTAATTTGCTCAAGCTCTTCATCGGGCAGCTTTCTGTCGAGCAACGTTTGAATCGCTTCGCTGACCATTTTGAAGGCGCTGTAAAGAATGAAGATGCCAATACCAATCGCGAAGACCGCATCCGCTTGCGTTACACCAAAGTAGCTGAGCCCAAGCGCGACCATGATCGCCCCGTTCATGTATAAATCCGTTTGGTAGTGCAACGAATCTGCCGCGATGGCTTGGCTGCCCGTGATGCGCACCACGCGTTTCTGGAACATGACCAAACCAAACGTCACCATCATCGCAAACAAGGAGACATACACACCCAGCTCCGGCGCGTTCAGTTCGTGTGGCCTGAAGAAACGATCGATACCGTTGAGGATCAAAAATACCGCAGAGCCGGAGATAAACATCGCCTGTGCCAACGCAGCGAGAGACTCGGCCTTACCATGCCCAAAAGTGTGTTCTCTGTCGGCTGGTTGCAGCGAATAGCGAACCACCACCAAATTCACCACTGAAGCGGCGATGTCCAGCATCGAATCAATAAGCGATGCCAATAGGCTGACCGATCCCGTCACCCACCATGTGATGACTTTTACAATGAGAAGAAGCGTCGCCACTATGGTTGCTGTCCAAGCTGCCGTCGTGACTAAGCGTGCATATTGCTGTTTCATAATCAAAGAGTTAACTCAAACCGTATTTTGAGTATACGTTGAATGCGCGTGAAATCGCCAGATCAAAAAGAGGCAACCTGTGGCTGCCTCTTCATATATATCATCGGATCATGACTTAATTATTACGGTGTTTTCCCATGCGTTGTTGCATTTGGTCACCACAT
>NZ_JAWOTL010000228.1:0-1161 GCF_033338835.1 Vibrio sp. Vb0888
CGGCGCTTTCTTACGCCAAGCACGGTGCGACTGTGATTCTATTGGGCCGAAACGTTAAGAAGCTTGAATCCATCTACGACGAAATTGAAGCCGCAGGTTACCCACAAGCCGCGATCATCCCTCTCGATTTAAAAGGCGCGACCAAGCAAAACTACATTGATATGGCCGAAACCATTGAAGGTCAATTTGGTCAACTAGATGGTTTATTACACAACGCTGGTGTTCTTAGCGCGTTATGTCCATTCGAGCAGATCAACGAAGAGGACTTCGATGACATCATGCAGATTAACGTAAAAGCCGAGGTGCTGATGACTCAAGCGCTACTGCCTGTCATGCGTAAATCTGAAGCAGGTCGCATTATCTTTACCTCTTCTACCGTTGGCCATTCTGGCCGTGCTTTTTGGGGTCCATATGCGATATCTAAGTTCGCAGTAGAAGGTATGATGCAAGTATTGGCGGACGAGTTGAGTGACACGCCAATGCGCGTTAACGCAATTAACCCTGGCGCGACTCGAACTCGCATGCGTGAGAAAGCGTACCCAGGTGAAGACGCGAACACGCTGAAAACACCGCTAGACATTATGCCGCTGTATCTGCATTTGATGGATCCTGCGATGACAGACATACACGGCCAGTGTATTGACGCCCAACCTAAGCGTAAGTAATACATTATCACAATCTCACATAATCGATTAAAAAGGCAGCAAACGCTGCCTTTTTTCATTTTCTCACTGACAAAAATCTTGCGTGTTTTCATCATAGAAATATACTGTATATATATACAGGCATTTTATTTATGCAAGACATCTTACAACACTTAAAAAGCCAGCATCTTGTTTGGCAGGCCAATTTAACAAAAGCGGACGACCATCAATTCCTAAGCAGCTCCGGTTTTGCTGAGCTAGATGAATTGCTTGGTGGCGGCTTTCCTTCTCACGGTGTGGTAGAGATGGAATCCGTAGGCAGTATTGGTGAACTGCGTTTACTCGCTCCATATCTAAAAGCGTCTCTTTCGAGAGGGGTAACCGCATTCATTCAGCCTCCAGCGTTAATGAATTCGCTGTTTCTACACAATATTGGCTTAGATATAAACCAAGTTTGGATCGTAAGTCCTACACATCATCGCGATGCTTTGTGGGCCGCAGAACAGTGTCTGAAAAG
>NZ_JAWOTL010000229.1:0-1160 GCF_033338835.1 Vibrio sp. Vb0888
TGGCCGACATGTACTCACGTATGAACGCTGCCAAAGCGTACGTCTACACCGTCGCAGCAGCTTGTGATCGTGGTGAATGCACGCGCAAAGATGCCGCTGGGGTGATTTTGTACAGCGCAGAATTGGCAACACAAATGGCGCTCGACGCCATTCAGCTACTCGGCGGTAATGGCTACATCAATGAATACGCAACCGGACGTCTTCTGCGTGACGCAAAACTGTATGAAATTGGCGCAGGAACCTCCGAAATTCGCCGCATGCTCATCGGGCGCGAATTGTTTGAGGAATCACGCTAGCTCCTGATTCACTCGCTAGGAAAAGGAAGTCATCATGGCCATCATAAAAAGCAAAACCAAGCCAACTGACGAGCTGTTTCTTTCTAACCAAGCCGCAATGGAAATGCTGGTTGAAAAGCTGCAAAAAGACGTCGCCACCATCAAACTCGGTGGCGGCGAACGTGCCATTGCTCATCAGCGACAAAAAGGAAAACTCCCGGTTCGAGAACGAATTTCACATTTGCTCGATGATGGTAGCAACTTCCTTGAAATTGGTCAGTTCGCCGCTTGGCAAGTGTACGATGAGCCCATCCCATGCGCGGGTGTCGTGGCTGGCATCGGCATAATCGAAGGAGTTCAATGCATGGTGATTGCCAACGATCCTTCGGTCAAAGGCGGCACCTATTATCCTCTCACCGTGAAAAAGCACCTTCGAGCACAAGAGATAGCTCAGCGTTGCCAACTACCATGTGTCTACCTTGTCGACTCTGGCGGCGCAAATCTCCCTCATCAATCAGACGTTTTTCCCGATAAAGATCACTTCGGCCGTATCTTCTTCAACCAAGCCAGAATGTCGGCCAAAGGCATTCCTCAAATCGCCGTTGTTATGGGGCTGTGCACCGCAGGCGGTGCTTATGTCCCAGCAATGGCAGACGTGTCGATAATGGTGAAAGAACAAGGCACCATCTTTTTAGCCGGGCCCCCATTGGTAAAAGCCGCAACGGGCGAAATCGTGACTGGTGAAGAACTCGGCGGCGCAGATGTGCATTGTCGAAAATCGGGGGTGGCGGATTATTACGCCGAAAACGATGAGCACGCCTTAGACTTAGCGCGCGAGGCGATTGCCAACGCGAACCGTCCAAAGCCGCCGAAATCGGACAGTGC
>NZ_JAWOTL010000230.1:0-1159 GCF_033338835.1 Vibrio sp. Vb0888
AGCCACCACAAAAAATGGTGGCTTTTTTATTGCTTTCTATCAATAGAAGCAGCAGAATGAGAACAAATGTTATCGGGAGGTTAACATGCAACAAGGAATGTTGTCGTCATTACTCCTGAGCTTGTCACTGCTCACTCTACCCGTGGCCGTTTCTGCGAAGGAAATGCAGGAGTCTGTGGTAGAACAGTGGCTTCAGGATACTCAAATTCAAACCAAAGTTTCTGAACTCCTTGAGTACGTGGTCAGAGATGAGGTTGATTCGCTTAAATTTTCCCTCGATCGGCTCGCTTTTCCTCAGCAAGAGGTGGTGCGTTTTCGCCTGTTGGAAAAATTAGAACAGCAAAACATCATACTTACCCCGCGCATTGCACTGTTTGTGGAATCGCAAGTTCGTTTGACACCAACGTATCAAATGTTGGAGCGAGGCGATGGCTATGAATTCAGTGTACCCGCATTCAATTACCCAGCGATTGCGAGTCGTTTAATTAAGCGTTGGAAACAAGACCAAAGCACGTTAGATTTTGTGCTGCAAGCTGAACGAAAAGAGCTAAACCTGCAGCAGTGGTTAACGGGGACGTCTCAACAAATTCAGACAAGAGAATCCTTGCTCATTCGTGAGCTAGATAGCTTATCGCCAAGTGCGTTAAAAGCCTTAACGACGCAGTTAACTCAAGCGAATGTCACCAGTTGGCTACCGTCCACAGCAGTGGTCGTTCGTATGGCGCAAGTCAGCCAAGACAAAGCCATGTACGATTTACTATGGCGAATGCGCGCCGATTACAATAGCCAACAGGAACTCAAGCGCTTAGCTGATACAGGAGATGCTTTCTCTTTGCAGCAGTTGATGAATGCCACGATCAACCCAAGCCTCAAACCTCACGCGATTCGCTTACTCACCAAATCCAATCCATTATCGCCGGAAGTGAAACAGTTTCTTATTGCGAAAATGGCATTATCTGAAGAAGCGACACTGGTCGCTCGTCAACTGGCTCAACAAGGCCACCAAACATGGCTTGAAGAATTAATTTCAAGTAACCGCCAAGTAAAGGCTCGTCAGATCGAGCAAGTATTAAAGTAACTCTGCTCACATACCCACACAAAATAGGAGGATCTTAGCGTCCTCCTATTTGTTATACTGCGGACAGTTTAATCAGCCAGC
>NZ_JAWOTL010000231.1:0-1156 GCF_033338835.1 Vibrio sp. Vb0888
GATGACGATTTCGCAATTTTAATTCAGGACGATTGCTCAATAGGCACGCTTCAAGCTTACGCCGAGACGATAAAACAAGCCTATCACGAAGCCGTTGTAGAAGAAGGTCAGTATCTTGGCAGTAACATCAGCATTGGCTTGTACCCTTGTATCGACCCTGCTCACTCTGCTGATGAAATTTTGCGTAAAGCTGCAAGAACATGCCAATACGCCAGTGAACAAAACAAAGATAGGATTGCCATTTACAGCCAACGTACCCAACACGCGGTAGATCGTTACTTTTTTATCGAGCAAGGTTTGAAAAGCGCCCTAGAAAAGCAAACCTTGAGTGTGAAGTTTCAACCAATCATTAATGCAAAAAGCTCCGAAGTGGTGAGTTTTGAATCTCTCGTTCGTTGGCGTAGCAAAGAGTTTGGCGAAATTTATCCCGATGAGTTTATTCCCGTTGCCGAGAACAAAGGTTTGATTGTCGAGCTAGGCTATCAAGTGTTCGCGAAAGCTTGTCAGTTCATAAAACAATACCGTGAACGCTACCAAAATGAAGTAAGAGTGAACGTAAACGTCTCCGTTCTGCAGCTTATGAATGGTGAGTTTCCCTCAAGAATCAAAGCCATGGCTGACGAAGCTGGCGTCGCACCTCAGTCTATCGTGCTAGAGCTCACCGAAACATTCATTTTGGATAACAACCAAACGGCTATGGCCCCCTTAAACACGCTTCGTGAGTTGGGCTTTGCGTTGTCTTTGGATGACTTTGGCTCAGGGTACAGTTCTTTAAACTGCTTCTTTGATTTACCGATGACGCAGATAAAAATCGATAAATCGATGGCTTGGAAAACGCTGACAAACCACTCTTCGCGAGAGTACCTAAAGTTTTTGATTGCAATGTGCCACGAGAACAATATTGAGGTAGTGATTGAAGGCATTGAGGATGCGAAGATGTGCGACTTCTTTACTCAGATGGGCGTCGACTATTTACAAGGTTACTGGTTCTCAAAACCCTTATCTGTCGCAAGTGCTAGCCGATATTCATTGAATTCGTAGTTCGAATTTTGTCATTCTCACCTGTTCCGCACAGCCACCGTTTAGTCACCGATTTTTACATCAAAACAGAACGTGGCTGTGGCGAAAACTCAGGTTAACTTTACCCACCTATCTT
>NZ_JAWOTL010000232.1:0-1152 GCF_033338835.1 Vibrio sp. Vb0888
TAACTCATATCCTTACCAACGATAAGTGATAGAGATACCCGCATCCTCGCTGGTCACCCAAGGTACAAGCTGTACATTTTCGTCATACGCATCAGTAAAAATATAAGCACTCAACGTGCCTAAAGCCGCGCCTGCCAACACGTCTCGCCAGTAGTGTTTCTTGGCTTCAACACGGCCGACGCCCACTAACGCTGCCATGCTGTATGCAGGAAGTCCGGCTTCCCATCCATAACGCAAGTAAAGGTTGGTCGCAGAAGCAAATGCGTTTGCAGTGTGGTTGGATGGAAAGCTGTCGTTGTCACTTTTATCTGGGCGTTCTGCATCGATGGTCTTTTTACCAATCAAACCAACACCAGAAGCAGTGCCAATGCTCAATCCTGCTTGCCAGAACCCTTCCCAATCGCCTTTATAAGCTGGCACAGCTGCAGCGGTTGCCACTAAACCGTAAGTGCCAATATCCGTTAGAACGTCCCAGTCTTTTTCGCTCATCGCATTAACCGACTGACAGCACAGTAAAGATGCCACACCTACTACACGTATTGTTTTCTTCATTAATACAACCAATTACATTTAAACCGCGCGCAAGTTATCACACTTGTTGGTTTTATTCGATAAGGCAAACACCCTAATAGCGTGTAGAGATAGGAAACCTGAAGATAAAAAAAAGCCAACCACAAGGTGTGTGATTGGCTGTATATACTTGTGAACAATTGGGTTCACTAACAACGTCAGTTGGCTAGGTGACCCTCGGCTTAGAAAGGGTCAATAGTACTAAAGCATGAGGCGTGCCAACTTTAAAGCGCATAGAAACAGGCTGATATTTAATCAATTTCATTAAAACTTCATCAATAGCGACTATTTGCTCACAGTTTTCATTGCAATTTGCAAACTCGATTTAGCAATTCGCAAACAGATTCGCACTGTAGGAACTTATTTAGACTTACCACAATTTTCCGTAAGGGAAGTAGAACATATTCAAAACCACAAGAGACACAATCACGAGAAACGTCAGCTGCATGCCCTTCACTCTTCCTTTAAAACTCTCTTGTAGGATACCTCTGGCATGAATGATGCGGCCAATTACAAAGATAATACAGGTAAGATGAATCCAAATGGGTGCTGCGCCGTTAAACTCTAACAACGCCATAAGAA
>NZ_JAWOTL010000233.1:0-1150 GCF_033338835.1 Vibrio sp. Vb0888
GTGCAGAAAATTACAACCAGTGACGAATCGCTTATCAAAGTTCTGGTGAGTGGTTGGCACAACCTCATTCCTTTGGTGGTTCTGGTGACGTTGCTCGTGAAAGGTTTTACACCCACTTATGCGGCAGGCCTTTCCATCATTTCTGTCGTTGTCTCTTCGTGGTTTTCGAAAGATCACAAAATGGGACCAAAAGCGATCATCGAGGCTATGTCTCAAGGCGCGAAGAACATGGCAACCACCGCCGTCTTGCTGGTGGGTATTGGTTTAGTGATCAACGTAATCAGTACCACAGGCATCGGCAACACTTTCTCTTTGATGATCAATGGTTGGGCGAATGGTGATTTGTTCATCATGCTCGTGTTGATTGCTTTGGCATCGTTGGTTTTAGGTATGGGCTTACCTGTGACAGCGGCGTATATTGTTCTGGGCACTTTGTCTGCCCCTGCCTTGTATAAGTTGATTGCCGAGAACCAACTTTTAGAGTTGATGGTTTCAGGGCAATTACCTGAGCAAGCGAAAGCGATCTTCATGCTAGCGGCACCAGATAAGCTCGATCTTCTCAATGCGCCAATGGCGCTGGAAACGGCGAAAGAAATGCTGTCACTGGTTCCTGCTGATTTTGTTGAAACGCTACTAGAGCAAAGTCTGGGTTTAGAGGCGGTTGGCTTGGCATTGTTGGCCGCGCATTTGATCATATTCTGGCTTTCGCAAGACAGTAACGTTACGCCACCAGTGTGTTTAACCGCATTCGCAGCGGCGACCATTGCGAAAACGCCACCAATGCGGACAGGCTTAATGGCTTGGAAAATTGCGAAGGGGCTGTACTTGGTTCCATTGTTAATTGCCTATACCGGATTGGTCAGTTGGGATGTGACATCAGTAATTACGGTCGGCTTCTTTGCGATAGTGGGTACTTACGCGCTCATTGGTGCCATTGAAGGTTATTTAGAAGGACCATTGAATATATTGATGAGACTGGTTCTGCTTACTATCGGTGCACTTTTGGTTTGGCACGACATTCCAATCTTAATTCGTGTGGTGTGCTGCGCGGTATTCGTTGCCGTGTTTGTTTACAGTGGGCGCAAGTTCAAATTGCAACAGTCTCAACTTTCGGTTTTATAAGAGGTCGTATGAAATCAGTCTATGACTA
>NZ_JAWOTL010000234.1:0-1146 GCF_033338835.1 Vibrio sp. Vb0888
TGACTATTTTAACAAGAATCGTGGGGAGAAAGCGAAATTCTTGTTATTCTATTGCGTATTGAATACAAGATGTGAAAGACAATGGATATTAAACAGCAGGTTGCTGAGCAACGTACCGAGCTAGAGCAAGCCGTGGCACGAGCATTGGAGCTCGCGTCGGCGAAGTCGGATGCAGCAGAAGTCGCAATTACTAAAAGCACAGGTTTGAGTGTTTCCACTCGAATGGGTGATGTAGAAAATGTCGAGTTCAACAGTGATGGTGCGCTTGGCATTACCGTTTACCGAGGCCAACGTAAGGGCAGCGCTTCCACATCTGATTTGAGTGAAGCGGCGATTGAACAGACAGTGAATGCCGCGCTTGATATCGCTCATTACACATCTGAAGACCCATTCGCAGGCCCAGCGCCGAAAGAATTTATGGTGAAAGAGGTGCCAGATCTTGACCTTTTCCACCCAGACTCTCCAGACCCAGACTACGCAGCACAAGTGGCGATTGCCGCTGAGAAAGAAGCGCTAAGCTACAGCGATGCAATCAAGCAAAGTGACGGTGCAAGCTACGATAGCCACTATGGCGTCAAAGTCTACGGAAACAGCCATGGTTTGTTAGCAAGCTACGCGTCTAGCCGACACAGCACAAGCTGCTGCGTTATTGGCGTAGGTAAAAATGGCGAAATGGAACGTGACTACAGCTATACCGTTGCCCGCCATCGTGATGATTTGTGGACGCCAGAAACCGTCGGCCGCAAAGCGGCGGAAAATACTGTAAGCCGACTGGATGCTCAACGATTGAAAACGGGCCAATACCCAATTATGTTTGCGGCAGATGTGGCAACTGGCTTGATTGGTCACCTAGTGATGGCGATCAGCGGTGGCAACCTGTACCGCAAATCTTCTTTCTTACTGGATCATTTGGGTAAACAAGTCTTGCCTGAATGGTTCAATATTTCAGAGCGTCCGCATGTATTGCGCGGTTTGGCTTCCAGCCCATTCGATAGTGAAGGCGTTTATACGCAAGATCGTGAAATCATTACCGATGGTGTGTTGGCGACCTATTTACTGACCAGTTATGCCGCTCGCAAGATGAAGATGGATCCAACCGGTCACGCTGGTGGTATTCACAACTGGTACGTGAAGTCGACAGGCCAA
>NZ_JAWOTL010000235.1:0-1146 GCF_033338835.1 Vibrio sp. Vb0888
CGTGCATCTGGCGCAGGTGGTCAGCACGTTAACACCACGGATTCTGCAATCCGTATTACCCACTTACCAACGGGTACAGTGGTAGAGTGTCAAGACGAGCGTTCACAGCATAAGAACAAAGCGAAAGCGATGGCAGTACTGGCTGCTCGTATCGTTCAAGCGGAACAAGAGCGTCGTGCGGCAGAAGTGTCTGACACGCGTCGTAACCTACTAGGTTCTGGTGACCGCAGTGACCGTATCCGTACTTACAACTACCCGCAAGGCCGTGTTTCTGACCACCGAATCAACCTAACCATCTACCGTTTGAACGAAGTGATGGAAGGCGACCTACAAAGCTTGATTGACCCAGTGGTTCAAGAACACCAAGCAGACCAACTAGCGGCGCTAGCTGAGAACGCTTAATCGATGAGCCAAGTTCAATCCATTGAGCAAGCACTGAAAAGTGCGACGGCAAAACTGACAGAAGGCGGCAAAGAGTCGCCTTCTCTCGATGCAGCTGTCCTTCTTTGCCATGTTCTTGGCAAACCGCGAACCTATTTACTAACGTGGCCAGAAAAAGCATTAGAACCAGAGCAACAAGCGCAGTTTGATGCTTTACTCGCAAGGCGCTTAGCAGGCGAACCCGTTGCTTACATTATTGGTGAGCGCGAGTTTTGGTCTCTACCTCTCAAAGTTTCTCCTACTACCTTGATCCCAAGACCAGACACCGAGCGTTTGGTGGAAGTTGCTTTGGATAAAACCTATGGGCAGACCGGATCGATTCTAGATTTAGGCACGGGGACAGGAGCAATTGCGTTGGCATTAGCGTCTGAGCTACCGAATCGTCAGGTAATGGGAGTTGACCTCAAACAAGAGGCCAAAGAGCTTGCTGAGTACAATGCCGCGCAGCTAAACATCAAAAATGTGACGTTTGACCAAGGTAGCTGGTTCGAGCCTATTGCAGAGGGAACAAAGTTTGCTTTAATTGTTTCCAATCCGCCGTATATTGACGAGAAAGATCCGCATTTATCCCAAGGTGACGTTCGTTTTGAGCCAAAATCCGCGCTGGTCGCTGATGAAAATGGCTTAGCGGATATTCGCCATATCTCCGATTTGGCTCGTCAGTATCTTGAAGAGGGCGGTTGGCTTGCCTTCGAACACGGTTAC
>NZ_JAWOTL010000236.1:0-1146 GCF_033338835.1 Vibrio sp. Vb0888
ATCACATCTTTTGGCTGGTGGCCCATCAAGTCGAAACGGAAACCGTCAACTTTGTAGTCGTCCGCCCACACTTTCAATGAGTCAACCATCAGTTTACCCATCATCAAGTTTTCTGTTGCGGTGTTGTCACAACAGGTTGAGTTTTCTACGCCGCCAGTGTTGACGTTAAGACGGTGGTAGTATCCTGGGACGATTTTATCTAGAACGGATTTGTCGTTCATGCCAGAGGCATTGGTGTGGTTGTACACCACGTCCATGATCAGCTTCAGCTTCATTTTGTGCGTTGCTTGCACCATTTCACGGAACTCAAGAATACGTTTTGAGCCGTTTGGATCGGTCGCGTAGCTGCCTTCTGGCACCGTGTAATGGAATGGGTCGTAAGCCCAGTTGAAGCTGTCTAGCATGCGCAAATCGTTCATCAGTGCTTGCGCAGAGCCAGTGGCTGGATCGTAGCTGTTCAGTACATCTTCAATCACTTTCCCGCCATCAACTTCGTCACAGACAGACGCTTCTGGTTTGATGCCACACAATTTACCTACGGTGTCAGTAATATCGACGCGGTTCGCCGCTTCTTCATCAACCGTAGCAATATCGAACGCTGGCAGGATGTGAAGCGTTGTTAAACCTGCGTCTTTTAGTGCTTGCAAGTGAGAGACCGATTCGCGGTCTGCTTCTGTGAGTGCTAAGTACTTACCGTTGTATTCTTTGGTGCCTTTTGTATCGTTAAAGCTGAAGTCACGAAGGTGTGATTCGTAAAGTACGTGGTCTTCATCTTTTTTAACGGTTGGGCGCTCGTAGTCGCTCCAGCCTTGTGGCATCAAGCTTGGATCATCCAAATCGATCACTTGAGAGTACATCGAATTTTTCGATAAGCTCAGAGAGTATGGATCTGTGACTAAGCGAGTTTCGATGACGCCCGTTGTTGGGTGGTAAACTTTAACTTGGTAACGGTAGTATTTATTGACGACGTTGCTTTGCGCTTCAGAAACCCAGATACCGGTTGCTGAATCTTCTTTCATCGCAACGGTTGTTTCTTCTTTCAGATTCTCGTCATAGATGATCAGAGCAACGTCTTGCGCTGTTGGCGCCCAAAGTTTGAAGGTTGTTGCGCCGCCTTCCACAATCGCGCCGAGTTCTTGGCTAATT
>NZ_JAWOTL010000237.1:0-1145 GCF_033338835.1 Vibrio sp. Vb0888
CAAGTACGGCGAATCCACTTGAGCGTTGGCAATGGCCGTATGACGAGAACTCCCGATCACCACGTACAAATAACCAATGGTTGAGCCAAGCTCCTCTATCGCTGCGACAGAAAAGACTTTGTGTTCATCACGATTACGCGGGTCATCGCCTAGAATCGGGAAAGGTTCACCACTGAGAAACTGACGAATAGGAGCCAGATTCACCGCGCCCATCAATTCCGTCCCTTCTGGCGCAGCGTGCGTAGTAATGTTGCCTTGACTATCAAGAAAATAGATTTCGAAATCCGGTCCTATCAACATGAGGGTGTGGAAAATCGACTTAAGCGCTTTGGGATTGTAGTCCGTACCAATCATGAGCGGATTATCATCCCGCATGTGACTGGCTAGATCTTGATGTAAGCTTTGCTTGGTGCGAAGCTCAATGGTCTCTTTTTGCCAATTGTAAGTCAGCGCAATGGCCGCCATCGCCAAACAAAACCAAACCGTGGTGAATACCACCAAACGAGATTTGAAGCTCATCCTATCGCCTCCTCACACCGCCTATTATGGGCGCGGCTGAAATTTGTACCCAACACCCCAAACCGTTTGAATAAAATGATGCTCTGAGTCCGACAACGACAGCTTGCTGCGCAAGCGATTAATGGTGCTACAAACCGTGTGATGATACCCAGCATGATTGGTGTTCCAGACATGATCCAACAGCTCGTCCTTACTGTAGACTCGACCGGGACGAGTGGCGAGAAACTGTAGTAAGGTAAACTCGGTTGCCGTCAGCGCGACGTCTTTATCGTTGAGCGAAACCTGATGCAATTGGGGAATGATCTTCAAGTCACCAAAGTTAAGTGCCCCATCTTCTGCTTTTTCTGGAGTCGGCTTTTCAGCGACTTGATTAACGCGCCGAAGTACATTTCTCACCCGAGCTTGAAACTCTAAAACACTAAACGGCTTTGTAATGTAATCATCGACGTCAGCTTCCAACCCATCCACTTTATCCATCTCACCGTCTCTTGCGGTCAACACCAAAACCGGCGTCCAATCTTGCTGCTGGCGCAAGTGATGGCAGATATCTAAACCATCACCATCGGGTAAACCTCTGTCGAGGATCACCAAATCAAACGACTGCTGCTGATAAGCATTTCTGCCCG
>NZ_JAWOTL010000238.1:0-1143 GCF_033338835.1 Vibrio sp. Vb0888
ACCTCGCTCAAGTTTGGCATTTAATGGCAGAGCCAACACGAGAAAAAGGAGCGCCTTTAGCGAGATGGCTAGAAACTCACCCCGATCGTGAAGGCGATTTTATTGTGAGCGTATCCCCTCTTGAGATCGGATGGCAGCTAGACCAACAGATTTGGAGTCGTTGTATTGGTGCCGTATTAGTTTCAGCAACAATGCGAGCGTTGAACTCTTTCCACTATTTTTGCCATCAAGTAGGCATTGATGGCAAGCCAGAATCTGGGACTCAGTTTTTGGCACTCGCTTCGCCTTTTGATTATCAAAACCAAGCTGAGTTACTCATACCTGCAATGAAGTACGAACCATCGGCACCTCAGTTTACTGAATATCTTATTGAGATCTTGCCTAAGTACTTAGAAGACAAAAAGGCCAACTTGGTATTATTCTCCTCTTACTGGCAGATGAACCAAGTCGCAGAAGCGCTGTCTTCAGAGTTCATAAAACGAGGCTGGGCTTTGCAAGTACAAGGCGAAAGTTCTCGTCAAGAAATTCTAAAAAAACATAAAAAGCTTGTAGAAACAAACAAAACCAGCGTTCTCTTTGGTACAGGAAGCTTTTCGGAAGGACTCGATTTGCCAGGAGAGTTACTGGAAAACTTAGTGATCACCAAAATTCCATTTGGTGTTCCTACCTCTCCAGTAGAACAAGCGCATTCAGAATACATAGAAAAGAAAGGCGGCAACCCGTTTATGCAAATCACTGTACCTGATGCGAGCAAAAAGCTGATCCAGAGCGTGGGCCGCCTACTGCGTAAAGAACGAGATTCTGGTAGAGTGACCATTCTGGATCGACGCCTCGTAACCAAAAGATACGGGCAAGCACTTATCGACTCACTGCCGCCATTTAAACGAAAAATAGAATATTAGAAGAATAAGAATTTATGGAAATGATAGAGCCGACAATGCTGTTGGTGTTGGCGCTAGTCGCTTTTGTTGCTGGATTTATTGACGCAGTCGCAGGTGGTGGAGGGATGCTAACCGTCCCTGCTTTGCTGTCTTTGGGGCTTCCTCCTCACATTGCTTTGGGGACGAACAAGTTGGCTGCTACCTTTGCATCGTCAACTGCCGCATTCACTTACTACAAAAAACGCTTGTTCAAACCTCAGTG
>NZ_JAWOTL010000239.1:0-1143 GCF_033338835.1 Vibrio sp. Vb0888
CGTTGCGTATCTGTTAGCAAACTTGCCAGACAAACGCGCCAACTTGCTGTTGATTGTGGTGCTACTGCCTTTTTGGACGTCACTATTGGTCCGTACGACCTCTTGGATTGTGTTGTTGCAAAATCAGGGGGTGATTAATGATTTACTGATTTGGTCTGGTTTAACGTCTGAGCGAATTCAGATGATACACAATACCTTTGGTACGGTTGTTTCTATGGTACACATCTTATTGCCTTTTATGATTCTGCCGCTCTACAGTGTAATGAAAGGCATCAGTCCAACGTATTTCCGCGCTGCTCGTTCCTTAGGGGCGTCCCCTCTTGTTGCATTCGTCAAAGTCTACATGCCGCTTACTTTACCGGGTATTGGCGCTGGAGCGTTGCTCACGTTCATTCTTTCGATTGGTTTTTACATTACGCCGGCACTCGTGGGCGGAAGGAGTGGGCAAATGATCTCCAATATGATTGCGTACCACATGCAAACCTCGCTCAACTGGGGAATGGCGGGGGCGTTAGGTGGGCTGCTTTTGTTTGTCGTGCTCGCGCTGTTTTATGTGTTTAACCGTGTGGTTGGCATAAATAACATTAAGGTAGGAGGATAACCATGGCACTACCAAACTACGCTTCAAAAAGTGAGAGAATGGCTTACGCAGGCTACTTGGTATTTTGTGGACTGGTGCTGTTCTTTCTCATTGCGCCTATTCTGACAATCATCCCCTTGTCGTTTAATGCCACCCCTTATTTTACGTTTACAGAAGGTATGCTGAACTTGGACGCAGACGCCTATTCTGTACGCTGGTATCAAGAAATGTTCACCAATGAGCAGTGGTTATTAGCACTCAAAAACAGCACGTTTATTGCGCTCATGGCTACCTTGATCGCGACGGGTTTGGGTACGTTAGCCGCATTGGGGCTAGCCAACAGCAATTTGCCGTTTAGAAATGCCATTATGGCGTTGCTGATTTCTCCAATGATTGTGCCTGTGATTATTTCTGCCGCTGCGATGTATTTTTTCTACACTCGGTTGGGTTTATCTCAGACTTATTTTGGCATTATCTTAGCGCATGCCGCGCTAGGTACGCCTTTTGTCGTGATCACAGTGAGCGCGACGCTGAGTGGTTTTGATCAAAGCCTCGTCAAAGCG
>NZ_JAWOTL010000240.1:0-1141 GCF_033338835.1 Vibrio sp. Vb0888
TTGAACTCGCGCCTTGTAGCGACCTCATCCAAATAGATGCGCTTTCGCTGAGCGCTGCACCCGAAAATGCGCTGTTTTTCTCTTTCAATTGAGTCAGCGTATCGACGTAAAGTGCGATGCTCTGTTCGTCAGTTTGACCTTTAATGGTTGGCAAATGCGCGATCAATGAAGCAAGCTGCTGAGTTTCCGCATCACCTAAAATTGGGGTCAATTGCTCTGTTAGGCTTTGTCCAAACGTTGGCAGTGGCGTACTGCTTGCGGCGGCGGTTGCCGCACCAGTTGCTGAGCCCGTTGTTGTCATATTCGTCATATCCAAACCTCTAGATCACCATACCGCGCATCATGGTTGGTCGCTTTCGTCTTTTACCCTGCACGCCTTGCAACTGATGCTGTTGCTGCCTGCGGCGCTGAACTTCTTCGATGAGTTCTTGCTCTGCGTGTTGCATTAACTTCGGCGAGGCGTTTAAACCGCCAAGCAGAACTTCTCCTGCTACGGGGCCAACACCGAGTCCTTCTAATAGCTCACTAAAAATGTCATTTCTTTCATCCGCATTTCGAATGGCTAACTCTGCATTTTCAATAGCTTGGGTAAAGGGTTGCTTCATATTGATTCCTATCTTAAAGCGTGTCTTCTCATTGGCGCTGTCAGTAACAGTCGAGAGTTTTTACATTTTTCTCTTTTTCAGTGGGCGATAGTCTGCAAGCCGCAAAAAATACCAGTCGGCTTGTTGATCGTGGCTAGCGCCACAGGCGCGCAAGTAGAATTGAGCCAAGCGTTGGCTACTCATGTTGCTACCACGCAACACATCAACGTTACCGCGGATAACCCAATCAGAAGGAAAAAGAGGGATGGCGTGCTCAGCCAAAAGAAATAGGCAAGAAAAGGGGTTACTCAACCCCAAATTCGGACTCACACGTTTGAGGAGTACAATAATGATCTCCCCTTCTTCGACACGAAACACCAGTTCCATGCCATCAACTTCCATGCGATAACCAAGTTGAATCGCACTTTTTTGCCAAAAGTACGGCGTCACGTGGATCCCCGTTTGTTCCAACGATTGTACAAGTGCGGCGTTCATTACATCCCTACCCGTCCAAGTGGCTGAATGTTGATCTGCTGAGTGAGTTCTTGAAACGATAG
>NZ_JAWOTL010000241.1:0-1140 GCF_033338835.1 Vibrio sp. Vb0888
GTTATGCCCGAGCGAGCAAATTCACGGAGGAAATATGAGAGACATAACACCAGATATTTGTGACCAATTTGAAGACCAAGTGACGTTGCTAAATTTACCACTACAGAACTTTGGTCAACGTACCGCCTTTCATGGCGAAATTGTCACAGTGCGTTGCTATCACGATAATTCTAAAGTACGTGAAGTTCTAGAACAGGATGGCACTGGCAAAGTCTTGATTGTTGATGGACACGGTTCCTGCCAAAAAGCGCTGCTTGGTGACCAGCTGGCGATACTCGGTATCGAAAATGGTTGGGAAGGCATCATTGTGTACGGAGCAGTGCGTGATGTGGCACAAATGTCGCAAATGGACATAGGAGTGCAAGCGTTGGGTACATGCCCGTTTAAAACGGAAAAGCGTGGTGTGGGTGAAGTCAACGTGACGTTAACGATGCTGAACCAAATTGTTCAACCAAAACATCATGTTTATGCCGATTGGAATGGGGTGTTGATTTCAAAAGAAGCACTCGATTTTTAGAATCGGAAACCTAAACCTACCTCAAAGCCTTGTTGCCAATCTTGGTAATCCAACGTCGCGTGAATGTCTAACTTATCGGTAATTTTCACGCGGCTAGAAAGTTCAGCAGCGAGGCTACTGTCTTCGGTTTGAATGCCGTTGCTATTCTCAGATTTGTAAGATCTTACGGTACTTTTTACGGTGACACGATCATTGAAGTGGTAGCTGATCCCGCTGAGAAAGCCGCTTTGGTTTTGAGTCGGAGAGTTATTGACTCGCGCACCTACATAAAGGTCAACAGAATCAAAAAGTTCATAGGCGTAGCCACCATCAATATTCCATACATCAAAGCTGTCGGTTTGGTAACTTTCACTCGAGATAAACAGTTTGTGAGGAGACGCGCTTGTTTTCCCTGGAAGGGGAGGGAGATCGTTAGCAAAAGAAACGCCAGACACTAAAAACAGTAACAGAAAAAGCCATTTTTTCATGTCCACCACTCCTTGTGTCTAACTTTTTTATTAGTATCTGCTAAAAGCTTCTCACTATTAAAGCATAGAATATGAAAGCCAACACATCTATTTTCTAAATAATTCGATCCTAGGAACATTGATCACAGTTAAGTTGTTGTTAACGAGAAACAACAC
>NZ_JAWOTL010000242.1:0-1138 GCF_033338835.1 Vibrio sp. Vb0888
CAAATCTTCTACGACTTGATTGAACATTGTAATCACTTGCTTGCTTGTGATGCGATTCATTGCTTTTTCATCTTTCGCACGAGTTCTCCAGCTTAGTTGTTGGCTGGTTTTTCCTGTTTCAGCCAAGATGACTTCCTCATAAACTGAGACGGCATACTGTAGATAGCGATATGGGCCCACTCGAACCGGATTATGGTGGGCGTATAAACCAATGATCGGTGTGTTCATGGCGCTTGCCATGTGAGCTGGCCCGGTATCAGGCGCGATGACCATGTCTACTTTGTCAATCAGAGCCAGCATTTGCAGGATTGAGCTTTGCCCAACTAAATTTAGACATGGCTCTTCCAGTCGAGATTGAATGGCATCTGCCAAATCCAGTTCGACTTGAGCTGGGCTGCCAGCCAGAATTACATTCCAACCTTGTGCTCTCGCATGGTGGATGACGTCTATGTACCCTTCAGCATTCCAGTTTTTATATGCTTTACTGGCTCCTGGCACAATCAGTAGGTTGGGTTTGTCGCAAGAAACATGACTCTCTGCCCACTCTTGGTCTTGTGTGGAGTAGGAAAGTGCCCAGTCTAACTCTTTGTTAGGGATACCAATTTGATGAGCAAAAGCCATCAAACCATCCGCCACGTGCAGAGATTGTGGTGAGGGAACTTTGACATTAGTGAATAGTGTTTGAAAATCTTGGCTTCTGTCAGACGAAAAACCAAGTTTGTATTTTGCCTTAATGCCCAAAGTCGCGACGCTCGCTCGAATCGCATATTGCATATGTAACAGAGCATCAAATTCTCGGCCCTTTAACTGTTTCCACAAGGCTTTATAGCCATCTAAACCAGCTTTTTTATCGAATACAATGACTTCGACCCCCTCAATAGCCGCTAGCAACTGAGCTTCTAACTTGCCAGTAATCCAAGTTATTTGCGTGGTTGGCCACTGTTTCTGAATTGCTTGCACAGTAGCGATGGTATTACACACATCTCCAATAGCGGATAAACGCAAGATGCATAATGATGACGGGGCAGAAGTGAACATAATTATTGTCTGACTAGATGAATAGAGGCAGGTAAATTATGCAGACATCCCCAATAAATGTAAAATACACGGCTCCAATATAACGAAGTACCGATAAGTG
>NZ_JAWOTL010000243.1:0-1137 GCF_033338835.1 Vibrio sp. Vb0888
AGGTGAGCAGTTGTTGGTCATTGAGCTAGAAAACGCTAAGCCAGAATACAGCTATTCATTCTTGGACGCTTATTTGTCTAACGGAGAGAAAAAGAAGCAGTTCTATGGAAATGCCAGTTCGTACAAGACGAGCGGATTAAGCGAAGGGCGTGGCCGTAACTATCCTTTTGCTGCTTTGTTAGAAAAACCTCAAGCGAAACCTAGTATTACGGTTGAAACGGATTCCGTCACCGTATTAAGCGGTGAAAGTATTACGATTGATGTACTGGCGAATGACCACTCATCGGATGCGAATAGCACATTGAAGCTAGATAAGATCACATCAAAGCCTTCGATTGGTAGCGCTGAAATCTCAGGACAAAAAATCCACTATTCTGTTCCTGTTTCAGACATTCCAGAACAACGAGCAGTAATGAAGTATCAAGTGTCTGACGATTTTGGGACGACAGCAGAAGGTGAGGTGGTCATCACGATCAATTCTCCAGTAATCACCGCCAATAGTCTTCAATACAAAGCGCTAGAAGATACGCCACTGGAACTTAACTTACATCAGCAACAAGGACTAGAGAAAGGGGACACCATCGTCATTAAAAAGCCGCCGATGCACGGCAAGATTGACGGGAATACCTACCAAAGCAAGGAAAACTACTTTGGTAATGACCAGTTTGAGTTTTCTATTATGAAAGAAAACGGACGTGAATCTAATACAGCTATGGCTGTAATTACAGTCGAAGCGGTTAATGATGAGCCGATCTTCGCTGTTGAAGCGAGCCGTAAAGAAGGCCTATCAAACGAAAAAGTCACACTATCTGTACTTGGCTTAAAAGACGTTGATTCAACGGATCACTCATTCAAATGGCGTCAAGTTTCTGGGACTAAAGCTCAGTTTGCCACCACGGACACGGCAAGTGTAGAAGTGACGTTACCAAAAGTGAGTGAGAAAAGTGAAAAGCTGACGTTTGAAGTGGCAGTAAACGACAACGATGGTGCAATTATTACTAAGAGCGTTGTTATGGTCGTTAAGCAAGAAGTCGTTGTGGAAAATGATCCTGGCAAGAGTGAAGAAGGCGGCTCTATGGGGCTGTGGGTCACTCTATGTATGATGCTGATTAGCCTAAGAACAAAGGTTAATAATTT
>NZ_JAWOTL010000244.1:0-1137 GCF_033338835.1 Vibrio sp. Vb0888
TCAAGCGCTTCACGATCGATGAAGTTTTCACGTTTTTCCGGATGGTAAAGCAATTCAAGTGTTGGCAGCGGCTCTTCTGGCACTGGTAAATTCTGTTCTTGCTTCATCAAGAATGGGTTTTGCGTCGCGGCAACTTTTGCTTGCGCGCTGGATACCATGCTTTGGAATGCGACAACATCTTGATCGCCATCTTGCACTTCCTCAACCTCAACTTCTTGTGGCGCTGGTTCAAACACTACACTCGGCTCAGGTGTCTGTTCTGGTTGAATTTGAGAAACCGATTGTGGTTGAACTATAGGTTGAGGCTCTGGTGAACGCGACTGAGGTTGAGGAGCAACATATGCCTCCTCTTCATCTACTACATCAAAATCAGAGATAATTGGTTCAATATGTTCACTTGGCTCAGCGTGGTCGGTAATGTCATCAAGCGCACGAGTGTCAATAACAGGCTCTTCGTGTGGCGTTGGTTCCACATGGAGTTGCTGTTCTTGCTGAGCAGCAAACTGTTCATACTCTTCATAGCTTGATTCTCGTTGAGGCGTATCGTGTTCAACAACCTCTTCATGCTTGGCTTGCACCTGCTCTTGATAGACTGCGTTTGTATCCGCATAAGATTGGCTTGTTTGTTCTTCTGACGCCCAATCATCTGCTTGCTGCGCTGCTGCTTCCAACTCTTCGATGGTTACGTTCAGCTGCTTGGTACGCTCAACCATTGGATCCACGTTATCTGTGCTGACCGCTTTAAGTTGTGGTTCTGGTTCAACATACGTTGGCGTCGCATTTACTGCCGAAACTCGTTGAGGTTGGGGCTCTGGCGTAGGTTTTACCGCAGACGTTTCTGATTTGGCTTGCGGCATATATATAGGATATTCGTGTACTGCCGCTTTCTCTTTTGGTTCTTCAACTTCGTAAGCCGTTAAGTGAGGAAGCGTCTCGTCGTCTTGTTGATCGTCTTCAACGTGTTTTGTTGATACTTTATCCTCAACAAACTCATCAAGCTGAGGCTCTAGCGTCTCTTGTTCTGAACCTCTGAACTTATTCGCGATGGCAGCCAATACCGCTAACGAGCGATCACCAAGCCATTCAACGATGTTCAGCCAAGAAATCCCCGTAAACAGAGTAAAGCCAGCCCCCCAC
>NZ_JAWOTL010000245.1:0-1136 GCF_033338835.1 Vibrio sp. Vb0888
AAATATCCGGTCGTTGCCGTTCAGGAGTATGGTTGGAGCGTGTTCCGTTTAGCGGCTATTGCTAACTTAACCTTAGCAAAACTGGCGAATTCAAGCGTGATTACTCAAGCGACACTGAATCAGGCAGATTGGCTTGGTGATCATTGGCAATTGACTTACGAACACAATGGCGTCAATTGTTTGCTTACTTGTGATTACTTAGTCAACGCATGTGGTTTCGAGACGGGAACTATTGATAACGCAGTTGGCGCTAAGCGTGACCGTTTAGTTGAATTCAAAGCCGCTTACGTGACCAAATGGAACGAATGTAACCAGCAATGGCCAGAAGTCATTTTCCACGGCCCCCGTGGCACAGATAAAGGAATGGCGCAGTTAACGCCTTATGGAGATGGCTATTTCCAGCTGCACGGCATGACGAAAGAGATCACGTTGTTTGAAGATGGCTTAGTTGAAAGCACGGCACTCTCTGCTCAACCTGAGCTACCTGTACCGTTACTGTCTAAAATTCGCAGTGGGTGGCGTGAAGAAATTTTGGGTGAAAGAACGCATAACGCAATACAGCACATGGCCCAATTTATCCCTGATTACAAAACAGCGGAAAAAGGTGGCAAAGCGTTGTTTGGTGCTCAACAAATTCCAGGCACAGATCCCGTGCTTCGCGCGGCAGATGTTTCATTCGAACAAAATCACTACGCTCGAATTGAAGTTGTGAAAGCGTCTTCTACCTTGTTGGCTGCTCAAAAAATGCTTCAGTATTGGTTTGATATCACGCCTCAACAAAATGTAGAAGCGCAACATCCAGTGACCGTTAATTGGTCTGAAGACGAAATCGAACAATACGCGATTAAACTGACCGAAGAACGAGGCTATCCGCATGCTCTAGCTGAACGCTACGGGATGTAAACAGCCAAAAACTGAATAGGGCTCAGTAGCCAAAGAACTGAGCCCACTGACACCACACATCCTGCAAACCTTGTCTATCACCCTTGATGAAACGCACTTTCTGACCCGGCTTCGCTTGCGCTAATCTAGGCAAATCTATTCTGGCAACACAACCAAGCTTTGGATACCCACCAATGGTTTGGTGGTCATTGAGTAATACAATCGGATTACCATCATGGGGAATTTGAATGGCG
>NZ_JAWOTL010000246.1:0-1136 GCF_033338835.1 Vibrio sp. Vb0888
TCGCAGAGGCTGGTTTATTTCACCTGAGCCACTACGCTACGACCCTACTCAAACACTTAATTTTCCGAACATGGCGAAAGCGCAAAATCGCGTGCCAAAAACGGAGCTGATTGCGGCAAAGGGAACTTTAGCTAATAAGCAATCTGCGCGCTTGTTACAACTGCAACCGTTCTCTGATGTTTTTCGTGTTGACCGCGTTCGATATTTGGAAGACAGACCTGTTGTGTATGTGACCAACTATATTCGTCCAGAGATCTTCCCCAATTTATTGAGCTTTGATTTGACCAACTCGCTGACCGACATTTATCGCGAGCACTTTGGTGTGGTGTATCAGAAGACGCGTTACCGTATTTCTACCAGTACCTTGCTTGGTGAAGTCGCGCAAGCGTTGCGAGCAACCTCTGGCACTCCTGCAATGGTTGTTGAACGTACTAACTATAACCAACATGGCGAGTTGATTGACTGCGATATTGAATACTGGCGTCACGATGCCATCAGTATTGAGTCGGTAGCAGAGCTCAATCACTAATGTTCGCATTTTCATATTCAAAGGCTCCATCTCGGAGCCTTTGTTTTATCTAAACAGGAAAACAAATGGATTTTTTGGCAATCGCACTCGTTGTATTTTCAGCGGTTTTGCATGCTGGCTGGAATATCTTGGGTAAAAGCCATTCCGGATCAGGCATGGCATTCACGATGGCTGCAAGCCTGTCTGCTTGTGGAGTGCTTACCCCATATCTGATTTGGTATTTAATCACGCTCGGTTGGACTTCGTTGCCAGTTGAGTTTTGGGGAATGCTGGCTTTTAGTGGAATAGCGCAAATTGTGTATCTCGTCGGTTTGATCATGGCGTATAAACATGCCGATGTTGGTGTGATTTACCCAATTGCACGCGCTTTGCCGGTCATGATGGTGGGAGGGTTCAGTGTTGCACTCGGCCATTCGCTTTCATCTCAACAGTGGCTTGGTTTTGTGTTGATCACCTTTGGCTGCATTTTGGTTCCGTTGACTCATGTTCGCCAAGTTTCTTTGGTGGCGTATCTAAATGTAGGCGTGTTTTGGGCGTTGATCGCGGCAATTGGCACGACAGGGTACTCTGTGGTGGACAAAGAGGCATTAACGTTACTGACTCAGCA
>NZ_JAWOTL010000247.1:0-1135 GCF_033338835.1 Vibrio sp. Vb0888
ACAATGTATGCAGTTCGCAGCGCTGATTTGAAACTTCACTTTCCCATCAATTTCGACCACTTCGTAAACCCCGGCAGGGCAGTAACGCTGGCTTGGCTCATCAAACAACCCGAGGTGCACATCGATGGGGATGTGAGGATAAGTCAAAACAAGATGGCACGGTTGGTTTTCTTCATGTTGTGTGCCGGATAAAAACACCGAAGATGGTTTATCAAAGCTGATTTCTCCATCCGGTTTTGGATACTCAATCGGCGGGCATTCATTTTGGGGTTTTAACTGTTCGTGATCGTGGGAATGGTCTTTCACTGTCCACGGTATTGGCTTTTTAATCAAAGGAAGCCACAAGTTGTGCTCGAAGGTAGAAAGAGCTCCGCCAAACAGGCTACCGAATTTATGCAGGTTTGCTCCAAAGTTACGCGTTTCGGCGAGTTCATCGTACAGCCAAGAGGCATCAAATCGCGTTTGATAATCAGGTTCACACCTTGAGTCTTGTAATGCTTGATGAATGGCTTCTGCTGCTAGTAAGCCTGATTTCATCGCGGTGTGGCTGCCTTTTATCTTCGCAACGTTAAGTGTTCCTGCATCACAGCCAATTAATAAACCGCCGGGGAATTGTTGTTTCGGTAAAGAAGATAACCCACCTTTTGCGATGGCTCTTGCGCCATAAGCGATACGCTGCGCCCCTTTTAGGTATTGTTTGATTGCAGGGTGGTGTTTAAAGCGCTGAAACTCATCGAATGGGCTCAAGTGGGGATTGCGATAGTTAAGATCGACAATCAACCCGATTGCAATTTGGCTGTTTTCCATGTGATAGAGGAATCCACCACCAGTTGTGTTGGTTTCGCTCAATGGCCAACCAGCGGAGTGGATGACGTTGCCTGTAAAATCTTTCGCATCAGCCGGCAGCTCCCAAATCTCTTTCAAGCCTAATGCGTAATGCTGAGGTTGTTTGCCTGCATCCAAATCGAAATGACGAATGAGCTCTTTTCCTAAATGCCCACGGCACCCTTCAGCAAACAGCGTGTATTTGGCTTTAAGTTCAATGCCCGGTTCGAAATTGGCTTTCTCTTGTCCGTTTTTATCCAGCCCCATATCGCTGGTGGTGATTCCAGTAACGGCACCTGATTCATCGTAG
>NZ_JAWOTL010000248.1:0-1133 GCF_033338835.1 Vibrio sp. Vb0888
GCGCTGATGGTGGATTCACCAGATGCACCGGAGTCAAACAACCCGCTATTCAAAACGCAAGGCGTGCGTGGTTTGAGCCGAGTGATTTGCTTCTCGCCAGATCACAGCAAAACCTTACCGGAGCTGCCTGTGGATAATATTCGTGGCGTGATTGATACATGGAATGAGCAAATTGAAGAGCTCGGCAAAGAGTACGTTTGGGTTCAGGCGTTCGAAAACAAAGGCGAAACCATGGGCTGTTCTCAGCCGCATCCACACGGTCAAATCTGGGCGAACAGCTTCTTACCAAATGAAATCGAGCGCAAAGAGCACAACCTAAAAGCGTACTACCAAGAGCACGGCAGCAACTTGCTGGTGGATTACGTACAAGCGGAACTCAAAGACGGTTCACGTATTGTGGTAGAAACCGAACACTGGCTGGCGGTGGTGCCTTACTGGGCTGCTTGGCCGTTCGAAACCATGTTGTTGCCGAAAACGCACATTCGTCGCATGAGCGAACTCAGCGATGAGCAACGAGACGATTTAGCGCTAGCGATCAAGAAGCTGACCAGCCGTTACGATAATTTATTCCAATGCTCTTTCCCTTACTCGATGGGCTGGCA
Organism: Vibrio sp. Vb0888; assembly: GCF_033338835.1. Taxonomy (NCBI): domain Bacteria; kingdom Pseudomonadati; phylum Pseudomonadota; class Gammaproteobacteria; order Vibrionales; family Vibrionaceae; genus Vibrio; species Vibrio sp. Vb0888. The sequence continues at coordinate 603 of NZ_JAWOTL010000248.1, forward strand.
CTACGCACCGTTTTTTGACCAAGACACAGACATCGACCATTGGCAGCTTCATGCACTTTTTTATCCGCCACTACTGCGCAGTGCCACGGTTCGTAAGTTCATGGTGGGCTACGAAATGCTGGCAGAAAGCCAACGTGACCTGACCGCAGAGCAAGCCGCGCAGCGTCTGCGTGATGTGAGTGATGTCCACTACAAAGAATGCTAAGTCTTTAAATTGGACTGATTACGAATAACGGGATAGCGCGACTTTACAGATAGAAAGTTAGGCTCAACGAGCTATCCCACACAAATTACTATTTTAAGAGAACATCCCTATGTCTGAACTTATCCAAAATGTGAAAGCGTCATTTGAGCAAGTGTTGGGCTACGCACCTAGCCATATTATTCAAGCGCCTGGTCGTGTGAACTTGATTGGTGAGCACACCGATTACAACGATGGTTTTGTGTTGCCATGTGCCATTAACTACCAAACCGTGGTGGCAGCAGCAAAGCGTGAAGACAATATCGTGCGTGTGGTTTCAGTCGAGATCG
>NZ_JAWOTL010000249.1:0-1130 GCF_033338835.1 Vibrio sp. Vb0888
CACTAAACCCAGACCGCGTTTCGCTGCGTCCACCAAAGCAAAACCGCTGTTGCATTTAATCCGTCCCGACACGCGTAAAGATTTATCGCGTTTATTTTCCTTAAAGTGCCAATAGTCGACCGAGCCAACCAAGCATTGATGCCGTCCCAATTCCGACAACGTATGTGGCTCACCAAAACGCTCCAAGTACATCGGACTGGCACACACGTAGGTTTGACGTGAGGAAAGACGCTTGGCGATCATGCTGGAATCTTGCAAGCGGCCAAGACGAATCGCCACGTCCACACCTTGCTCAATCAAATCCAGCTTTTGGTTGGTCAGCACTAAATCAAGATCCACACGCGGGTACTTTTCCAAAAACTGATGCAAAAGCGGCGCGAGGTTCACTTCCCCATACGTCACAGGAGCCGTCACGCGCAGTAAACCGCGCGGTTCGGTCTGCATTTGCGTGACGGCAAGCTCGGCCAGTTCTAACCCTTCCACCAAATGTTTACACTGCTGGTAATAGAGTTGTCCGGCTTCAGACAGGGAGACTTTTCGCGTCGTGCGATGCAGCAATTTCACCGCAAGTCGTTCTTCAAGTGCTGATACCCGACGACTGATTTGTGCCACCGATGTTTTCAGCTTAGCTGCTGCTCCGGTAAAACTGTTGGTTTCCGCCACAGCAACAAATTCGCTGACCCCTTCCCAATTCGCCATGCTGTATTCCTGTCGACCTCTTTTAGACAAATAGTGATGAAAATGTTCTCGTCGCGCTACGCTTTGAAAACGGGAGAATTTTACGCGTCAGGCAACGGACGAAGGTCGCCGTACTGCGCATCAAGCTCAATGCCGAAGTATTCTTTCAATGCATCCAGATAGGCTTGGCCTGGCTCTAACTCCAATTCTGTCTGCTCACCTTGGCTGGTGTATTTGAGTGTGTAGTTAAGCAATGTCACCAACCCACTTTCTGTTGCTTTCGCCGCGACTCTTGCGCTGGTAAAACGCGAGTGAGGAGAAGTGGAGGTAAAAAAGTTGCCACACGCGATATCACCCGCAAACACAAACTCTAAATCGAAGCTATAAAGGTTATTCCACGTGTCCGTTCCGTCCGTTGACAACACTTGAAGGAAGTAACCAAACTGTGCATC
>NZ_JAWOTL010000250.1:0-1129 GCF_033338835.1 Vibrio sp. Vb0888
ATTGTGTTGACCCAGCTCTAGCTAAGAGTCTTGTTGCTGGTCAACCTCACACATTTGAATTCGCTACCTCAGTATCTCCAGAAATTACAGCAACTGTTAAAGAAGGAACTGAAACAGTTAAATCTGGTGACCTACACCGTTTCTTCGGTGGCGATAAGAGCGCTGGTGTATTCATGAACGGTTTCTTCCCAGTAATGATGTTTGGTCTACCAGGTGCAGCACTTGCTATGTACCTAGCGGCTCCTGTTGAGAAACGTAGCCAAGTTGGTGGTGCATTGTTCTCTGTTGCATTCTGTTCATTCCTAACTGGTATCACAGAGCCTCTAGAGTTCATGTTCGTATTCCTAGCTCCTGCTCTATACGCGATTCACGCAGTGTTCACTGGTCTATCGCTAGTTGTTGCTAACATGCTTGGTACGCTACACGGCTTCACATTCTCTGCTGGTCTAATTGACTACTTGTTGAACTACGGTCTAGCAACTAAACCTCTACTACTAGGTGCAGTTGGTCTTGGCTTCGGTGCTCTTTACTTCTTCACATTCAGCTTCGCAATCCGCGCGTTTAACCTAAAATCGCCAGGCCGTGAAGATGATGATAGCCAAGCAGCAGCACCAGCAGGTGAAGCAAAAAGTGGTGACCTAGCTCGTCAATACCTAAAAGCGCTAGGTGGTCATGACAACCTAACTTCAATTGACGCATGTATCACTCGTCTACGTCTAACTCTGAAAGATCGTTCAGTAGCTGATGAAGAAGTGTTGAAGAAACTAGGTGCGAAAGGTGTTGTTAAACTGGGTGAAAACAACCTTCAAGTTATCCTTGGTCCTCTAGCAGAAATCGTTGCTTGCGAAATGAAAGCAATCGGCGCAAACGAAGACCTATCGAATGTAAAACTACCATTATTACATCGAACTGATATTTGATTAGAGACCTCCTTCGGGGGGTCTTTTTTTGTTTCAGTGCTTTGAATCTGCTGTGCATTCACGCGAACTCGATAAATATTGCCGTTTTAGCGCGAGTTCTTGTTGTCTAATGGCTTAGAATTGTGGATCATTAGAAACAATGTACTCTGTAAAACCATATCGGATACAGAGTTCCGTTTTCTCTGACAATACTTATATTTTTGAGGTGC
>NZ_JAWOTL010000251.1:0-1129 GCF_033338835.1 Vibrio sp. Vb0888
AGAACTGACTAAACTAGGCATTGAAAACGCGAAACCAGTACAGGCGGGCGTAAAATTTAAAGCCACGAATGAGCAAATCTATCGTTGTTGTTTGTGGAGCCGCTTGGCATCACGATTTGTACGTGTTTTATCTGAATTCACTTGTAACGACGACATGGATCTATACCTATCTACTTCGTCAATTAACTGGGTGAATCAATTCCACAGTTCTAAGCGTTTCGTTGTGGACTTTAACGGTACCAACCGCGAGATCCGCAACAGTCAGTACGGCGCGATGAAAGTAAAAGATGGCATCGTTGATTGCTTTGAGAAGAAAGGCTTACCTCGACCAAACATCAGCAAAGAACGTCCTGATATTCGCGTTCATGTTCGCCTTCACAAAGATAAAGCTATCTTAGGTGTTGATATGGTAGGCAGTGGCCTTCATCAACGTGGCTACCGTCCGGAATCTGGCCGTGCACCACTTCGTGAAACATTAGCAGCGGCGATCATTATGCGTTGTGGTTGGGACAGTCATCAGCCACTTCTCGATCCAATGTGTGGTTCTGGTACGTTACTGATTGAAGCGGCAATGATGGCTGCAAATATGGCTCCTGGTGTAAAACGAAAGCAATGGTGCTTTGAATCACTTGAAGACTTTGAGCCAGATACATGGGCTGAAATCAAATCAGAAGCAAACGTTCAGGCTAGACGCGGCGTCAAGAAAGTTGACGCTAAGTTTTTTGGCTTCGATAACGATCCGAAAGTTCTGAAAGTTGCACAAGAGAACGCTCGCAGAGCAGGGGTTGAGGAACTGATTGAGTTTGCTCAAGGCGATGCGGCAACTATTACGCGACCTGCAGGTTTTGAAAATGGTGTGATTGTATCTAACCCACCTTACGGCGAACGTTTGGGTACAGAGCCAGGTCTGATTGCGCTTTACACCGCGTTTGGTGGCCAATTGAAAGCAGAATTCGGTGGCTGCAAAGCGTCTATTTTCTCTAGTTCAGATGAGTTGCTGAGCTGTCTTCGCATGCGTGCAGATAAGCAATTCAAATTAAACAATGGTGCGTTACCGTGTCACCAAAAAAACTACAGCATCGCAGAACGTAGTGCCGATGAAGTAAAAGGTGCAGATACCAATACTCAA
>NZ_JAWOTL010000252.1:0-1128 GCF_033338835.1 Vibrio sp. Vb0888
TTAGTCACATCGATGATGCCTGGAGAAACAAACGCCGCCTCTCCTGCTTTCGCTTCAATCAAGCTTTCACCGCCTAGAGATTGCAGGTTTGCTTGCGCATCAAGTATGAACTTCGCCGCAGCCACAGAGATTTGTGGGCCCATAAATGGCGCAGGTTCTGCGAATGGTTGATCCATGCGAATGTTTTTCGTCGCTTCCACCAGCTTAGTGATCAGAGCATCCCCTTTCTCACCAAACGGCACGTATAGACGACGAGCACAAGTACAACGTTGACCAGCACTGATGAATGCCGATTGGATGATGGTGTACACCGTTGCATCCAAATCACCGTAGTTATCAGAGATGACCATCGGGTTGTTGCCGCCCATTTCTAGCGCTAACATCTTGCCTGGTTGACCTGCAAACTGACGATGCAGAATGTGACCCGTGTTCGCACTGCCCGTAAACAGAATGCCATCAATACCTTTCGCATCAGCCAACGCAATACCGGTTTCCTTCGCACCTTGAACAAGGTTGATCACGCCTTTTGGCAAACCCGCTTCTTCCCACAATTTCATAGCTAGCTCGCCAGTCCAAGGCGTTTGCTCAGATGGTTTGAACACAACTGTGTTCCCCGCTAGCAAGGCAGGAACGATGTGGCCATTCGGTAAGTGACCAGGGAAGTTATATGGCCCAAACACCGCCATTACGCCAAGAGGGCGATGTCGCAATACAATCTGGTTGCCCGCAGCTTCGCGAGTCGCTTCACCAGTACGGTCATGGTAGGCACGAATAGAAATAGCGATTTTTCCAGCCATTGCAGCCGCTTCTGTGCGCGTTTCCCAAATTGGTTTACCCGTTTCTTTCGCGATCACTTCGGCAATTTTTTCACTGTTTTCTTTCACTTTTTCAGCAAAAGCCAACACAATTGCTTCGCGTTCAGCGAATGGACGCTTTTTCCATTCGACGAACGCAGCACGCGCTGCAGCAACGGCTTGGTCTACTTGTTCCGCCGTTGCACCGTTACCGCGCCAAATTACTTCTTGGTTGTACGGCGACAGAGACACAAACTCTTCACCCTGACCTTGTACCCATTCACCTGCAATCCAATGTGTCATTGTTTCTATCCTTAAATTCTGTCGTCTGTTA
>NZ_JAWOTL010000253.1:0-1126 GCF_033338835.1 Vibrio sp. Vb0888
ACTCGGACCTTCTGCCTTTTCTTTCTTACCTTCGTTAGAAGAGGGCGAATTATCTTCGTTCATTGTTTCTCAATTAAGTAACGCTATCAGACGTGTGATAGCTCACGTAGAGAGGCGAACGCGAGAACTGTTTTATTGGTTCGCCTTTCCCTGTCGAGTACCCAAAGGGTTACTCTTTTTCAGCAATATAAGGGTCTTCATAACCCATACCTTGCATGATTTCGGTTTCGAGTGACTCCATCTCTTCAGCTTCGTCATCCTCGATATGATCATAACCTAGCAGATGCAAGCTGCCATGTACAACCATATGCGCCCAATGTGCTAACAGAGGCTTATTCTGTTCAATTGCCTCTTTTTCAACAACTTGGCGGCAAATAATAAGATCGCCCAAAAGGTCAATCTCCATGCCAGGAGGCGCTTCAAATGGGAAAGAAAGCACATTCGTCGGCTTGTCTTTACCACGATACTCATGGTTAAGAGCGTGGCTTTCTTTCTCATCGACAATTCGAATTGTCACTTCTGCTTGAGGTTGGAAAAGAGGGATGGTCTTGTCTAACCAAAGTTGGAAGTCTTGCTGCGAAGGTAAGCCTTCTTCATTTTCGACTGCCAGTTGCAGATCAAGTTCAATTGCCATTTTTATTCCTTAGTTGCAGCGACTTGAGCGCTAAGTTCTGCTTTCGCTGCTTCTAACAGTTTAGCATCACGCTCTTCACGGCGACGTTTCTCGAACTCTTTACGTTCTTTTTGATCTTGCGCTTCCCACTTCTCGTAGGCGTTGACGATGCGAGCAACCACAGGGTGGCGAACAACGTCATCTGCTTGGAAGAAGTTAAAGCTGATGTCGTCGACTTCACTGAGCACTTCAATCGCATGACGAAGGCCTGACTTCGCACCACGAGGTAAGTCGATCTGAGTGACGTCACCAGTAATAACCGCACGCGAATTGAAACCAATACGAGTCAGGAACATTTTCATCTGTTCAACGGTGGTGTTCTGACTTTCATCTAGAATGATGAAAGCATCGTTCAGCGTACGACCGCGCATGTATGCCAGAGGAGCGACCTCTATAACGTTGCGTTCAATCAGCTTTTCAACGCGCTCGAAGCCTAGCATCTCGAATAATGCG
>NZ_JAWOTL010000254.1:0-1126 GCF_033338835.1 Vibrio sp. Vb0888
GTTGAATATAGAAACCTAGTTCAGCGAGCGCAGGCTCGGCCAATCTTGCCGCGAGTTCGCCATCTTTGACTCTTTCTGCAATAAGATCGGCGATTTTCGCGACGCTTTGGTTTGCTTTCTTGCTGAACTGTTTTAGCTCTTTAGATTGGTTTTCTAGCCAAGTAGGCAGCTCGCCATGTTCAAAGCGGTAGATGCCTTCTTCAAACTGAGATGGGTCGAACTGTTTAGTCAGTTGAGTGAGCGCAGGTATTAAGTTTTGCACCGAGTCTTGCAAGTCATTGCGGAATCGAGCGACACGTTTCTCATCAGCCAGTGATGAAAATTTACTGATTGACTGATTCAGCTTCTCTAGCCACGCTGCTGCGCCTTTTAAACTTGCGGATGCTGAAGCGTGATCACGGGCGACGTGAGGCAGGTGGTGAGCTTCGTCAAAGACATAAATCGTATTTTCTGGCTCTGGTAAGATTACGCCACCACCTAAGTCAGCATCAGCCATAACGAGAGAGTGATTCGCGATGATCACGTCATTTTTATCTAACTCAGAACGCGCCTTTTGAAACGGGCACCCTCTGTGACCTGGCAAACTGTTATTACAGCTGTGTTTGTCGCTGACAATCAATTGCCAGATGCGGTCGTCTATAGGTTTAGGCCAAGCGTCGCGGTCACCATCCCATTTCCCTTGAGCGAGTGAGCGATACATGGTTTCCAGTAATTCAATGTCTTTTTTCTTTGGCTTGGTCTCAAACATCGCTAGTTGACCGCCATCCACACCACTGGCTGTTGCGAGCTTTTCTGCGCAGCAGTAGCGCTGCCTACCTTTGGCAAGAATGAAAGAGAATTCTCTGTCTGTAATACGACGGAATAGAGGAAGGTCTTTATTCACTAGCTGTTCTTGAAGCGCGACGGTTGCCGTTGAGATAACGACTTTGCGGTTGTTATGCACGGCAACTGGTATAGCGGCCATCAAATAAGAAAGTGACTTACCGATCCCTGTGCCTGCTTCTGCTACCAGTATTCGATTGGACTTATGATATTGACCACAAAGCGTCTTTGCGATTTCAGCGACAAGATAGTTTTGAGCTCGTCTTGGTACAAAGTTATCGAGTTGGGCTTGTAGGTTTTGATA
>NZ_JAWOTL010000255.1:0-1125 GCF_033338835.1 Vibrio sp. Vb0888
ATCGGTTGCGAGGAAAAACATGGTGGTCAAGAACATGAATAATTGACCAAGCAATGGCGTGTTCTGACCATTGGCAGGATCGACCATCGACGCGAAACCCAAGCTCGATTGCATACCAAGAATTTGCCCGAGCAACACAAACGTTTGGATCATAAATTGCGTCACCATGCCCATCGCGACGCCAATGATCATCTGCTCTGCGATGGTCATAAAACCACGAAATGAGAGCAGTTGAATGTCTTGCGGAACGGCAGGAATAGCGGGCATCACGGCAAAAGTAATCGCAAGGCCGAGATACAAACGAATACGAGGAGAAACAAAGCGAGCGCCAGTAACGGTCATTACCATCAACATCGACGAGATACGAACGTACGGCCAAAAATAATTGGCTATCCAGTCTAAGATGATTTGAGTGGGATACTCCATACCAGCCTCTAGTACAGAACCTGAGGCAAGCGCTCAATCAAGCCGAAGAAATATTCCATCAGCATTTGCGTCATCCAGTGACCAAACAGCATCAAAGCTAACAAAGTCACGATCAAACGAGGTAAGAAGCTTAATGTCTGTTCGTTAATTGACGTCGCGGCTTGAAAAATCGCCACGACCAAACCGATGAGCAAACTAGGGATAATAATGGCACAGACCATGATCAACACCATCCACAGTGCTTCACGGAAAAGCTCGACAAACATTTCAGGAGTCATGTCTTACCTCTTTTCTCTGTGCTAATCTAAAGAGCAAAACTGCCGGCTAAGGTCGACAATATCAAGTTCCAACCATCCACCAACACAAACAGCATTAACTTAAACGGCAGCGATACAATCATTGGCGATAGCATCATCATACCCATGGCCATCAAAACCGATGCCACCACCAAGTCGATGATCAAGAACGGCAGAAACAACATAAAACCGATTTGGAACGCCGTTTTCAGCTCCGAGGTGATAAAAGCGGGAATCAACACCGCCATCGACACATCTTCTGGATTGGTTACTTGCTCGCCCGACATATTTACGAAGGTTTCCAAATCCTTAATGCGCGTTTGCTTAAGCATGAAGGCCTTCATCGGCACTTGCGCTGCATCGAATGCTTCGCGCGCTGTCACTTGTTCGTTGAGGTATGGCT
>NZ_JAWOTL010000256.1:0-1123 GCF_033338835.1 Vibrio sp. Vb0888
GAGTTCCTCTAAGCATATGAGAGATCAGCACTAATTACTACCAGTGATTCATTACTGGCTGTAGGTTGATAGGAATCGCTCGAAGCGTCCGATTGCGGTTTCCAGATCTTCAACGTGTGGCAAAGTCACAATGCGGAAATGGTCTGGTTTTGGCCAGTTAAAACCTGAGCCTTGTACTAGCAGTACTTTTTCCTGTTTCAAGAAATCGAGCACCATCTGCTGGTCATTCTTGATGTTGTACATCTTGGTATCGATTTTAGGGAATAAGTACATGGCACCTTTGGGTTTCACACAAGATACCCCTGGGATCTGGTTGATCAGCTCGAACGCGCGATTACGCTGCTCTAGCAATCGGCCACCAGGTAAGATCAACTCATTGATACTTTGGTAGCCACCTAGCGCGGTTTGAATCGCATGTTGCATCGGCACGTTGGCACAAAGACGCATAGAAGAGAGCAACTCTAGACCGTTAACGTAGCCTTGTGCTAAGTGTTTTGGACCAGTTAAGAACATCCACCCACCGCGGAAACCACATACACGGTAAGCTTTCGACAACCCGTTGAAGGTCATCACAAGTACGTCTTCCGTTAGCGTCGCAACAGAAGTGTGTGTTGCGCCATCGTAAAGCACTTTGTCGTAAATCTCGTCAGCGAAAATGATCAGCTTGTGCTGGCGAGCAATCTCAATCACCTCTAGCAAGAAGTCACGACTATATACAGCACCTGTTGGGTTGTTCGGGTTGATCAGAACAATACCGCGAGTCTTCGGCGTGATTTTCTTTTTGATGTCATCAAGGTCTGGATACCAATCCGATTGTTCATCACACAGATAATGAACGGGGTTGCCACCAGACAACGCTACTGATGCCGTCCACAATGGGTAGTCAGGCGCAGGGATGAGCATTTCATCGCCGTTGTTTAGCAGCGCTTGCATTGCCATCACGATCAGCTCTGACACGCCATTACCGACGTACACATCTTCTACGTCTAAAGAACGAATGCCTTTGCGTTGGTAATGTTGAACCACCGCTTTACGCGCAGAGTAAATGCCTTTGGAATCACAGTAGCCTTGAGAGGTCGGTAGATTACGAATTACATCTACAAGAATCTCATCAGGGGCGTCA
>NZ_JAWOTL010000257.1:0-1122 GCF_033338835.1 Vibrio sp. Vb0888
TGGAAGAAATCCGCAGAGGCGTGCGCTTTATTCTTCGTAACCTTGGCTATCACCAAGTGAAAGTCGAGAACGGGGATGAAACTGGCACGTTGCTGCTGACGGGCTACATCGATGACGCCAGCAAATGGAACCAAGTCGAACAAATTTTAGAACGCGATGTACCCGGTTTGGTCGCTTGGAAAGTCGAACTGCAGCGTGCAGGCGCGTACATGGACACACTAAAAGAGCTGCTCACCAACGCGGAGCTGCTTAAAAAAGTTCAATTAGTGACAAGTGGTGACCGCATTGAAGTACGTGGTGAATTAGACGACATCGAAACCACACGCTTTTACGGCGTGACTCGGGATTTTCGTGAGCAGTATGGTGAAAAGCCGTATCTGGTTTTGAAATCGATTCCCAAAGTCAGCAAAGGCACGGACATCGACTTCCCGTTTCGTAGCGTTAATTTTGGCCAAGTGCCATACGTCATTCTTACCGATAACGTTCGCTACATGGTAGGGGCTCGCACTCCGCAGGGTTATCGCATATCCAGCGTAACGCCAGCAGGGATTGAGCTGGTGAAAGGCGGGCGCGTTATCACTATTGAACTTGGATACGAAGGCGAGAAAAACCATGACAAATCTTGAACAGATTCTAAATAACGACCTAAGTGGCATTGAAGTGCAAAACATTAAGAGCAAGCTCTTACAAGCACAGGCAGCGGTAAAGCGTCAGTTGGACTTGGGATGTCCTCCGCAGCAGTATCAATTGCTACTAAAACAGTATGAAGCATACACAGCGGCACAGGTTGTGATTGAAGCATACGAAGCTAACCAAAAATAAAGGGAAATCCTATGTCATTTTACGATGCGACCAACAGTGTAAACCTCGATGACGTTAAAACGAAACTTGAGCAACAAGCGAAAGACGCGAACAAATCCGTCACCGATGCCATTAAAAATCTAGAAACCAACGCGGACGACCCATCTAAGCTGGCTGAACTTCAGCACGCTATCAACAAATGGTCGGTGGTATACAACATCAACGCAACCACCACTCGTGCGATCAAAGATGTGATGCAGTCGATCCTGCAGAAGGTGTAATGCATGGAACGAGAATTACGCCAGCTGTTGGCTGAAATTG
>NZ_JAWOTL010000258.1:0-1121 GCF_033338835.1 Vibrio sp. Vb0888
AGAAAACGACCAAAATTTTGTATCTTGATCTTGGCATCTGGTGATATCATAACAATTCCCCGTTCGATGTTCTGATGAATATGTTGTCGTAAACGGTTCGCCAAAACCGCTTGTTTGATTGCTTAGTACCCAATCAATTTACCACACATTTTCTAATTGGAACTGACGACGGGTTTTTCGTGATCAACCCCCGCATTTCTTCGGATGAAAAGCATTTTTTAAGTGATGATGATCAATTAATTGATATGTAACTTAATAACAAAAAATGACTTTCAAATCTGTCAATAAAAATATTAGTGATCAATTCGATCTTCTGACAAATATAAAATCAAAATTCATTGTGATTTAGATCACCTTTAATTTCTTTTTTAATTCAAATTAAATGCCTGAAGCGATCAAGGTCACATTTTGTTTGGCGTTCGGTTTGATTTGAAATGTGATCTATAACCATTTTGAGGTTTTGTGAAAGTTTATAACGTGAACGTTTGCGCGATGTTGGCGTTTTGTGGATTAAAGCTGGAGATGAGTGGCCTTTTTGCGATGAGTTTAACTAAACACTTTGTTTTTAATGTTTTATGAGCAAATAACGTATCACGCTGCACGCGTTTTGTTTAGAGCGATTTTGAGCAGCGCGATACCTCCTACGTTTGTAGACGACGGTTAATTGTTCATAGCTAAATACTCGCGCGCGTTTTCACTGCCCATATAACGTGCAAGCGTTTTCTCAGGTACATCGCGTAAATCCACCATAATCAATCCATCCAGTGCGTTGTTAAACGCAGGATCGACGTTAAAACACACCAACTTACCATTCAAACTCAAATATTGGCGCAGTAATACCGGGACGCCTTTGCCTTCATCAATTCGAGCGATCACGCGAGATAGCAACTGTAAATCTCCCAATGCGGTTAGCATGCTGGTATTCCAGTTTAAGTTGGTTTCTGGCAGTGGGTTTGACGGAGTGACGTATTCGGCGCAGTCGTTGTCGTAGTGGTGTAGGGTCATCGATTGTGCCAACAATTGACGCGCGGGATGGCTGTAATCGTTGCTGATGCTCACTGGGCCAAATAAGTGCGTGTATTCAGGATGTTGATGAACAAAAGTCGCTATGCCTTTCCAGA
>NZ_JAWOTL010000259.1:0-1121 GCF_033338835.1 Vibrio sp. Vb0888
TGGCGTTATCGCTTGGAAGGAAACCCACGACGTATTCACCAAAGGCGTTCACATGATGGCGATGATCGGCTTTATCATGATCGCAGCCGCGGGTTTTGCAGCGGTAATGAAACAAACCGGTGGCGTAGAAACCCTAGTTCAGTCACTGTCTACAAGTATTGGTGACAACAAACCGCTTGCTGCGCTACTTATGCTGGTTGTTGGTCTATTGGTAACCATGGGTATTGGTTCTTCATTCTCGACGATTCCAATTCTTGCAACCATCTACGTTCCGCTTTCTTTGGCGTTTGGTTTCTCACCAATGGCAACGATCGCATTAGTAGGTACAGCTGCAGCGCTAGGTGATGCTGGCTCTCCTGCATCCGACTCAACATTGGGCCCAACTTCTGGCCTAAATGCTGACGGCCAGCACGAACACATTTGGGAAACGGTTGTTCCAACCTTCATCCACTACAATATCCCACTGATCATCTTCGGTTGGATCGCTGCAATGGTGCTTTAGTATCAAGTTTTCGAACAGAAACGACTGATACCTTTGCTAACAAAAAAACCGCTCGATATGAGCGGTTTTTTAATTCAATCGAAAACGAAGCCACTATTGCGCTGGCATGTTTTCGATAATGCGTTCACGAATCAACTTAAGCGTTGGCTCGGTCGATAGGTAATCCACCTCAATTGGGAAATACGCATCGTTGATTTGCAGCACCAAACTAGGGTAAGAGTTAACACCCAAACTTTTCGCTAAACTCAGTTGGTCTTGGAATACACCTTCCAATAACGTGCCATCCATATCATTTTTAAACTGCTGCACATTCAAGCCAATCTCTTTCGCTAATTGAAGATGCGTTGCTTCTTCATGAGGTGGCATTGCACGTAGATAATAGGCGTGCTGAATCGCTTCAAGCATTTGCTCATACGAATCTTGGAATCCCGCGGCGATAACAGCGCGGCATGATTGATACGTACTTCTCACTGGAGTGCACAGTTTCCAGAAATCGTAGTTAAACTTGGTGCCTAGCTGAGTTTCGATTTGCTTCCAAATCCCTTCAAGCTTTTGTTGCATTTCTGGCGGCATTGGCAAATTAGTATCTGGTGCAAGCCCACCCACCACATACTCAAAC
>NZ_JAWOTL010000260.1:0-1121 GCF_033338835.1 Vibrio sp. Vb0888
AAATCGAAGAAATTCGTGAGCATTGCCCTGAAACTGAACTAGAAGTATTCGTTCACGGTGCACTATGTATGGCTTACTCTGGTCGTTGCCTACTTTCTGGTTACATTAACAAGCGTGACCCTAACCAAGGTACATGTACTAACGCATGTCGTTGGGAATACAAAGTTGAAGAAGGCAAAGAAAACGACGCTGGCGACATCGTTGAGAAGTTTGACCCAACTGAAGCACAGCCTGTTGAAGTTCAAGACGAGCGCCCTGAAACCACTATCGGTCGTGGTAAACCAACGGATGAAGTGGTTCTGCTTTCTGAAGCGCATCGTCCAGAAGAAAAAATGGCTGCCTACGAAGATGAACACGGCACTTACATCATGAACTCAAAAGACCTACGCGCGGTTCAGCACGTAGAGCGTCTAACTAAGATGGGTGTTCACTCACTAAAAATCGAAGGCCGCACTAAGTCGTTCTACTACTGCGCACGTACAGCGCAAGTTTACCGTAAAGCGATCGACGACGCAGTTGCAGGTAAACCATTCGATGAAAGCCTAATGGGTACACTAGAAAGCCTAGCTCACCGTGGTTACACCGAAGGTTTCCTACGTCGTCATACACACGATACTTACCAAAACTACGACTACGGTTATTCAGTCTCTGACGCACAACAATTTGTTGGTGAGTTCACAGGTAAACGTCGTGGCGACATGGCAGAAGTTGAAGTGAAAAACAAATTCGTTGTAGGTGACAGCCTGGAGTTAATGACACCAAAAGGTAACGTTGTTTTCACTCTAGAAGCGATGGAAAACCGCAAATCAGAGTCAATTGAAGACGCAAAAGGTAACGGCCACTTCGTATTCATTCCTGTTCCTGAAGACATGGACCTAGAATACGGCCTGTTGATGCGCAATCTAAACGCAGGCCAGGACACTCGTAACCCTACTGGTAAGTAATCATGGCGTTACTCATCACTGACAAATGCATTAACTGCGACATGTGTGATCCGGAATGCCCGAATGGCGCGATCAGCATGGGAGACAGCATCTTCGAAATCGACCCTAACTTATGTACTGAGTGCAAAGGTCATTACGAAAAGCCTACCTGTCAGTCAGTTTGTCCAATAACAAAAT
>NZ_JAWOTL010000261.1:0-1120 GCF_033338835.1 Vibrio sp. Vb0888
ATGGCTTCGGCTGATTGATCCAATTGATCATTCAACTGCGCCACGTCGACACATACGCCTTCAACAATCGTCAAACCAGATTGGCTATCTAAGTTCGCAGAGCGGACATTTTCAGCAATGCTTTCTACTTGCTGAGCCACCGATTGAGCGGAAGAGGCCATCTCTTCGATCGCTGTTACGACTTGCTCAACTTCTTCTTGCTGACGATCCGCTTGGGTTAAGTTGCTATGAGCATCGCTTGCTACACTGGTCGAGTTACTTTCGACTAAATCGCTGGTAGAACGAATCTGGCCAACTAACTCATTCAGTTGATTTGCCATGCTTGCAACGCCGTTATTCAAATTCACAATCTCATTTTTAGAACGTTTACGAGACGACGGAATTTGTAAGCTGACTTCACCATTAGCTAGTCGAGTCATGTAAGAATTCAACACCGTTAGAGGCTGTAAGCTGCGATTTAAGAACAGAGTGAGCACAACAAAAGTGATGCTCGCTGCTACCGAAGAAATGATGGCTATCAGTTTAAGTAGCGTGTCGCTGCCTTTGGTCACTTCTTTGATGAATGTACCGCCCAGTAGTTTCCAGTTCCAGCCGGGTACTTCGGTGAACACTAAGTATTTTTCACCGACGGTTGAGCCGTATTGGAATGGGTAGCGGATCAGACCACTCTTTTGTTCGAAAATCTTATGGAAAGGCTTGTTACCATCGTAATCACGAACTTCTACGATTGAAGGATCGGTAGCGCTCTTAGTCGGGTGGAGTAAGTACTTACCAAGATTGTTTTTGTCGTTATCGACAATGATGGTGTAGCCTGTGTCGCCCCACTTAATCTCTTCTAGAGCATCAAACAGAGTTTGTGTGGCTTGGTCTACTGGCAAACCGATAAATGACAAGCCAGATACGTTACCGTTAGCGTCTTTGATTGGCGCGTAATAGGTAATGTAGCGTTCGCCATATAGTTTGATTTGCGCGTAGTAAGGTTTTCCGCTCTTTAAGAGTTGGTAACCAGGATGGTTGCGTCCAAGAGTCGTGCCTACTGCACGCTTACCTTGCGGATCTTTTAATGATGTTGAAACGCGAATGAAGTCATCACCAAGTGGTGCAAATAACGTTGCGATTG
>NZ_JAWOTL010000262.1:0-1120 GCF_033338835.1 Vibrio sp. Vb0888
CTCGTGTTGCTAAACAACAAAGCTTAACGCGAGTTTGCTCTCCACCACTCAAAGCCTCTAAGCGACGTTGTGCTTTATCACCCTTTATCCCGAAGCGTGCTAACAGCTTACGAGCCGATTTACTATTGATTGAAGAATCGACCGCACACACCTCTTGCTCCGGTGTATGATCCGGATGACGCCAAGATAGGTCTTGAGCGAAGTAACCGATCTTAAGACCTTGTGCAAACGTCATTTCACCAGAGAGTGGAAGCACCTCCCCCATTAGCGTTTTAAGCAATGTCGACTTCCCTACGCCATTGAAGCCCTCAATCACTAACTTTTCTCCTCGTGCGACAGTGATATCAATCGGTGACAGTAAAAGCGTTTGATAGCCAATGCTCAACGCTTCGGCGCTAACAACACTTTGATGTCCAATAGGCGCATAAGAAAAATCAAATTCAGTCACGGCATCTATTCTATGCAACTGAATCCTTTCAATTTTATCTAATTGTTTCTTACGGCCCTTCGCAATGCTCGCATTCACACCTGCGCCATTTTTCGCAATAAACTGTTCCAGTTTCTTAATCTCAGCTTGCTGTGAGTGGTACTCTTTTTCCAACAGCGAATTGTTGTGTCGCTTTTGCGTCATTGCTTTGTGGAATGAGCCGGTGTATTTCTGGATTTTTTGATAGTCGATATCACAGATGCAGGTAGTAACCACATTCAGGAAACTCACATCATGAGACACCAACAGTACGGTTCCTACATAAGCATTGAGATAACTCTTCAACCACTCAATATGAGTTGCATCAAGATAGTTAGTCGGCTCATCTAACAATAAGACGTCTGGTTCACGCAACAATAAGCGCGCTAATAAGACCTTATGGCGTTGCCCACCACTTAACGCACTCATTAGAGTATCCAGTCCCAACTGCTGTATACCAAGCCCTGCGGATACACTTTCAATTTGGGCATGTAAGGCGTAAAAGCCTTGGGCTTCCAATTCCGTTTGTAACTTAGCAACTCGGCGAAGCAAAGAAGGCGATGCAGATTCAGCCATCTCTTGATACAAAGAAAATAATTCACGTTCAGCTTCAAACAACTCATTAAATGCCGATTGTAAACATTCTCTAATCGT
>NZ_JAWOTL010000263.1:0-1119 GCF_033338835.1 Vibrio sp. Vb0888
GTCGCCATCGACAAGACGCCCATAATTTTGCCACCAGCCATGATAGGAAACCAATGTGCTCCACCATCAATCGAGACCTGTTTACTGACGCTTTGAATCGTTTGGATATCTTCTAGAATTGGCGTGACTACGGTCAAGTCTGTGAGTTTGGTATGGTTCTCATGCAGCAACAGGGTTTGAGGTTCTATCGTCCCAATAACGCCTCCGACATCACGCACGATGATCAATCGCACCGGGCTTTGTCCACGTTTTAACAACTCGGTTTTGATGCCTCCTACGCTGTTTTTAGGATTTGCGACTAAAAAATGCGGCTCGGCATATCTCCCCACTTTGTTATCTTCATACGACAGCGCTTGTTGAATGTGCGCGACCGACTCTTCACTTTGGTCGATAAGGTACTCATCCACAAACTCGGTCGGTAGAAAGTCTGCAAAGATGATCAGTTCCGAATCCGTGATGTACGCTAAGCGTTCATGTTGCAGCTCTTTGTTGAGTGATTGATGAATGTGCTTAGCGGTGTCGTATCGCAGCAAGTTTAATACCGTCCAGTACTTCTCTGGCGGCACCGCTTCTATTACGCGTTTACGATAAGCAATGTTGACCGACTCCAAAATGTTCGCGATTTGCGCTTCCTGATAGTCTTTCAAAAAACTGAGGTCTTCGGTCGACTCTATCGCTTTAATGATCTCGGCAAGCAAATGAGGCACTTTGCGATTAATTTGTAATTGGCTGGAATCTATCATCATTGTCACCGATTTCCTTGGGCATCACGTTAGTGTCAACACGATGTCTATTACCTAAAGGCATGAGATCCTGATGTTAAAATTCTAGGCAATGGCGCGCACAATTGCGGAATTTATATTTTGCTCGCAGAAACAGAACGTCTTTGCATAAGGGGATGGTATAAACTTTTAGTGTGCATTAGGCGCATTTGCCTCGTTTGATAATGGAGTAATCAATGGCACCTGTATTTTTTCTGACTCAGCAAGCCGCCTTACCAAGTCGTAAGGTGCTTCGTAAAGTGATTCAGTTTGCGACAGCGCTGGCTCAACCCATCGTGGTATTGGTGGAAGATCACCGCCGGAGTGAAGATCACGCGTTCGCGCATTTCCTTAGTTT
>NZ_JAWOTL010000264.1:0-1115 GCF_033338835.1 Vibrio sp. Vb0888
ATAGGAATTAAAAACGGTCTCATCATGGATATTTTCAAAAAGCAGGAATCCAACGTACGCTCATATTCAAACAATTTTCCAGTGGTATTTCGCAAAGCGAAAGGTTGCTGGCTAGAAACAGAACAAGGTGAACGCTACTTAGACTTCCTCGCTGGAGCGGGATCCCTAAATTATGGCCATAACAATCCTGTATTGAAGCAAGCACTGCTTGAATACATCGAAATGGATGGCATCACTCACGGTTTGGATATGCATTCAGAAGCGAAAGCGGGCTTTCTCGCTGCGCTGGATAACTACATCTTAAAACCAAGAAAACTGGACTACAAAGTTCAATTCACCGGCCCAACTGGTACGAATGCGGTGGAAGCGGCACTCAAGTTGGCGAAAAAAGTGAAAGGCAGAAGCAGCGTTGTTGCATTCACTAACGGTTTCCACGGTTGTAGCGCAGGCGCGCTGGCGGCTACAGGTAATCAGCATCATCGACAAGGTAACGGCTCAAGCCTTACAAACGTAACGCGCATTCCGTTCGAAGGTTACGCTGGTGTTGATGGTTTGGCGCTGTTCGAAACTATGCTGAATGACAACTCTGCTGGGATGGACAAACCAGCAGCCGTATTGCTGGAAACAGTACAAGGCGAGGGTGGTTTAAACGCCGCCTCTAATGAGTGGCTACAGCGCTTGAGTAAAATATGTAAAGCAAACGACATTCTATTGATTGTCGATGATATTCAAGCTGGTTGTGGTCGAACTGGGACATTCTTCAGTTTTGAGCCATCAGGCATTGAACCCGATATTGTGACGCTATCGAAATCGATCGGTGGTTACGGTCTGCCAATGGCGGTTGTACTGCTGAAACCAGAACTTGACCAATGGAAACCAGGCGAGCACAACGGCACGTTCCGTGGTAACAACCACGCATTTATTACTGCGGCAAAAGCACTAGAAATCTACTGGTCAAATGACGATTTCGAAACGCACATTAAGCAATGTTCGCAAAATGTGAGTGAAGTGATTGATCGCTGCGTGCGTCGTTTCCCGCAAATGTTCGTTCAGAAAAAGGGACGCGGCATGATGATTGGCATCGAGTGTATTCACGGTGACTTGGCCGCAGAAAT
>NZ_JAWOTL010000265.1:0-1114 GCF_033338835.1 Vibrio sp. Vb0888
GCGATTATTGCGGTTGGCTATTTTTTTGCCTGTCGTATATGAACAACGTTACTTACGTGCTTTGCAAATTGCACTTCCCTCACTGGCGGCTTATAAAAAAGGGCTGACGCATAACGCCAACCCATTTTTGTTTTCAATTAAAATTCCATTTCTTTACTAAGGTTATTTGATTTAGTAACCCATCAATTGCAGTAAATTCTCCGCAGTTACAATGGCTTCTTTACGATTCGCGATGTTGAGCTTTTGATACAAGTTGCGAATGTGGGTTTTGATTGTCGTACCTGCCACATCCAATTCTTGTGCGATTTGCTCGTTACTAAAGCCAGAATAAATCAAACCTAGAACCTGCCATTCGCGCTGTGTTAACGGGCTCGTGCGTACAAGCTCCGGCACATTCGGGTGATTTACCAACTTTTCAATAAAGTCTTCATCAAAGTGGATCGAGCGGCTGCGCTGATTCGATGAAATGTCTTTCATTAGCTGTTGAGCGCGGTGACGTTCTAGATCGCCCAGCTCATGACGCAGGCTGAGTTTCTCTAGCAGGCCACCAATCGTAGCGCCATCAATTAGGAAGTTTCCGACCATACCGGTTTGGTTCGTCATTACTAGCGCTTCTTTTAGCAGCGCTTTGGCTTGCTCTTCGTCTTTTTGGCGTGCGGCCAATACGGCTTCAACAACGAGGTTGCGATTGGTATCGGTAATGAGGTTGGTACGGCGCGCTTCACTTTGCAGGAAGTTTAGCGCTTGGCGTGCTTCCTCATACTGACCCAAATTGATGTGTGCACGCACTATATTGCGCCATTGCAGTTGTAAGAAGTGGTTACATGCCGATTCTGGACGAACCGCCGTGTTCAACCATTCTTGCATGGCTTCTGTATTGCCACGCGCTTGCCAGAATAAGATCAACGATAAAGAGGCGTTGGCGGTCCAATCTACATGGTACGTAGACTGCTTCATTAAATGTTGAATGTGCTCGATGAATTTACCGGCTTTGTCTAGCTCGCCACGGCCAATCGCAATGCGCGCCAACATTGAGTAGCTATGTAAGTGCTTACTCGGCGAATGGTTTTCGAGAATTTGTAGGCCTCGGTATGCACACTCTTCGGCTTCATCT
>NZ_JAWOTL010000266.1:0-1114 GCF_033338835.1 Vibrio sp. Vb0888
AAAATTGTCACTGGCCGATGTAGATTGCCATACAAATTCAGGCTCTGGATAGCCTTCGTACCACACTTTCTGCCACAGTGAAGAAAGCGAGACTTCAGGGTAAGAGTTATCGACCTCTGCCACCTTTAACGAGTCATCATTCCAAGTAATCAGATAGCGTTCATTGTTCGACATTGCCGCCATCGCAGGCGCTTCTTTATAAGCTCGCTTAAACAACACCAGTTTTTCACTGGTCGTGTAATGACTCTGAAGCGTACCGTTAGTGTAGAAACTGTAGAATCCTTTGCGGTGTGAATCTGGCAATAAGTATTTGAGTTCAGACGCTAATTTGAAGTCACGAATATGAGTTAAGGTTCGCTTATCATTTTGCAAAGTATCAAACCACTGCGAAACGCGACCATCATTGTGCGTCACCAACAGGGAATATGCGCCCGCAAGCAAATCAATCGTTCTTACAGAATGCTTTTTATCCCCTTGAGTAAGATCGATAACTTCGCGCACCGTAAACTTTTGAGCAGCTTTCGTCAGAACAATTAACTCCGAACCATCACGCAAATAAAGCGTTTCACCATCCGGTGTTAAGAGCATCTGTTGGGGAGCGTCAAAGCCCGCAGAAAAGGAGAAATCAATTGTGGTTGGAGCGACGCCTAGCGCAGACTTCTCTTGCCAACGCGCTTTGACTTTCCCGCTGCGAGTCTGCCAAACAATAGTTGGAGTTTGTGTTGACGCATTGAAGACAAATTGAGTCACAGGATCTTGCGCGTCGGTAAGCGTCAAATTCATATCCGTCGACAACGCCACCACTTCTGGCGGGCGAGTATTTTCTCTCAACGTCGCGTTGAATTCTGGCTTGAAGATATGTGCTAGACCTTGATCATCCACTAATCCATACCAACCAAGGCCAGGAGCCGATTGAGAAAAAGATACCGGATTAGTCGCTAACTGTTGAGTATAAATGGCGGGCTTGTCAGGTGCGTCCATCGACAAATATTGAATCTCACCACTTTGCGTTAAAACGAAAGCAAGTTGTGAATAGTCATCGACAGAAATGGCCAAAGGCATGCCCACTTGCGTGGTTCGAGTCGCGTGATTAGGTTTGATCTCTGCATCAGAA
>NZ_JAWOTL010000267.1:0-1114 GCF_033338835.1 Vibrio sp. Vb0888
ATCACCGTGATACGAGTCTTTCGAAGCAAAGATGAATGAATCGTAAGGCGGATAGCCAACTTGCTCACGTGAAACAGGCGTCGATAGCTCAACGGTGAGCTGATAATTCAGAACATCTGACGTTTGCTGACTCACACACGCGGTTTGAGTGCGATAAAAAGTACAATTGCTGTCTAACTCACCCAATGCCTCTAAGTCTTTGCGCAAGTTTTCTGAGACCACAAGCACCGCCTCACCGCCAGATTGCACCACTTGATGAGTGACGGGTTCGCCATTTCGAGTCAACACGGTCGACGCAATATTGGCAGGGTTAACATTTGGTAGATGAACCGCAAAACCGTTGGAGAACCCAGCTCCCATCGCCTGTAAGGTGTAATCGAATGTAATGTTTTTGATTTCACGCTGACCATTTAGCAGTTCGGTAACGCGATAACGCCACACCACATCGTTGAAATCGTAGTCGCCCATTAGCGGCCAGCGATCTTCAAACGCCATCGTCGCGTACGTGTCTGAGCTTGGATAAACCGAAGTCACCGTCACTTCTGGGTTGTTTTCTTGCACCAATGGCTCGTATTTCGAGTCCGTCGAACCATCAGTGTTGACGCCATCAATGGCGGTGAATGGGCTCACTTCGACAGTAAACAGCAAGTCATTGAAATCATTGTCGCCATCAGGGCGATAAATATCTTCAAAACCCAGTACTAAGAACTCGTTTTGCGTATCGATAAAAGCCACGTTATGACGACGATTTTCTGAAGTCGACTCTGGGTTTAGATTGGAATAGCTATAAAATGGCGTGCCCCAACTGCCAAGGCTGGCGATGTTATTGTATGAGCCAGACCAGCCCCAACCATTCGGAATAATGAAGAACGCGAGCGTTTGACCGGCAGTGAGCTGCACATTCAGGTCGATAGTGTCACCTTCTTCCATCTCGCCATCTGGCGCTTTCGATGTATTAGGAAAAATGATCACATGCGCTGCGATTTCATCTTTATTGGTCGGCGGGTTATTGGTATCAAAAACAAAATAACCGAGCGTATTTCGATACCCAGCCCCTTCATTCAAAAAGGTGACTTTTGCGGTTGCAAACTCCGCGCCATTCAACTCTTCATCT
>NZ_JAWOTL010000268.1:0-1113 GCF_033338835.1 Vibrio sp. Vb0888
GGAGAAATCACGTTACGATAAGGAAGAAGATACCAAGTCTATCTATGAGCTGAAAGAAGAGCTAAACCAGATCCATCAGGACTACCCTTTCGTACCGAGCTCACTTTCTAGTGACGTGTTTGGTAAACACTTAAGTGACGCGTTGAAAGATCGTGATGCAGCGGCATTAGTAACATTGATAAAGGTTGGCAACACGTTCTTCACCAATAGCGATGAACATAAAGCTAACTTAGAGATAAGCAATGCGATGAAAGATGCGGTGCTCGAAATGAAGCTCTATGAAACGGCGATAGATTCGAGCAATCCGTTACCTTTCCCTATCGATGCTGCTCGAATCTTGTATCAAGACGAGTTTGATGGCCTGTACTATCGCCTAAAGCAAGCAAGAACCACTGTACATTTGGATAAGTTAGTTAAAGACGTCGATAAATTCTCTGAAAACTTCCCTGTTGGATTCCAAGATATCAATGACCTACGCTTCCAAACAGCGGACAAGTATCTACAATTCTCCGACATTCTGTTGAATAAAAGAAAGACCACCAGCGCTAGACGAGCAATGAAGAAAGCGAACGATTTGATGAAACAAATTGAGCAAGATTCCAAGCAAAGTTAACGAATTTTGTCTCATTTAAGGGGCTTCTAAGCCCCTTTCCTCAAAAACGCCTTGCCTTTATGCACTCAGATGACTAGCTTATTAGTGTAGCTGTAGTAAGGAAGATAGACTTTGGCCGAGGGAAGAGTCGCCGTTGGTGATATCAATATCCTGGTCGTTGATGACTGTTCTACATCATCACTGCTAGTGAAACACCAACTCATTGCATTAGGCGCAAAAGCTTCTAACATCACTTGCGTGACTAACACGCAAGCGGCCTTACTCGCCGCAAAAACTCGCTTTTATTCCTTCTTAGTGATTGATTACCATCTTGCAGAAAAATACACCGGTTTGGATCTCGTTCACCTCCTGAGCAGAGCACAACTGATTTCAGACACAACCGCTGTGCTTATGATTTCTAGCGATGCCACAAAAGAGACAGTTCTCACAGCACTTTCTAGCTCTGGGCGGGTTCGTCACCTGCTAACAAAACCCCTTCAAACAAAAGCACTTTACACGAA
>NZ_JAWOTL010000269.1:0-1111 GCF_033338835.1 Vibrio sp. Vb0888
AAATAGAAATAAAGTCAGGTATCAATATGGATCAACAAGTTAAACAAGAGCGTTTGCAAGGCCGCCTAGGGCCAGAGATTAAGGAATTTCGTCAGGAGCGCCGTACTTTACAGCTTGCAACGATAGACAGCGAAGGCCGTCCGAACGTAAGTTACGCGCCTTATGTTCAGAATCAGGAAGGTTACTTCGTTTTGATCTCTCAGATTGCTCGCCATGCTCGAAATCTGCTAGAAAATCCAAACGTTGCACTGATGATGATCGAAGATGAAGATTCATCTAAACAGCTTTTCGCACGTAAGCGTCTGACGTTTGATGCGGTCGCAACGGTTGTTGAGCGTGATACTGAACTGTGGCAATTGGTCGTTGGTCAGATGAAAGCGCGTTTCGGTGACATCATCGACGGTCTAAGTCAGCTTGAAGACTTTGTACTGTTCAACCTAAAAGCTGAGAAAGGTTTGTTCGTAAAAGGGTTCGGTCAAGCGTATCAAGTCTCAGGCGATGACTTGGTTGATTTTGTGCATCTACAAGAAGGCCACAAGAAAATCGAAAACGCCTAATGCGGACGTCGTTTTTATGATTACTAAGAGGGAGTTAGGTTATACTGGCTCCCTTTTTTACATTGGAACAACAGCATGAGACCTGTAAGCAAGAAACTGAGCGAGATCTGTTATCCCTTTATTTACGAAGACAGCCCTGTGTGCGATTTCGAGATCACCGCAGACGAGTTGTGCAGCCGGATTGGGTTGGTGCTGTCGATGGAATTGGACGACTTCAGTCGAGATATTCTCACGCGCCTTCAGCCTAATGTTTACCATCTCAATGGTTCGGTGCGTGGCAAGTTAGCGATTACAGAATCGGAAGTTGAAGAGCTGAAAGCAGACTATGAGGCCATAAAAGCGCGCATAGACGGTGGTTTTAAAGGTTTTGTGCTGCCGGGTGGCCATGCTACGTCTAGTCAACTGCATTTATGCCGCTGCCAAGCAAAGAAAACCGTTCGAGCACTCGTCGCGATAGAGCATGCTGGGAAAAAGCAACCAGCGCCGATTCTGTTTCGTTACGCCAACTTAATGGCCAATGTCATTTACAGCTTGGCTTCCTACATTAATCATGT
>NZ_JAWOTL010000270.1:0-1110 GCF_033338835.1 Vibrio sp. Vb0888
TAAAGCGTCATGTCACCTTTACCGTGATCAAGCAGCACCACTAAACCGTAACCTCTTAAATACTCTGCAAATACGACTGTGCCAGGGTAAACTGCTTTAACTTGTTGACCATAGTTAGCGGAAAGCACCATACCTTTCCAGTTTACTTGTCCGGTTTGACGCGTACCGAAGTTATGTAACACACTGCCTTTGAGTGGCCATGGTAGTTTGCCGCGCTGTTTGCCGAGCCCGTCCATTGGTACCGCATTTCGCTTGGCGGCTTTTGCAATCTCGGCTTTTAGACGGGTTTCATTGCGTTGTAGTTCAGCAAGGTAACGTTTGTCGTTTTTAATGCTGCTCTGAATTTTGTTCAGCGTTTGCTTACGATTCGACTGCGTACTGGCCAGTGCGGTACGCTTTTCTGATTGCTGCTTGAGCAGGGTTTCGATCTGCTCTTTCTCTAGCTCAAGTTGGTTTTTGTTGTGCGCCAACTCCTGAGTGGTTTTGGTGATGGCATCAATCACTTCGGCACGAGCCTTGGCTAAGTGCTGAAAGTATTGGCTAATGCGGTCTTCTTCTACACCTTGATTCAATAAGTGCCCATTCGCTTTCGCTCGCTCGGTCACGTAATACGTTTGCAGCAATTGCTTGAGCTCTTCCTCTTGTGCTTGGCGCTGGGCTTCTTGCAAGGAGATTTTCTCTTCCAGTTTATTGATGTTCTTGTCTGCTTGAGCAAGGTCGGCTTTAGTTTGCTTGATTTCTCGCTCCAGCTTAGAAATGCCAAGCTCTTGGTCTTTGAGCGATTTTTGCAGCTCGTTAAGCTGTTTCTCTTGCGAGGTTAGCGCCTTCTTTTGGCGATTGATTTCGCTAGAAACGCCTTTGAGCTCTTGCTGACTTGCGGCGAAAGAAGAGAGGGGATAGGTGGCAGATAAAGCACAAGTTAATAAAATAGCCGAGCGGAGCACTGGGTGATTTTGTTTTCGCACTTGAGAGTTACCTACCACATTATTGTCAAAGGATCAGAAGACGGTTAAATGCCATCTCCATGGATAAAGCTTTGTGATTTACCGTTAAAGCCTTGGTCCATATCGAGAGACGGTTTGTCTGTTTTTGGTCGACCGACGATTTTCG
>NZ_JAWOTL010000271.1:0-1109 GCF_033338835.1 Vibrio sp. Vb0888
GCTTTTATGATCGCTTTCAGCAGCTCGATTGGGATGACATCTCCATGTCGATTTATGCCAAAACGGCGCAGGATGTGGAAAGGGCGCTAGCAAAACCCAAACGAGATTTGGAAGATTTTAAAGCGTTGATTTCTCCTGCAGCTGAACCGTACTTAGAGCAGATGGCAAAGATTTCTTATTCGCTGACGCGTAAGCGTTTTGGCAACACTATGTCGCTGTATATCCCGCTGTACCTCTCTAATCTTTGCGCCAACGCTTGTACCTATTGTGGCTTCTCTATGGAGAACCGCATAAAGCGAAGAACGCTGAATAGGGACGAAGTTGAGGCGGAGATTGGTGCGATTAAGCGAATGAAGTTTGACAGCGTATTACTGGTAACGGGTGAGCATGAGACCAAAGTTGGGATGAAATACTTTCGCGAAATGGTGCCAATTATCAAGCAGCGATTTAACTATTTAGCGATGGAAGTCCAACCGTTGGATCAGGACGAATACGCCGAGCTCAAAACATTGGGCCTTGATGCGGTGATGGTGTATCAAGAAACCTATCATCCTAAAACATATGCTCAGCATCATTTACGTGGCAATAAAATGGATTTCCGATACCGGCTTGAAACGCCTGATAGGTTGGCAAAGGCGGGGATCGACAAAATCGGTATTGGCGCTTTGATTGGTTTGGAAGAGTGGCGCACCGACTGCTTTTTTGCTGCTGCGCATCTGGATTACCTGGAGCGTACTTATTGGCAATCGCGTTATTCGATTTCTTTTCCTCGTTTACGCCCTTGTGCCGGTAATGCACCTGCGTCGGGATTACAACCGAAATCTGTCATGACGGATAAGCAGTTGGTGCAATTGATTTGCGCCTATCGGCTGTTTAATCCGGAAGTGGAGTTGTCATTGTCGACGCGCGAATCACCTCAGTTTCGCGACAATGTATTACCGTTAGGCATTACGAGTATGTCTGCGGCATCGAAAACACAACCCGGTGGTTATGCGACCGAAGAGGTGGAACTGGAACAGTTCGAAATCAGTGACGAGCGTAGCGCGGCATCGGTAGAAGACATGATCAGAGCGAAAGGTTTCGACCCAGTCTGGCGTGATTGGCACTCA
>NZ_JAWOTL010000272.1:0-1109 GCF_033338835.1 Vibrio sp. Vb0888
GACGTTTTGGTGACCGACAAACACAACGTAGTGTTTATGAGCAACCTACCCGACTGGCGCTATCGCGCACTGTTTCCACTCTCACCAACGGCCATCAATGAACTGACTGAAACTCGCCAATACGGTGACACGTTGCCCGAATATTACGGCGAACTTACCGCGCAAAGTGACGAAAGTGAGTTTGCGGATAACCAATTGTTGCTGTCACCAAACTACCTCGCGTACGCAACACATTTGTTGGATAAAGGTTTTCGCGTTGTAGCGTTAATCAATCACCACACCGTACTGACGGCAGTATTGCAAGCAGATGTAGTCTATTTGATTTTATACGCGCTGATTGCACTGATCGCATTGGCATGGTTTCAGATGTTGGTGAACAAGGCACGTCTTGCCAATCTCAATGTGAGCTTGGAAGAAAAAGTCATGCAACGCACGGTTGTACTAAGTGAAGCAAACCACAAGTTGCAGCAAACGGTTCGTCAGTATGAACAAAGCCAGCAAGAGCTAAGACAAACTCAGCAAGAGCTGACTCAAGCCGCCAAACTTGCTTTGCTGGGAGAGTTGTCTGCCAGTATCAACCACGAGATAAACCAACCACTTGCCGCGCTGAGAACTTACACCGAAAACTCCCAGCGCTTGCTGTCGATGGAACGCTATCCGATGGTCGCAGACAACTTAAACAAGATGCTCTCGCTAAACGAGACTATTGCCGAGGTCATTGCTAGGCTAAAAGTCTTCACCCGTAAAACTTCTCATGAACCTCATAATGAAGTGTCGATACTTCACGATGCAGTGCACAATGCCACCAGCATATTGAGCAATAAGTTGATCAAGCAAGGTGTCACGCTCAAAGTACCGACGATCGACCACGAGGTGAGGCTCGCCATTCACAGCGTTGAACTAGAACAAGTGCTCATCAATCTGTTCCACAACGCTGCGCAAGCGATGGATGGCTATTGTATTGATCCACAAATTTCCATCGCGATTCAATGCCACGATTCGAGCTGCGATATTCTGGTGTCAGATAACGGCCCGGGGATGTCTGACGAGGCACTGGCGAAAATCTTTGACCCGTTTTTTACCACCAAACCAGAAGGGCTCGGACTGGG
>NZ_JAWOTL010000273.1:0-1108 GCF_033338835.1 Vibrio sp. Vb0888
ACTACCGGTTTGCACATAGCGGATACGAAAAAGGCCACATTCATGTGGCCTTTTGCTTATCTAATGGTTTCACGCGAGAGCACTAACCATCCCATTCGTAAAGCGCAGGGATTCGGATTTGCTCACCTTGGAATTCGACAATGACAGCCTGCGGCTGAATCTCTTTCAGCGTGACTTGTCCATCCACCACATCCCCTTGGTGATACTCCACGTTATTGATTTTCACCCAACGACGATTGGCGTCACTGGCATACATATGCGTTTGCAAATTAAGGGCAGGAAGACGTCCTTGCCACTGCTGCGCATTGCGCTCCAAGTCATTCACCTGTGACGGTGCAGAAGTCGGTGCATCGTTTTGAGACAGCGCATTTTCCACTTTTTTGGCGAGATCTGGAGACAAGGAAGACAAGTCTAGATCATCCAATGACAAACCTAAGTCGTCACGACGATGCGTAGATGCTGTGCTCGTGACGGGAGTAGCCGTTGTCGGATCTGGAGCCTCACTCTCGTTGGCATACTCGGAGGGTTGTAAGAATGTCCCAATGTCGCGAGATAATTCGGCACTCGGCCATTCTCGTGGCAGTTGAGCAAGATCCGTTGATTCTGGATAATCTAAAACTTCAAATGGTTGTACGACTTCCGCCACCACTACCTCTGGCGTAACCGCTTGAGTCTCTGGCGTAAGCAAATCTAAATGCCACGCAACCGCAATCGCTGACACGCTAATAGGCACAAGAAAGAGTCCAACATGTTTGATGACTGACATTACACCTCCTCCTTGTTAATGCTTGCTAGTGTTGGCGCATTAGGTTGCACACTTTGTTGTAAGCGCTCTAACGTGCGATGACCCGCAATGCCATCCACACCGATGCCCTGCCAACGTTGGAACAGTTCCACTCGCTCTTTTAACGCACCGTCAAAAATGGACGTTTCCAATGGTGATTCACTGACCGCTTTGGCAAGCAATTGGTCAAGCACTTCTATCGCCGGCCCTTCCATATCTAAACGCAACGTCTCTTTAAGCGGCGCTTGCCACAATTCAATGATGTTGCCCTGCCACATTGGTTTCAGCCACGAAACAGGCAAACGCAGACGCTGTTTGCCATTG
>NZ_JAWOTL010000274.1:0-1108 GCF_033338835.1 Vibrio sp. Vb0888
GTGTCATTCTTCCTCCGCATCAGGTTGATGGACCCAGCTCGGAGGCCGTTTTTCTAAGAAAGCTTGTAAACCGTCTTGCCCTTGCGGCGATACACGGATATCGGCGATCAATTGGCTGGTGTAGCGGATAAGCTGAGAATCAATGGGATTTTGGTGGCATTGTTCGCAGAGTGCTTTCGCTTTTCTCATCGCATCTGGGCTATTGAGTAGCAAAGAAGCGACGACTTCGCTTACGCATGATTCAAGCTCCTCATCTTCTTTCACTTCATGCACGATGCCAAACTGTTGCGCTTTAACCGCAGGGATGACTTCACCACTGAGGATGTAACGACGTGCTTGTCGATTGCCCATCGCACGCATCACGTATGGTGCAATGGTGGCGGGCACCAATCCCAATTTGACTTCACTCAAGCAAAACTGAGCGGAGTTGGTGGCGATAGCGATATCGCTGCAGCAAATTAGCCCCAATGCGCCACCAAAGGCTGAGCCTTGTACGACAGCGATGGTGGGTTGAGGGAAGGTATCTAACGTTTCCATTAAGCGAGCGAGGCTTTGTGCATCGACTAGGTTTTCTTTTCGGGTACTATTTGCCATCGATTGCATCCAAGCTAAATCCGCACCAGAGGAAAAGTGTTTGCCATTACTGCGCAGCACTAAGCAACGCACATCGGTTCTTAGTGCAAGATAATCTAAGCGATGGATGATCAAATCAATCATGCAGGCATCAAAGGCATTGTGTTTCTTTGTCAGATTCCGTGTCAGCGTTGCAACACCGACTTCGTACAACTGCCAAAGCCCCTCATTGTGTCGTTGAGCGTTTGGAACAATGCTTGGTTGTCTTTCCTGCATAATGATTTCCTTGTGAACGTTTATTTCAATTGCGCGGTTACATTCTAAAGATGCCAAATTCGCTATCAGGTATTGGCGCGTTGAGCGCAGCCATTAACGCTTGTGCAAGCACGTTTCTCGTCTCTTTTGGGTCAATGATGCCGTCGTCCCATAATCTTGCACTGGCAAAGTACGGATGCCCTTGGGTCTCATACAAGTCTATGATCGATTCTTTGAAAGTGTGTTCTTCTTGCTCGGACCATTCTTCGCCGCGACGTTG
>NZ_JAWOTL010000275.1:0-1108 GCF_033338835.1 Vibrio sp. Vb0888
ATTTTTGTCGCTCCTCTTTTGATGGCTTCGGCAATTGGCAGGGCATCTGCAACGCCGCCATCCACATATCGAGTGCCATTAAGAAGTACGCCATTACGATAGAGTACGGGCAGGGCGCTGCTGGCCTTCATGGTCTCCGCTAACATATCGACGTCCGGAGTGAGGTATTCTGCCTGTCCAGTATCTTGACGAGTGACGACAAGGAAAAAAGGACGCGGATCAGCAGCGAGCACTTCTTTATCAATGCCTAACTCTTCAAGTGTTACTTGCCACATCCAATCCAAATCCATGACATCACCACCGCGTATGAGCTGGCTGGGGGTGATGAACTCATTTCTTAGGCTGTAATCGAGATAGATTTTTAGGTTTCTGCCCGGCATTTTTGCCAAATAAGCGGCAAGATTACTTGCGCCAGCCGATACGCCCCAAAAGCTGTCGAAGGGAGAAAAGTCCGCAGCTAAAAAATGGTCGAGTATTCCGCAAGAAAATACCCCTCGCATTGCGCCGCCTTCAACAATCAGTGCACGAGAACCTACATGTTCCATCTGCTTATCCGCTTTCTATCTTTTAGTTGAGTAACGGCAGCTTAACGTATAAGCGGCTGATTCCCAAACAAGGCCGCATATGTTCATGCGGGGAGGCATCAGATTGGCCAATCTTGAGTGCAGTGATGAACGCCTTTCTTAGTTTTCTATGTTGACTTTGTTTGATGATCAAACTAAATTTAAATCAAATATTTTGATTATCAAACAAACTGAGCAATAGGGATATGATTTATCTATGGCAATAGCACAACACACGCACGATTTTGTTTCTCATAACCATAAAGGTGAAAAGCGAACTTTTTATGTTCTCATTCTGACGCTTGTCACTATGGTGGTTGAGATTGCTGCGGGCACGCTTTTTGGCTCTATGGCCTTACTCGCCGATGGATGGCACATGGGCACTCATGCTGCGGCATTTTGCATCACCTTGTTCGCTTATCGCTATGCTAAGCAAAATGCGAACAATGAGCGTTTTTCGTTTGGTACCGGGAAGGTCAGTGTTTTAGGTGGTTTTACGAGCGCGATTGCTTTGGGCATGGTGGCGCTAATGATGATGGTGGAAT
>NZ_JAWOTL010000276.1:0-1107 GCF_033338835.1 Vibrio sp. Vb0888
ACATATCGGAGATTTATAATGGATAAATCGCTTTCTAGTAAGATTTTTATAGGCTTGTTTGCCGGCCTTGTGCTGGGCACAGCTATTCAGTACTTATTTAGTGGTATTGCGATTTTTGATACTTACCTACTTGGAACGGCAGAAGGGGTTGGCGGCATGTTTGTCTCGCTGATCAAGCTTTTGGTTGTGCCGCTTGTGTATGTTTCAATCGTGTGCGGCATTGTCGATTTGAAAGACATTAGTGCTTTTGGTCGTCTTGGTGGGAAAACTTTTACTCTCTACATTCTCAATACCATCATTGCGATCGCAGCAGCGTTGACCGTAGGTTTAATTTTCCAACCGGGTGCTGGTGCAAACTTAGCGGGTACGGTTTCTGAAACCGTCAAACTGACGACAACTGAAACACCAGATATTTTCTCGCTCGTGGTAAACATTGTACCAAGCAATCCAGTACAAGCTTTTGCTAACGGCGACATGCTACAAATTATCTTTATGGCTATTTTGACAGATCTAGCCATTCAAGCTCTGGATTCTCGTGGTGGCCCTGCTATCCGCACGTTTAAGATGGCCAATGAGATCATGATGAAGCTGGTTGGATTGGTCATGAGTCTAGCACCTTACGGTGTGTTTGCTCTGATGATTCAACTAGGTGCAACCTTAAATGCGAATACACTGATGTCTGTTGCAGGTTACGTTGCGCTTGTCGTGGCTATGCTTGTGTTCTGGATTTTCATCTTCTATCCAATGGCAGTTGGCATTACGACTGGAACTTCTCCAAAGGCGTTTCTCCGTGCAACTCGTGAACAAATCCTATTTTCCCTATCTACGGCAAGTTCAAATGCAACCATCCCTGTAACCATGCGTACTCTGACAGAGAAACTGCAAGTTTCTAAATCAGTTGCGGGTTTTGGTGTACCGCTAGGCGCGACGATGAACATGTCAGGTGTATCTATTTACATCGCGCTTGCAACAATCTTCGTTGCTAACGCGTTTGGCCAGCCAATTAACACCGCTGATGTGTTTACACTCGGTCTGACGATTCTTCTTCTTTCTATTGGTGCTGGTGGCGTACCAGGTGGTGGTGTAGTGATGGTTGGTGTGCTTCTT
>NZ_JAWOTL010000277.1:0-1107 GCF_033338835.1 Vibrio sp. Vb0888
CGCTACAATGATCATTTGATATTCGTAAAACGAAACGCGAGGATAAAGCAGAGTATCGACGCCGTATGCACCTAAACCATCGGCCAGCCCTCCAAGCGACAATCCCGTCACACTGAGAAGCTTTATCATGGCAGCGCTGCCACATACCCCTAAAGCACATCCCGTCAAACCAAGGAACATGGTTTCCAACGTGATCAAAATACGAATTTTGTGTTGCTGCATACCCACTGCCATCAGCACGCCGAATTCTCTGGTTCGTTCAAACACCGACATAAGCATGATATTGACGATGCCAAGCGTCATAGCCAACACGAACACCACCAGCATGACTTGGTTGGAGATATCCATCGAGCTCATCATAGTCGAAAGCAGGGGTTGAATTTCTAGCCATGTTCTTACCGTTAACGGCTTTCCTGAACCATCGTCGATCAAGGTTCGGGTAAACGACACAGTATTTTGCAACACGTCGTCATCATTGGCGTTGAGCAAAATGGCGATTTCATGCGCCCCTGCTACCCCTGCGATTTTCTCTAGGTCAGCTTTACGGACGTACACGTTGCCGTCATCAAAGGTCGTGGACGGTGTTTTGAAGATGCCTTTCACTCTAAACGCAGCGCCAGAGACATCCCCATTGATATCGGAAAGCGTCAGAATGACTTTTGAACCAACTCGTAGCTTTAATCTTTTCGCCGTCTTTTGCGATACAAGAATGGGATTCCGGCCCTCTTCATCCAACCAATAACCATCGATGATATGCTCAGAAAGCGGCGTTATCTTCTGCTCTTGTTCAAGATGAATACCATTAATACGAATACCGCGAGAACTGCGAGCAGAAGCTATCATGCCATCGGCGAGAAACCGCTCCGATACGGCTTTCACGCTTTGATGCTTTTCTAACGTTGTCACGATGCTTTGCGAGTCAGGTATGGTGTCTTTCAGTTCAGGATTAACGAGATACGCACTTTGATGAATCTGCAAATGGCTGGTTTGCCAAGCAATCGCATTTTTGATCATGCTGTCCACTAAACCATTCATAAATCCGATCATGGCGACAACGCCCATCAAACCAAACACCATCGCGCCAAGCATGATGGACGTTCTTAGTTT
>NZ_JAWOTL010000278.1:0-1107 GCF_033338835.1 Vibrio sp. Vb0888
ATTAAAGCGCGCGGATTCTATGGTTCTTCGACACACTACACAATAAGAACTTTACAAGAATATGTTGGGCGTGCAAAAACACCAAAGACGAGCTCGGACATTAACATCTACTGATGAAATGAATCCACCCGCCTTTCATAAAGTTTGGATAAACATAACCGTGTATTTACAATACCTTGGATTGCGTATTACCCCCAAAGAACGGCGATCAGAAAAATAGCCGCAAACAATCCAGCGATAACTAACATTAAGTATGATAGCTTGCCTGTTCCACCTTTTGGCGCTTGATTACAACACCCCATTTGTCTTCTCCTTAACGATTTTCGTTCCCTTTAACTTAACGCTTACCCTTGGGTGAAGGTCAACCTGTGGCAGTTTGTTGTGTGTCTCTTTTACTTTTTTCGCGCCAATACACCAACGCAAACGTTTATATTGCTTACAAATAAATCACTGAGTTTTCGGTTCATTTTTGGGTAAATACATACCATTTTTCGCTATATACCCGCCGTTTATAACAACCCTACAATACGCGCGTCTTACTTGTAGCACGCGGGTTTTCCAACCATGAATTCGTGGCTCGTTTATTAAAGGTATCGAATGAGCAATATCGCCAAGTCCGCTGTTAAACTCAGTGTTTTCTCTGTGATCATGATTACGGTTACATCCGTTGATAGCATCAGAAACATACCGGGTGCCGCCTTATTTGGTAGTCATGCCATCTCTTTCTTTTTACTTGCTGGTTTATGCTTTTTCGTTCCCACAGCTTTAGTGTGTGCCGAGCTAAGCACGACTTACCCTCAACAGGGTGGTGTCTATCTTTGGGGAAAAGAAACGATTGGACCTAACTTCGGCTTTGCGACCGTTTGGTATCAATATGCGGAAAATATCGTTTATTACCCGCCGCTGATCTCTTTCATTGTCGCTACAGGTGCCTACCCATTTTTCCCAGAACTGGCGCAGAATAATATTTTCATGTTAATCATGATTAATGTGATTTTTTGGGCGCTAACATTGGTAAATATATTCGGCTTACGTTTGTCATCGATGATCACAAACGTGTTTGGCACTCTAGGGCTCATTTTCCCAATTTTGCTGATCATTGGCTTG
>NZ_JAWOTL010000279.1:0-1107 GCF_033338835.1 Vibrio sp. Vb0888
GTTGATGGACAAGATGATTTCGATGACGACAGCGATGCAATGCAAGCATTGGTGGGGTATCGCTTTAACCGTTACTTAGCGTTGGAAGGTGGCTGCATTGATTTTGGTAGCTATGGTAACAACTTGGCTAATGCAGAGACGGATGGTTATACCGCAGCATTGAAAGTGACGGCTCCAATCACCGATAGAGTGGATGTGTACGCGAAAGGTGGCCAAATGTGGTATTCGACAGATTATAACGTTGCTGGATTCCATGGAAACAAAGATGACGAAGGTGTATTTGCTGGTGCCGGTGTGGGCTTCAAAGTAACGGATAACTTTTTAGTTAACGCAGAATACACTTGGTACGATGTGGAACTGAATGCAGAAAATGTATTTGATGGTGCGAATACAAATACAGACTTTAAACAAGCATCTTTAGGTGTGGAATATAGATTCTAATATTGCTAATAATTCTAATCCATAATAAAAATGCGAAGCTTAAATAGCTTCGCATTTTTTGTTGTGTTATATGAACCAGACCTGAAATTCTTAGTAAGGAGAAAATTGAAGAGACTATTTTACTCACTCAATCTGTTGCTAATGAAGCAAGAGCACCACCTAAACTATGACCTACGCAGTGTATTACCTTTGGTGCTTTTATGTTCTTTTTCGAATAACCAGCGATGCATGCTGCAAGTTGTGGCTTTATTGTATTGAAGAGATTTACAAAACCAGCATGTACTCTGTAACCGGATGAAGTATCTGATATCCCAAAAGCTTAGAAAACTTTAAATTGAAAAGCATATAGTAAGTACACACTTTCTATCTTTTAATGAGTACTTTTGAATTCTCATGTGTGGTTGGTGTTGTACTTATGAGCGTATAGTCTGCTACTTAATACTCAACGAGTTTTTATCAGCATAGGTTGTAAAGTTACGCAGTAATGCTTGTGATAAGTCATCAGGTAGTATGAGTGCCTGAGAAAAGAAGACAATATGATTGTTGATACAAAAAAGGCCACCCGAAGGTGGCCTTTTCCAAACGTTTGGTGGAGCTGGCGGGACTCACCTTCAACTGCCTTAAAAAAAACAGTTACTTCAATAGGTTAGGGTGTTTGTGATTTTT
>NZ_JAWOTL010000280.1:0-1106 GCF_033338835.1 Vibrio sp. Vb0888
TCAATGCCTTTGCTGTCAGCAGCTGTGTATTCAACAAACTCAAATCCGTCTGTACCTAATGGGTTGTATGTGTCCACCATGACTTTCTCCTTGCGTCACTAATTTGTTTACAGCCTCACTGAGCTGTTTGAACTGATTTTTCTAACTTGGCGCAGGTAGAGAGAAATTGGAATACATAAGCCGAAATCTCTATTTCGATGGGTCTTACGGAGAAATGTAAAATTAATGTTACACCACAAAACCATCAATGTACCCGGTTAAAAAGAAACCAAAATTAAATTGAATTTCAATCAATTAGGTTGATATTTTTCGATTTACGCCACACCGCCAAATGTAAACAATTTGTTACCATGGCGATTTTCATTGGCACCTAGCGACTTTAGATAAGTCTTTGGTTTCATTTAAAGAGAGGTTGGAGAGAGTGAAACAAACGAGAGTTTCAAGACAACAAAGCGCACGTAAAAAGCGGCCAAGTTCTTATTGAACTTGGCCTATCCAGTTGGCAGTGCGAGGATATGAGTAAACAGAGACGTCATTAATCCACAAATGTGATTTTGCTTCAAATACACCCTACTTATTTACAGTGCACCTTGCAGCAATTATTGACTGCTTTCATCAGTTACATATTTGCTTCGAGCCATAGTGCATTACTGTCTCCGCTCTCAATTACCAAATTGTCACTTGCTAAACCACTTTCGTGATTGCGTCGTCACTTCTGGCATTATCCTCGGTCAGAATCGTGTCAGGCAGTGATTTTCTTTGATTCAACGCAGCTTCACCTACATAAAGCTGTGCAATAAGAGAGATTCTGTTCCCTTTCGAGTCCGTGCCATTGATTTCGAATTCACATCGTTTCTCGGTATCGCCCTCGACCCCAAAAGAAAGAGACACCCAAATGACACAAATTAATCAAGAACGTCTAGTTGAACATTTCTGCCAACTGGTTCGTATCGACAGCGAATCTATGAATGAAAAACAAATTGCAGAAACGCTGGCTGAGCAACTGGGCGAACTAGGCTTTACGGTTCACAAACTTCCTGTACCAGAACACATTTCTAATGGCTTCAACGTGTACGCACGTTTAGAAGGAAAAAAAGAAGGCTAAA
>NZ_JAWOTL010000281.1:0-1102 GCF_033338835.1 Vibrio sp. Vb0888
CGACTGACATGGTTTTCTCCATTTCGTTATTGTAATGCCATGAATCGATCTCTTTGGATCATGAGTTGGTCGATACGAGCATCGTATCGCGCTTGTTCTAAGCTACCCAATTCGGCCATTTTACTTGCTTCACTGTAATATTGAATCGCTTTATTCCAGTTTGCTCTTAGTGCCAGAATTTCCGCGCGAGCTGCAAGCTCTTCATCACTACGTCCAAGGGCATGATAGCCTTTCGATAATAGCTGCCAGCCATTGCTATCTTCTGGGTTATCGTGTGTATAACGCTGAAGCGTACGCACCGCTTGATCATTTTGGTTTGCTTCAAGCAACGCGTTGGCGTAGTTAATGGTTAATACTTTGTTTTGAGGATTACGCTTTAGCGCGCTATTTAGCAACTCAACAGCTTTTTGTGGCTGTTTTTTCTCGATGTATAGATCGGTCATTGCATCTAAATAGAATGGGTTGCCCGGATCTTGCGCTAACAGTTTTTTCAAAATCGGTTCTGCTTGTGATAAGCGTTTGTTGTCCAGATGAACCAGCGCTCGGCCGTAATCAAATGACGGCATGATGTCCGCTGAAGCTTTCTTTTGAGTACGCTCAAACCAACCTAGTGCGGCTTGTCCGTCGATACCGGCATATCGCGCCACAATGCGCGCGCGCGCCAAATGGTAATCGATAGAGGGTGCAATGCGCATTGGAGGATAGGCTTGTGCACGTTGACGGCTATCTGCTACACGGTCTTCTGGTAAAGGGTGAGTCAGTAGCATTGGTGGCGGTTTACTCGCGTAGCGGTACTCATCAGCTAAACGTCCAAAGAAACGCGGCATTGCTTGCACATCAAATCCTGCTTTCGCCAAGGTTGCGATGCCGAAGCGGTCGGCTTCTTTCTCGTTTGAGCGAGTGTAGTTGATTTGGCTTTGCATGTTGCCTGCTGTTGCGGCGGTAATCGCTGCCATGCCAGCTTCTGGTGAAGCAATCGAAAGTAACACTGCACCAGCAAGCGCGGCTAAAGTAGCTGGAGAGCGCCTTGCTTGGTCTTCCATACTGCGCGCTAGGTGGCGCTGTGTTACGTGCGCAATTTCGTGCGCGACAACGGATGCGA
>NZ_JAWOTL010000282.1:0-1099 GCF_033338835.1 Vibrio sp. Vb0888
TTCATGGGCGATGATATCCCTTACGTACCTAACAAACGCGCTGGTGGTTACGTGCTTGGCGGTAAAATTGCACCTATCTTCTTCAACACAATGGAAGATGCGGGCGCGCTGCCTATCGAAGTTGATGTAACGAAGTTGAATATGGGCGACGTTATCGACGTTTACCCATACGAAGGCAAAGTATGTAACCACGAAACAGGTGAAGTACTTGCTGAGTTTTCTCTAAAAACAGACGTGCTGATTGATGAAGTACGTGCTGGCGGTCGTATCCCACTGATCATCGGTCGTGGTTTAACAGATAAAGCGCGCCAAGCTCTAGGTCTTGAGTCTTCTGATGTATTCCGTAAACCTGGTGAAGTCGCTGATTCTGGCAAGGGTTACACGCTTGCACAGAAAATGGTTGGTAAAGCATGTGGTGTAGCAGGTGTTCGTCCGGGCACTTACTGTGAGCCTAAGATGACAACTGTAGGTTCTCAAGATACAACGGGTCCTATGACGCGTGATGAGCTTAAAGACCTTGCGTGTCTTGGCTTCTCAGCAGACCTAGTTATGCAGTCGTTCTGTCACACATCTGCGTACCCTAAACCAGTTGACGTGAATACTCACCATACACTTCCTGATTTCATCATGAACCGTGGCGGTGTTTCTCTACGTCCAGGCGATGGCATTATCCACTCGTGGCTAAACCGTATGCTACTGCCAGATACTGTCGGTACTGGTGGCGACTCGCATACTCGTTTCCCGCTAGGTATTTCATTCCCAGCTGGTTCTGGTCTGGTTGCATTCGCAGCGGCAACAGGCGTCATGCCATTGGATATGCCTGAATCAATTTTGGTTCGCTTTAAAGGCAAGATGCAACCGGGTATCACACTTCGTGACCTAGTTCATGCCATCCCTTACTACGCGATTCAACAAGGTCTACTGACTGTTGAAAAAGCCGGTAAAGTGAATGAATTCTCTGGCCGTATCCTTGAGATTGAAGGTCTAGAAACACTAACGGTTGAGCAAGCATTCGAACTGTCTGATGCATCAGCTGAGCGTTCTGCTGCGGGTTGTACCGTTAAGCTATCTCAAGAATCAATCGAAGAATACCTAAACT
>NZ_JAWOTL010000283.1:0-1098 GCF_033338835.1 Vibrio sp. Vb0888
AGTACGGACAAGTGGCTTTTCCTTAAACGATGTTGCCCTTCAGTTCATCACGTTTTACCCACTCCGAAACGACCGATTGCACGAGCACGCCTCGGTTTAGCGCTTCCCCTTGGCTCACGACTTTACCTTCAACCAGAAGAATAGGGGCGTGCCATGCTCCGACTTTCAAAGGTTCCCACCAGTGAGATAACCAATCTTTCACTTCGAGTTCGACTGGTACATCCGCCAATTCGTTCGCGAAGGTGTCCACTAAAATATCTTTGGTTAGCGTACATTCGCCGCATGGGATGTTCACTTTGAACGGCCCCCAACTGCCAGCCCAGCGATAAAGTGTGATTTTGATTGGTTGTGTCATAGGGTGTTCCTCATTTCCTTTCCTGAAAATATAGAACTCAAAAGCTAGATTTTTCTTTCAACTAACTTTGTCTTTTTTGCTTCCCAGTGCGTGATGAATGCAATCGACGCTACAATAATCGCAGCGCCTAGCCACAAACGACCAGGAGGCACCCATCCAAAGACCATCCATCCTGCCAGCACATTTAAAGGCAGTTTAGCGTGATCGAAGGGTTGAACGAAGGAAGCGTCCGCAACTGCGTAAGCTTTCACAATCGCCCATTGCGCTAATGCTGTTAGTGCACCAGCAAAAAGAAGGATCAGCCAAATAGTCCAGTCACTAGGCATGGTAAAGCTTGGTATCGCTAGCACAATATTGAAAGGCGTGATCAGTAACAACAAGTAAACCACCATGGTAGACGGTGGATCGTTTACCGACATCTTTTTTACCATCAAAGAATACGCCGCCCAAAAGAAGGCCGCCCCAACAGGCAGTAGAGTTGCCCAAGTGAAGGAGTCTGACCACGGTTCTAAGATGATCATGGCACCGATAAAGCCAGTTAGTGTGGCAAGCCAGCGTGCGGTGCCCACTTTCTCTTTCAAGATAAGCCCTGAGCCTACGGTCGCAAACAGCGGAGAAGTCATTAGCAGCGCAATGCCTTGCCAAATCGGAACAGGGTAAGCGAGCGCCCAAAGCCACAGTTGGATACCGATAACAGAGAGAAAAATACGAAAAGCGTGCCAGCCCAAATGTTGAGTTCTCAA
>NZ_JAWOTL010000284.1:0-1098 GCF_033338835.1 Vibrio sp. Vb0888
CGTACTTTGTTTCAATATTGGTGTTAAACTGCGTTCAATTAATTCAATTTAGTGATTTTTGGCAAAGGGAGTTGGCATGGACAAAATTGATAGGCAGTTACTTCATCTCATACAGAAAGACGCCACATTAACGACAGCGGAGCTTGCTGACCAAGTAGGGCTCTCTGCTTCACCATGTGCGAGGCGCTTAAAACGTCTTGAACAAGAAGGGGTTATCAGCGGATATCGAGCAATGATCTCACGTGGCGCAGTAGGCATTGCGATGACGGTGTTCGTTGAAGTGAGTTTGAATAATCACCAAGCGTCGTCAATCGATGAGTTTGAAACCGCAATCGTCGATATGGATGAGGTGATTTCTTGTCACGTCGTATCTGGCGCTTACGATTATTTATTGGAAGTGGTCAGTAAAGATCTTCCCGGATACGAAAGCTTCACGAGAAAGCTGCAAAGGTTAGAAAACGTCAAAGACATCCACACACACCTTGCTATTCGGCAGGTAAAAGGAAATGGCTGTTTACCCATTTAATTTGATCATTGTGCCTGTAGTGAGCAAGAGGGGAGATAAATGAAGTGGCTCGATAGATTGAAGATTGCCAACTACCACCGCAAGCGTTACAAACAATTTGGTAATGATAAAGCGCGTACGCTGGGTTGGCAGGACGAATATAGCCAAATCAGCCGATTTGAAGCGCTGACTCGTAGCCTTTGTTTAGAGGCAGTTAGTATTCTCGATATTGGCTGTGGCTTTGGTGATCTGCTTGAATATATTGAGAGCCAGAATCAATATCCAGCGCGCTATGTCGGCATTGATCAGCAGAAGCAGTTCATCACAAAGGCCAGAAAGAAAGCTTTTAAACCGCCTGTTAATTTCATTTGTGGCGACTTTTCTAAGCTTGTTCTTCCTCAAAGTGATTATGTGTTTGCGTCAGGTTCATTAAACTACAAATCGAGCAATGCCAATCATACGATTGAAATGATTGAGAAGATGTATCGAGCGGCTCGAATAGGCTGTGTGTTTAACTTACTCGATGAAGAAAAGCTGCCGAGCATGAGAATGCTAGAATCGCATAACAAAGTGGGGGTGTTGCGCTATTGTCG
>NZ_JAWOTL010000285.1:0-1097 GCF_033338835.1 Vibrio sp. Vb0888
CTCGCCTTGCTTGTTGAGTACGGTCGTTGGCGCATGAACGCATTTGTCGTGAAAGGCGTGAAACTCTACCCCACGATTATCCAGTGCTTGAGATACCTTTCTATCCAACTCAACTTCATTCACTTCATAATTAATGTTGACCATTACCGCCATTGCGTTGAGCTTATCCGCCCAATCGCAAATGACTTTTGTACAGTCTTCGAAACGCGGAACTTCTTTATACAGAAGAGGAATGTTTAGCTCTGTGAGCTCTTGATGAACATGCTCAAGACGCCTAGCGATTAAATCCGCCTGCATCGGCGCCATGTGGTGCTCTTGCCACTGTTCTGGCGTTGCAACAAAACAAGCAACAACAGGTTGTCCTGTATCAAGTGCCGCCTTTAACGCCGTGTGGTCTAACGTGCGTAAATCGCGCCTAAACCAAACCAGAATCATGTGGTCTCCTTACTGAATCTGTGTTTGTGCAAGATGAAGTTTCTCAATAACTTCCGAACACTGCACTTGCTCAGGATACCGCGCTAACAGCGCTTTGAATGCTTCCACTTGCTTGGCAGGTAGCGCCTTATTCGAGAACACATAAACACGCTGGTAGCGTTCAATCACGTCGTGCCCCACCAAGCCAGAAACGTCGTCCACCTTGTCGAGTAAAGTGATGTGGTAACCTTGCTCACACAACTTCGCCGCCTGAATCCAGCTTTCCGCATCTCGACTTTGTTCAAAGCTGATCAACAGACATTTCCCCTTAGTAGATGCTTTGTTTTCAGAATCGATCACCAATGCCAAACGCGTGATTAAACAGGTTTGGAACAATCCCATCTGCAAAGAGCGCAGCGAGCCCTTAACCAAATCCAATGCTTCAAACACAGGATTGATAAACTGATCTACGACTAAGTTGAGCGGGTACTCTTTCAATACCGATGAGAGGACGCTTTCCGTTTTGCCACGATTGAGTTGCGACAAGGCAGACAGTACGGTTTCCACTTCTTCAAGCGAATGGTTTTCTGCACTGATTTCTACATCCGATTGGCCGAGCAATCCTTTCACTTTGCCGATCGCAATGCCTTTGGATAGCCAACCTTGAATCTCACGAATCGTAT
>NZ_JAWOTL010000286.1:0-1094 GCF_033338835.1 Vibrio sp. Vb0888
GCCTGCGCGAATATCATCAATAATTTCTTGTGGTGTACTGATTGGCATATTCTGTTTCCCGTTATTCTAAAATTTATTTTCCGACAGCAATGCGTGAAATTTTATTGCAATGGTAATGACATCAACAGTTTGAGCCTTGCACAATGCAAGTCAATTGCCCTAACGATGTTCTGTGAATCCGGTCTGTTATGGCAATTATCGCAACGTGGCTGAGCGCTTACGCAAAGCCATTTTGTTGTAAGAAGTCCATGGTGATGCGAGATTCAGGCTGCTCTTCTTGCTGACCTTGCAGCAAGCGTTCCATGTAACGCGCCAACACATCCACTTCTAAATTCACTTTGCGGCCCACTTGGAACTGGTCGATGGTGGTTTCTTCACTGGTGTGAGGCACAATCGTCAGTTTGAATGCGTTTTTACGTAAATCATTCACCGTTAAGCTGATACCATCAACGGTGATAGAGCCTTTTTCTGCCACGTACTTGCTGATCTCAGCAGGCATCGCGACCCAAAACTCTATCGCACGACCAACTTGATTGCGCTCCACAATTTCACCCACGCCGTCCACGTGTCCAGATACAATGTGTCCGCCAAAACGTGTCGTCGGCAGCATGGCTTTTTCTAAGTTAACCTTTTCGCCTACTTGGTAGTTTGCAAAACCGGTTTTTTTCAAGGTCTCGAGAGACAAATCTGCGCTGTAGTAATTGCTGCCAAAGTCAATCACCGTTAAGCACACACCATTAGTTGCGATGCTGTCGCCTAACTTTACGTCAGACATGTCTAACTTACCTACTTCTACCGTAACGGTAATGTCTTCGCCTTTTGGCGTAATCGCAGTTAATTTACCAACTGCTTCTACAATTCCTGTAAACATAGTGCTTCTTTTCTAAATTTCTTTACGTACAAGGGTGGCGGTAATACGGATATCTC
This sequence comes from Vibrio sp. Vb0888, assembly GCF_033338835.1. NCBI lineage: Bacteria > Pseudomonadati > Pseudomonadota > Gammaproteobacteria > Vibrionales > Vibrionaceae > Vibrio > Vibrio sp. Vb0888. The sequence goes on from NZ_JAWOTL010000286.1 coordinate 928, forward strand.
TGCCCACCATTCGCACATCAGTAATATTTAAATCGATGACCTGCGCCATCTCCGTCAATCCCAGCGCGCCAATTAAACCACGTCCATCGCTTCCCATTAGTTTCGGAGCGAGATAGACAATCAACTCATCTACAAGGTTAGCTTTGATTAGAGAACTCGCGAGCGTC
>NZ_JAWOTL010000287.1:0-1094 GCF_033338835.1 Vibrio sp. Vb0888
AGTCATTGATGGTGTTGTTAGCAGCGAAGAGATCAAAGACAAAGTTTACCGCCAGGTTGGTGAGATGCTTAAAAAGAGTAAGCAAAGAAATACTTTTGGGCTTTCTGGCGCAAATGGAGAATCCGTTGATCCGCTTGACTATACAGCTACTTACGTTTTCGAAGATATCATCAACAACCTAAAAGTGATCACTACAGATAAAATCAATGTGAAGTTGACGGTCGCAGACGTTTCGAGCTCATTCTTCACCGAAATCGGCGTGTCATACGGAGAGACGAATGGTAAGTCGATTGGCGGAGCTGGTCAGTTTGTTAACAAAATCCTGGACTTTACGGCAGAAGATATCGTCGCGGTTATTTCAGCGAGTGGCAACGACAGTATCGGCCAAGTGCTGGCTGAGCCAAACCTGTCGGTAATTTCTGGCGAATCGGCGAGCTTTCTTGTCGGTGGTGAAATCCCAATCACCGTCCGAGACAACGATGGTATTTCCGTAACTTATAAAGAATACGGGGTAAAGCTGTCTATGGTTGCTAAGGTGACAGATTCGGAAAACATACGCCTGTCACTGCTACCAGAAGTGAGCTCGATTGATAAAACCAATGGTGTGAACTCCGGTCTAGTTAGCGTCCCTTCGCTACGAACTCGAAAAGCTCAGACAACGGTTCAACTGAAAGACGGCCAAAGCTTCGTGTTAGCTGGTCTTTTAACGTCGGAAGAGCAGGAGTCATTGGCAAAAATTCCTTATCTAGGCGACATCCCAATTCTTGGTGCGTTATTCAGTAAGACCAATACCGAAAGAAGAAAGACGGAGTTGATCATCGTCGCGACAGTTAATCTTGTCGACCCTGTCAAAGAAACCGACATCAAGCTGCCTAAGTTCGAGCGAACGAGTGACCTTGAGCGCTTGCTGAAGCTCGATCTTTCGAAAGTTGATGACGAAGAATTGGAAAATACGATAAAGGCGGGAGGCTTTAACTAATGAAGGCAAACCTATTATTGGTCGTTTCCGTTTTACTGACCGGTTGCTCGGTATCGGTAACCCCAAATAAAACGACGGTAGACACCATTGTGGAAACCTTTGAGTTTCGAGTCAC
>NZ_JAWOTL010000288.1:0-1093 GCF_033338835.1 Vibrio sp. Vb0888
GAAGTGGGTAAGAATGCGGATTTAATCATCCTCGATAACAACCCGATGAAGATTGAACCTAAGGCGCTAAAAGACCTAAACGTGGAAGAAACCATCAGCAGAGGTCAATCGGTTTATCAACGACAGTAATCCAAAATAAAACACCGCCGTTATCGAGGCGGTGTTTTCTATCTGACTCACCAAGCACTTTATCTATTTGCTCGCCACTAGCTTCACTAACCAAGTAGGAAACTTTTCGTATTTAAGAATAAACCACACCTAAGCAAAGGCGGATTAATCAAAATCAGAAGGTCGTTTTGAGGGCGGCTTTAACAGCCTGATTCAACTTACTTAGCACCAATTCAAACACCCAACGAATAAAGGAATAAGTAAATTTGATCGCGATATTTGCACCTTTCCCCGCAAATACCAACATGTGGCCAAGTAAACCTTTTACGCGTTCAGAAAATTCGCTAGAGAGTTCTGAAATTTTGACGATTGAACGAGCAATCGCGTCATATATAGTAGCAATAGCAGAACCTACATTTTGCAGGGCAAAGACTGACGCCGCAGCCCCACCATCAACTAACAACGTAAGGAGCGCTGCCGAGATCTTATCTGCCCAATCAGCAGAAGGTGTGGCTTGAAGTCGATTCTCATAGTTTAAAACGACGCGTTTAAAAGTGGAGCTTGCCTTTTGAAAGCCAAGGCTATCCCAGGTTGCAGTCTGTGTATAAGAACTGTACTCCGCCATAAAATGTGCGCTAGGAAAAAGACCTTGAGCACGATTCAATATGTACTCCGAACCATCATAAGGCACATGATAAAAAGGCCATACTGGTACTTTAGGTACTGGGTCTGCGCTATTGACACATCGATAAATGCTATCCACACGTTGCGTCGCATTTCTAGAAAAGCTTTTCCCACCAACCCTTGGAGCACCAAATGTGTACAAGTGGACTTTTGCATTAACCTCAGAAGAAGACTTCAACCAGTTTGCAGCCAATGTAGCTAATGCACCGCCAAGACTATGGCCGACACAATGAATGTTTGCGATTCCAAGTGACTGAGAATTTTTTATAAAAGACTTCATATCAGGAATCATCGAGTTAAA
>NZ_JAWOTL010000289.1:0-1093 GCF_033338835.1 Vibrio sp. Vb0888
TGATTGAACCTTTTGAAGACGGTTTTTCGTCGAGCCTTTCAGAGAGTTCGTCGAGCACCAAAACCGAATCATTGCTGTGTAAATAATCTTCGTAGAAGGTTTCGGTGTAGTTACTGGTTACGAGCTGAAGTTTGTCATTGGGTATGTTGAGTAATGTGCTCAACTGATGCACGGCATCGTCGATTGAGCGCTTAAACTCTTCTTCTAACGCTAAGATCTGCTGAACTGGTGTTTGTCGATTGCCGTATATAAAGAACGATGCGATTCGGCTAACGCGTTTGTAGACCAAGTGCCAAGTGATGCCAATCAAGGCGCAAATCGGAATTGAGATGAGCCATTGATTGTCTTCAGACATTGGAATAAATACCGCACCTAATGGCAGGACGAAAATGGTGCACACAAAAAGCACACTGATCGTCAGATAAGCAAGGTATTTGGCGCTGTAGAATCTCGATGTAAGCAGCGCGTAACCAACAAACAGCATTTCACTGATGGATAACGCTGGTGGTAGCCACGTTAGTGAGAAATCCCCAAGGAAGTAGGTCATGCCTAGGTGTATGACAGCCGTAGACAGCATGAATACTAAGATCCCTGCGATCATGTAATTGTTCTTCGCTATAGAGAGCTTACTGCTGTTTGCGCGCATGCTAATGAGGTTGGTGAGTGTCATAACGACAAAGGTCACCAATCCCATGAAGAAATAAGAAGTGTGAGGGCCAAACTCAATCACAAATTGGCTAGGGCCATCAATCAGCACATTCTCAACGGTTAGGTTCGGGCGTAAATTGATGACCAGAGAATAAACCGTCAGCGCAACAAAAATGCCTTGTTGCCACAGTTTTACTTTGCCTTTTTTCTGCTCAGCGGCGAGCTGGCAAGAAAAGTAGAAAGCAAAAGCAAATGCGAAGAAGGAAGCTAAGTTGGCTAATTTCGCCATGAAAATGCCGCCCTCTGACCCAAGCAGAGGTAGCAAATCGGTATGGAAGTAGGCGTTACTGCTAATCCAAATAATAATGCATGTCGAATAGGCGATATAAGGCGCGTGGTACGAACCTAAGATCACTTCGTTCTTTTGTTTAAGGCGATAGCAGTA
>NZ_JAWOTL010000290.1:0-1093 GCF_033338835.1 Vibrio sp. Vb0888
TTATTCTTATAGCAACACCTTCTTTTGAGCATTGGAGGCCACAACGTTCAATAAACCGTCAATTTGGCCTCAAATCTATAAAATTGAGAAATAGATCACAGGTAAAAAAGTACAAAAAAACCATGCACAGAGCATGGTTTTGTCTTTTTCTGGGTAAATTTACCCAACCTGTTTCTTATACTGAGAGGGAGAAAGTCCCTGCAATCGAGTGAAGGTATGAGTAAAAGTGCTTTGACTTGAGAAGCCGGTAAACTCGGCGATTTGCCCTAAAGAGAGGTGACCTTGCTCGATTAGCTCACGAGCCATATCAATGCGCTTACCTAATACGTATTGATGCGGAGTAATCCCCATCTGATCTTTAAACAAGCTGTGGAATTGGCTTTCACCCAAGAAAACGCGCCCCGCAAGCTGAGCAACGCTGATCTTATGGCTGAGATGTTGTTCGATGTAGCGGTCTATTGCTTCTAGATCAAAGCGCGAATCTTTGCGGCTGGTTTCAAATGCAGAGATATGCCGCTGCATCAATGCAATCACGGTGTCATTACACGCGCGACTAAGCAGCAGATCATCAGGATGGTTACGCATTTCCTGTACCAGCATCTGAATCAGCTTCTGAATTTGACCATCGAGTTGAAAATAAAGGTGGGAACGTTCTAGGTTATTGATCTTCTGAAGCATCTCAGGGTCATCATTGGTCGGCTTCGGCATATTCAGCACTAAAATATCCGATTGATGAATCACGCCGCCGAAAGCATGATCAGAGCATGCTGTTACCACACAACCTTGCCCAGGACCGACTAAATTACCCTGCCCACGGACTTCGAATTCCGCTTGACCTTTCAACCCAATCACAATCTGCGTGTAAGTATGATCATGGCAATCCATATAAGATGGCAGCGTGATCAGTTCTGCTGGTTTTGGCAGCATACTTTCTTTATATGGTGGGGCTTTCGGGTTATCTGAGTCACTCATTTCACACGGTCATCTTAAGCGTTCGGCTTACATCGAGGCATGATATACCTTCTCGGTTGCCTTGCAAATCTCCACGGAGCCAATCGCGCAAGATCAAACCAACAAGATCAACCCCCAACCA
>NZ_JAWOTL010000291.1:0-1092 GCF_033338835.1 Vibrio sp. Vb0888
ACGAAGGATTACTCGCGCACGATTACCATTCGTTCAAACGACATTACCAATATTGGTGGTTTTCACGAGTCAACGTTGATCGCTGCCGTTGCCCGTGCGTTGGACGCATCTGTTGGTATGGGTAAAGAGCAGCTTCGTGAAGTTGAGCCGGGTATTACGGTTCGTACAGTGAGCTTCGAACGCTTGGTTCAAGAACTGGCGGAAGACCACCAACTTTATATGTTGGACAAGAAAGGCGAATTTGTTCGTGATGCAGAAATTGGTGAAAATCCATGTTTCTTGCTAACCGACCACATTCCGATGCCGAAGAAGTCGTTCAACAGCTTGAAGCGCCTAGGTACTGAGAAAATCAGCCTTGGACCTAAGATGCTGTTTGCTTCTCAGTGTGTAGTATTGATCCACAACGAACTGGATATCCGCGAATTCTAGTTATTCGCGTACACGTTGCTAGATGATGAAAGAGGACTCGATTGAGTCCTCTTTTTTGTTTCTGACTTTCTATGCCGCGCTTATTTACCGCCAATACTCAATCGAGCAAAACGCACATCTGGCGCGAAGAAAGTGCGGCTATCATTAATAAGCTGCGTATCACCCACAGCTTCTACTTCTTGCAGCATCTTATAGAAGTTACCTGCAACTGTAATTCCGCGCACAGGTTGAACACGCTGACCATCACGGCACAAGAAACCACTCGCACCAAATGAGAAATCACCACTGACAGCATCTGCACCAGAGTGAACCCCTTGCAGTTCCACTAATTCTAGGTATTCACCAGCTTTGACTTCTGACGCACTGCTGTTGCCTGTCGCAATCACTTTATGATTTGCCGATACGTCTAGGCTCGATTTCGCACTGCGAGATGCACTTGCCGTCGACACTGCACCTAAATAACTCGCTGTTTGGCTATTGTGCAATAGCGTTCTCAGTTGGCCATTGGCGATCAACACATTGTCTTGAGTGGCAAAACCTTCACTATCAAACCCTGCGATAGCCATACCATTTGGCATGTATGCCGCATCGGTAAAGGTGAGAAGTTCACTTGCTACGCTTTGACCAAGCTTGTCACCCAGTGGGGAGATGCCCTTCATCGCA
>NZ_JAWOTL010000292.1:0-1091 GCF_033338835.1 Vibrio sp. Vb0888
CCCATTCATGTTGCCATGGCCATCATCAAGCAGGAAAGCAGTTTCCGCCATGATGCCAAACCACCCAAAGATTACGTATTGGGTTTCATCCCTTGGGGACGCGTAAGCAGTGCGTATGGCTATGCACAGGCTCAAGATCCTGCTTGGGATGACTTCCAAGATTCCACCGGACAAGGTGGTTCGCGCACCAATTTTGATGATTCGATAATGTTTGTAGGGTGGTATACCCACGAGACTCGTCGCCAGTTAGGCATTTCATTGTGGGACCCTTATAACCAGTATCTGGCCTATCATGAAGGGCGAGGCGGTTATAAACGTGGAACTTACAAAAGAAAGCCTAGTTTGATGAAAGTGGCTCGGCGCGTTGAGCAAACCGCAAAGACTTATGGCTGGCAGCTGAAACAATGTCGTCAGGAATTGGAAGACAACAGCAGCTGGTTCTTTTAACCCCATTTGGGTATAAAAACCAAACCAATACCTCAAGGTGTTGGAATTACGATCAGGAGAGATGTAATGCCTTTACTCGATAGCTTCACCGTAGACCACACTCGCATGAATGCACCAGCAGTGCGTGTCGCGAAAACCATGCAAACTCCAAAAGGAGATACCATTACGGTTTTCGACTTACGCTTCACTGCGCCTAACAAAGACATTCTTTCAGAGAAAGGCATTCATACACTAGAGCACTTGTACGCAGGTTTCATGCGCAATCACCTAAATGGTGACAGTGTGGAAATCATTGATATCTCACCGATGGGATGTCGCACTGGTTTTTACATGAGTCTCATTGGTACGCCTTCTGAACAGCAAGTCGCAGACGCATGGCTTGCTTCTATGGAAGATGTGCTAAAAGTGGAAAGCCAGAACAAAATCCCTGAGCTAAATGAGTACCAGTGTGGTACTGCAGCGATGCATTCTTTAGAAGAAGCACAGCAAATTGCCAAGAACATTCTAGCCGCAGGTGTGTCTGTTAATAAAAACGACGAGTTGGCTTTGCCAGAATCAATGCTAAAAGAGCTGCGCGTAGACTAAGTTCTTTTGGAACGGCAACACAAAACAAAAAGCCTGACATGAGTCAGGCTTTTTGTTTT
>NZ_JAWOTL010000293.1:0-1091 GCF_033338835.1 Vibrio sp. Vb0888
CGGAAGGCACCTTTGGTGGATTGATTTGTGGCACTAGTTTTTCCCAATACGCAGAGCCCATCATACTTCCCCTCTTGAAGTTGCCTAGTCAACTGATGTCGTATGTTTTTCTATTTATAAGTATTAGTGCGTGTAGGAGAAATAAGCTAATCCGATTACGATTACAGGCGCGAAAGGAATCACTAGTGGCTTATTAGACCTAAAGCCTGGTGTAACTTTTTCAATGCAGTAGCCCTTGACCTGATGAGTTAGAGCAACGCTCGTTGAAGCAATGTGCAGCATCAAATAAAAGATGCCAACAATACCCCCTGCGAGAATAATTCCGATAGACGCTTCCCACAGATTACTCAGTCCCAGCCATGCCCCTATGACGGCGAGTAATTTAACGTCTCCTCCAGCCATTGCTTTAATGAGGTAGAGTACAAAGCACACTGCAAACGCAACCAGTCCACCATACGCATGATCCAAAAGACTCACGCTCGGGCTGTACAATACGTTTGCAGTGACAGCGACCAGAAGCAACAAAACGGCTTTATTAGGAATTCTGTGCTTCTGGGCGTCTGATACACCTATCGCAATCAACAATGACCAAATGACTAACTCACTAAGCATTACGAGTTGTTGATTTGAGATGCTACTGATGTGAACTTGCCTGACAACGTAGTCCAGAAACCAGATGTTAGGAAAGCAGTTACAATCAGAGCGGCGCCCAAGATGTATTCAAGCAGTGTTAGACCTTCTTCATCTTCCATGAAGTCCTTGATTAGGTTGCGAAAGTTGTCCATAAGTTTATCCCCTTGTTTAACATTTTCTCGCTTGTTAATGATGCAAGTGCATATCCACCTGAATCATGATTAAACCTTAGTCACCGAAAAAATGGGGGGTTAGGACTTTTTTGCCAACGACTAGTACTTTTTTGCCCACCTTGTGTTTAGCGTTAAAATGTATCAAAAATGAGACACAAAACCACACCATATGCGACATATCTCACACTTGCAGTATGAATTAATAGACCTAAGCTTAAACGAAAGGGTGAGTTATTGATTTCAAGGAATGAGACTCGACTTACACCGCATGGACAACGTTGTTTC
>NZ_JAWOTL010000294.1:0-1089 GCF_033338835.1 Vibrio sp. Vb0888
TTCTTGAGCGAGGAGATTTGCAGAAAGTCCAAGTCCCAACAAACAGCTAATGAGTTGTGTTTTATTCATAGATGTGTGCAAGCAAAAAGAAAACATAATACGAATAAATAAAACGCTGTGCAATTGTGCGGTGAACAAGATGAATTGAAATAAGCTAAACACGAAGCACAAACGTTAAGTTTTCATGTTTAAGTGTTTGTAATAAATAATATTGGTGAGTAAACATAACAAAAAAAGCCCGGCAACAGGTACTGGGCTTTGAGATCATAGAGCATGCAATTATGACTGAGTGTCGAGTGGGATTTGTCCCGTCGTTACCTGTTCGACGTCAAACTCAGTTAATCCTTCAATGTAGCTTTCTACCGCTTGTTCTACTTCATCGTCGCTTTGGCTGAAGTATGCGAGGTGGAAAATGGCATCGCCTTCGTTCACTAATGGCAGCGTTTGCTGACCGATCACTAAGCCACTTTTAGGTGCTTTTAGCTCTATTTCATCGTGACCGAGGGGTGAGCTGATGTAAGCTAAGGTTTCACCTTTTTCTACTTTATCGCCTAGGTTCACCACCGTGCGCAAAATACCGTTACCTGGCGCTCTAACCCAGCTGGTCGATTTCGCGATAACAGGTTCTGGCAGTTTTTTACGGCTGGCTCTCAACATGCCGATCGCTTGCATAACGCGTTGAACGCCTAAAACACCAGCACTGATAGATAGCGGATCAAAGCGAAGTGCTTCACCAGCTTCGTAAGTCAATACTGGGATATCACACTTCTCGGCTTCGCTACGTAGCGAGCCATCACGCAATGCTGAGTCAACGATCACTGGCGTGGCAAATGCTTTAGCAATACGCAGTGTTTCCGGATTGCTCAGGTTAGCGCGTATTTGGGGTAGGTTAGTACGATGAATCGCACCTGTGTGTAAATCTAAAATGTAATCACAACGTTTCGCTATATTATTGAAGAATCCATACGCCATACGTGAAGCGAGTGCGCCTTTTTCGCTGCCAGGGAAACAACGGTTTAGATCGCGGCGATCGGGTAAGTAACGAGACTTATGGATAAAGCCAAATACGTTTACGATTGGCACCGCAAT
>NZ_JAWOTL010000295.1:0-1088 GCF_033338835.1 Vibrio sp. Vb0888
CGGTCGGTGAACCAGTGAAAGCAACAATGCCAGAACTGTACAATGTGCACTTTGACAACGGCTCTGAACTACTCGGCACCGTGAGCAACGAAACTCCGACAGTCATGATGCAATTCAGCTTGCCTGCGGGCACGCGTTTTGTGGAAAAAGGCAAAGAAGGCCTAGCGCAACTGACGGCCGCTATGTTGCAAGAAGGAACGACCAAACGTAGCGTGGAACAAATTCAAGCTGAGCTCGATAAACTCGGCAGCATGATCTCTGTCGATGCCACAGGCTACACGACGAACATCAGCGTTTCTTCTTTAGAAAAGAATTTAGAGCCAACACTGAAAATCGTTGAAGAGATGCTGCTATCGCCAGCGTTCAAACAAGAAGATTTTGATCGTGTGAAAATGCAGGCACTCGAAGGGCTTGTGTACGAACATCAAAATCCAAGTTGGATGGCATCTCAAGCAAGTCGACAAGTGCTGTATGGCGATTCTGTTTTCGCACGCCCGAAAGACGGCACGCAAGCTGGTGTCGGTGCGCTAACGCTTGATGATGTACGTGAGTTCTACGCTAAGCACTACACACCGCAGAGTGCACAAGTCGTGGTGGTGGGTGACATTGCTAAACAAGACATTGAGCAGAAGCTTGCATTTTGGGCTGAATGGAAAGATGAAGCGGCACCACTTTATGCTCCTCAAACAATACCAGCATTAGGTGAGCAGAAAATTCATCTTGTCGACAAACCAGGGGCACCGCAAAGTGTGGTTATGATGGTTCGTCAAGGCATGCCTTATGATGCCACGGGTGACTTTTATCTGAGCCAGCTCGCGAACTTTAACCTAGCGGGTAACTTTAACAGTCGTATCAACCAAAACCTGCGTGAAGACAAAGGCTACACCTACGGTGCATACGGTTACTTCTCGGGGAATCCTGAAACCGGTTCGGTTGTATTTACCGCGCAAGTTCGTGCCGATTCGACGGTCGCATCGATTATCGAGATGGAAAATGAGCTGAATGAATACGCTCAATCTGGAATGACTGATGAAGAGATGAAATTTATGCGTCAAGCGGTCGGTCAAAAAGATGCACTGAAATATGAA
>NZ_JAWOTL010000296.1:0-1086 GCF_033338835.1 Vibrio sp. Vb0888
AGAACTTGAAGAAGTGGAAATGGAATGGATGTCTGCTCAGGAAGAACTGGAGCAGATGGAGCTAGAGTTTAACCAATGACAAACAAACACGCGGAATACACTCTTACCCTAGAACACCTTTGGCAGTTCAGCCTGCAGTTTTATGGCGTGCGAGAAGTAAAAGAAGCGTGTTTATCGTTGCAAAACAATTACCACGGTAACGTGAATCTATTACTGCTGCTCCGTTGGCTCGACGAGCAGCAGCTTATCTTCCAAGAGAAAGATTGGCATTTGGTTCAAAGCTGTCTTGGCCGTAGTGAAACGCTGCTGCACTCTTTTCGCGACCTGCGACGTCATCTAAAATCCCAAGTGAACGATGCGTTATATCGAGAAAGCCTGCAGTTTGAACTGCAACTCGAAAAGCAACAACAAGCCGATTTGGTCGACTGTATTAACTCACTTACACTGATTAAAAACGATGGCGATCCACTCACGCTCAGATACTGTCGTCAGCTTGGTGGGGAGCATTTGCAACAAGCCTTTGCTATCCCTGTGCCAAACATTCACCCACCAAAACACTCATAACGCTGTAGAATACCTATAATCTTTATAAAGGATTATATTAATAAGTTCTTCAACTGACATGAAGGACCATATAAGAGCAGTTAGGTATGACACAATTTTTCGCAGCCGCCGGGATCAAGAACCCGCACCTTCAGACCCTTTTACCGCGCTTTATTCGTAAAAAAGCACTGTTTACGCCTATTTGGCAGACGCTGGATACCGACGATGGCGACTTCCTCGATCTCGCTTGGAGTGAAGATCCCACCAAAGAACCTGCGCAGAACAAACCCATCTTCGTTTTGTTTCATGGCTTGGAAGGATGCTTCTACAGCCCGTATGCAAACGGCCTGATGAATGCGTTTGCGAAATCTGGTTGGTTATCGGTGATGATGCATTTTCGTGGCTGTAGCGGCAAACCGAACAAAAAAGCTCGCGCATACCATTCAGGAGAAGTAACGGACGCTCGCTTCTTTTTGGAACACCTTCATCTGCGCTTTCCAAACAATCCAAAAGTCGCCGTCGGCATCTCCCTTGGTGGCAATA
>NZ_JAWOTL010000297.1:0-1085 GCF_033338835.1 Vibrio sp. Vb0888
TCGAGCGTTTGTTGAACGATGATGAAGCGGGTATCATGAAGCCTGCTGCGATCATCGTAGAGCCAGTTCAAGGTGAGGGCGGTGTAATTCCTGCTCCAGCATTCTGGTTGCGCGAACTACGTCGTATTTGTGATGAGCACGGTATCCTGCTGATTTTTGATGAAATTCAGTGTGGTGTGGGTAAATCTGGTTACAACTTCGCTTTCGAAGAAGCGGGTATCGTGCCTGATGTATTGTGTCTTTCTAAAGCGATTGGCGGCGGCTTGCCAATGTCACTGCTTGTGATCAATAAGCAACACGATACGTGGAAGCCAGGCGAGCACACGGGCACATTCCGTGGTAACCAACTTGCAATGGTTTCAGGTGCTAAAGCGCTTGAAATTATCCAACGTGACAACCTTGTTGAACATGCGAACGTTGCGGGCCAATACCTACGTTTTGGTCTCGAAAGCATCCAAAAACGTGTTAACTGTATTGCTGAAGTTCGTGGCAAAGGCTTGATGCTAGGCGTTGAAATCAAGAATCCTAACGGCGAGCTTAACAAGTTTGGTGAACCTCTTGCTGACGGTCAGTTGACCCTAGCGATTCAACGTGCTGCGCTTGAGCGTGGTTTGATGGTTGAGAAAGGCGGCCGCGAAGGTTCTGTTATTCGCTTCCTTCCACCACTTATCATTTCATTCGAACAGATTGACTTCGCATTACGTGTGCTTGAAGAAGCGATCATCGCCGCAGGCGGTAGCCACGTTGAAGCTGCACCACAAGAAGAGTGGAAAAAGCACTTCATCCATACCGGTGAACTAGGCAGTGCTGAGTTTGCATCAGTAATGAACCACACAACTGCTGCAATGAAGTCAGTGTTTGAACAAGTTAACGCACCATACTCAGGTATGGATCCTAAAGCGTTAGAAGATGCGATCAACGCAGTTGACCTAGACAACAAAAATGCGCCACTTAAATCCGTAATCGATGATGCGGCAGAGCTGGTGGCTAAGAACGCTATCTTCACTCAACACCCTGATTGTATCGCGCATTTGCATACGCCTCCTTTAATGCCGGCTGTTGCAGCAGAGGCGATGATTGCAGCA
>NZ_JAWOTL010000298.1:0-488 GCF_033338835.1 Vibrio sp. Vb0888
CGGCTTGCCGGGCGTGACGATTGACCGCTACCAAAACTTCTTCGTATGTCAATTGCTCAGCGCAGGCGCAGAATACAACAAGCAAGCGATTGTAGATGCATTGGTTGAATGCTTCCCTGATTGCAATATCTACGAACGTTCTGACGTAGCAGTACGTAAGAAAGAAGGTTTGAAAGAGATCACTGGCGTATTGCACGGTGAAGTGCCTCCAAAATCTGTCGTCATCGAAGAAAACGGCGTAAAAATCAGTGTCGACATTGTAGGGGGACATAAAACGGGCTTCTACCTAGACCAGCGTGACAGTCGTCAACAAGCAATGAAGTACGTTAAAGATAAAGAAGTTCTTAACTGCTTCTCTTACACAGGTGGCTTTGGTCTTTACGCACTGAAAGGCGGCGCAAAACGCGTAATCAATGCGGATGTATCTCAGCCAGCATTGGACACAGCAAAATACAATGCAGAGCTGAACGAGTTTGATATCTCGAAAA
>NZ_JAWOTL010000298.1:498-1085 GCF_033338835.1 Vibrio sp. Vb0888
AGCGCGCTGTTTTCTTAAACGCAGATGTATTTAAACTGCTTCGTGAATACCGTGACCAAGGTACTCAGTTTGATGTGGTTATCATGGATCCACCTAAGTTTGCAGAAAGCAAAGCGCAACTAAATGGCGCATGTCGTGGTTACAAAGACATCAATATGTTGGCGATGCAAATTCTAAAACCTGGTGGCACGCTACTGACCTACTCTTGCTCTGGCTTAATGGACCAAGTTTTGTTCCAAAAAATCATTGCTGACGCAGCGGTAGACGCAAACCGCCAAGTGAAATTTGTTGAGCGCTTTGAACAAGCCGCAGATCACCCAACCGACACGGCATACCCAGAAGGTTTCTACCTAAAAGGCTTTGCTTGTAAAGTGCTTTAATCGCTCTTTGGCGATTATCGGAACGACATAAAAACGGAGCTTTCGCTCCGTTTTTCTTATTCTCTCAACTGTTCGAGATTACTGATTAAGCTGTTGGCGATATCTGCGGCCGATGCGCCATCGAAATTAACTTCTAACTGTTGACCATCTTTATTAATCGTCAATGTCGAGTTACCTCCACTTTCAGTCACTTCTACGGTTATATCA
>NZ_JAWOTL010000299.1:0-1082 GCF_033338835.1 Vibrio sp. Vb0888
TATGGGGAATGGCGAGTTCGAAAACTCTACATGTCCCTGCTCTATCTTGGAGTAATCAAGAATCTCGTTCAGTAGCGTCATCATGTGATCACCAGAATCGTATAGTGTACTAAGGTGTTTTCTTTGTTCGTCCGTTAACGGCGTTTTGAGCAGGATTTGAGCGGTGCCGAGTACCCCATTCATCGGCGTACGGATTTCATGCGACAAAGTGGCAAGAAAAGCAGTTTTGGCATTTGTCGACGCTTGGGCTTTCACTCTCTCTTGTTCGAGGTAAATGGTCTTCTCGTTGAATTTGGTAATGAGATGGCCGATTTCGTCCTCACTTCCGTAATCGATATCAATGATCCCGCCAGTTTTGGAATCATCAATTTTTGTAGCGATTCGTACGATAGGTTCGACAATGTATCGGTTAAGTAAATAGTACCCAACGAGAACGCATAGCAATAAGAATGGGATGATGCCGCCTTCAACACTCATGACTTGCTCGAACACTTGATCTGCCACTTTCGCCTTAGCATTGACAACTTCTAGCTTCCAATGAAATTCACCAAAATCGAGTTTACTAATGTACATTTGTTTGGTGATTTGAAAGTTGTGTTCGATGATGACATTCGAGTTAGCATCTCGAATGACCACACCCAAAGAGTATTGGTTGGTGTGCTCACGAATGAACTGGAACAAGGCCTCCAAAGAAAGGTCGACCGTCACAACGCCTGCAAACTCTCCATTTCTATAATACGGCGCAGAGGCGGTAATCATTTGAACTTGAGTGAAAGTATCAATATACACCGCAGACCAACTCACCGTGCCTGACGATTGTTCAGCGGCTGCGCGATACCACGGCTCATTGTCATAACCGCCAGATTCTGGATTGTTGTATGAATGAATCTGATCGATGTTCCCCTCACTGTTCTTGTTAAAGAACAAACTGGTAAACCGCCATCGTTCTTCTTTGAGTTCTGGTTTGGGCCACAATCCACCGCTGACGATGATCTCATCGCTTAATCTTAAAATCTGAGGGATGGTCGACTTAAGGGAATCGCTTTGGTTTGAGCTTTGCGCAAGCCCAACTAAGCTATTCA
>NZ_JAWOTL010000300.1:0-1081 GCF_033338835.1 Vibrio sp. Vb0888
GTGAATAACGAGTTAAATCGCGAATTTGATGAGTGGTTGTATGACGAGGATTGATGCTTGATGTGTTAGCACCGGCGAAAAGAGAAGGTGGCCCATGAGCCACCTTTTTACTATCCAACCTTCTTACATTAGGTCAGTTTGATTTATGGCTCTCTACCGCTTTACGCAAGAAGCCGTCTTGATGATGAAGGTGCTGACGTGCGGACTCGATATCAAGATCGGTCAAGATCATTAAGATCGCCAGTTTCACCTCATAATTGGTCTGCTTAAGTACCTCGGTTGCCTCTTCTTTAGTGCACTCCGTCGCCTGCATAACAATGCGAGCAGCACGCGCGACCAATTTGTTGTTGGTCGCTTTCACGTCCACCATCAAGTTTTGGTAGCTCTTACCTAAACGGATCATACTTGCTGTAGTGAGCATGTTGAGCACCAACTTTTGCGCGGTGCCTGATTTTAAGCGAGTGGACCCCGTCAAGGCTTCAGGGCCAACAACGGGGCTTATTGCGATATCGGCAATATCTGCGATAGGAGAATCCGGATTGCACGACAACGCAACGGTAGTTGCACCAATCGTATTCGCGTATTCCAAACCGCCAATCACATAAGGTGTACGACCACTGGCTGCTATTCCTACCAGTACATCATTGCTGCTGAAGTCGATATCCTTTAAATCTTGCTCACCAAGTTGAGGTGAGTCCTCTGCACCTTCTTTGGCTTTTAGTATCGCTTCTGGGCCACCAGCGATAAGGCCGATCACCATTTTGTCCGATACGCCAAACGTTGGTGGGCATTCCGAGGCATCCAGTACACCTAAACGGCCGCTCGTGCCTGCACCCATATAAATTAAGCGTCCACCCACTTTAAAGGCGTCGGTGATCTTATCGACCGCTTGAGCAATCTCAGGCAGCACTTTTTCAACGGCAAGCGGAACGAGTTTGTCCTGTTGGTTGATGCGTTGAACAATATCGAGAGAAGGCAGCAAGTCGATGTCCATGGTATCTGGATTTCGCCCTTCAGATACCAGATGGGATAAAGCTGCGATAAGTGCATCGTTCGTCATAATGAATTAAGCCTTTTTGTT
>NZ_JAWOTL010000301.1:0-1080 GCF_033338835.1 Vibrio sp. Vb0888
CTTCGTAAAGTGCAGTGAGTATTTCACGCCCAGCTTCATCATCTTCCAGATATAGAGCGACTAGGTAGATTCGTGACGTTGCTTTGCTGATCGCATCTAAAAGACGAGTTCGAAATGTTTCTGCAGAGTACAGAACATCAAAGTCTTCAGGATTGATTGCGAGACTAGGCAACTGCTCGAATGGATTCCTATTTACTATCATATCGGTGTGAGTACCTTATTTTAGTGCAATATTGCGAACCTGATATTTTACCAAAGATATGATTTCCCTGGCTACTAAAGCGCACGCTTTGAAACCTTTGAAGGGATAAATTGCATTGGAATGAGATCTTTGCCGCTATCAACATAACGTTGAAAGGCCATCTTTAAGGAGTTCGGCAGCTCATGACTGTCAATGGTTTCGAAACCATGTTGAGCATAATATTTTTCTAAGTAGCTAAAAGCGAAGCAATAATCACCATCTTCGAAAACTTTGTTCTCGCAATGCTCTAGCAGAGTGCGGCCAACGCTCGTGCCTCTAACTTCTGGGATGACGAGCATGCCTGTTAATAAGCGATATTGCTCTACGGTTTTTAATCTTAGTAGTGCGACGATCACACCTTTACGACTGGCTGTGATGATGAGTTCATCTTTTTTGGCTCGCCCGGAGGGGTAATGGGCTTTATAGAGCTTTTTGATCAAAGGGAGTTTGATCGGATTTAACACTTCTATGATTAATGAGTTAGGTATTGTCACTGCGGTTAAAAGTTAACTGGGGTAGAATGTGCCCAGTTTAAGAGAATCTTATCTGGCGTTGCAAATCACTATGCAAATTAAAGAACACGCAAGCCTCAAGGCTTTTCACACTTTTGGTATCGAGCAGACTTGCTCCTACTTAGCCATTGTTGACTCGATAGATGATGTAATCAGCCTCTATCAAGATCCTGCTTTTCAAGGTCTGCCGAAGTTGTTTTTGGGTAAAGGCAGCAATGTTCTATTTACTGAACATTTTGATGGTCTCGTCATCGTTAACCGTCTTCTGGGGAAATCGGTTTCAGAAACCCATGAAGATTATCTTCTGCATGTTCAAGGTGGGGAGGA
>NZ_JAWOTL010000302.1:0-1079 GCF_033338835.1 Vibrio sp. Vb0888
AAGCGCAAGCGGCGGTATCTGAGGCGGAAACGACCTTTGGCTACAGCATCATTACTGCACCGTTTGATGGCTTGATCACGCAAAAGCCCATCAACAAAGGTGATACCGCGACGCCGGGGGCTTTGCTTTTATCAATGTACAATCCAAACTCGTTGGAAATAGAGGTGAACTTTGCTGAGTCTGTCATGCCTTATGTGACTTATGATAAAGAAGTGGACGTTGTTTTTCCGTCTTACAACCTCAACGCGCAAGCGGCTGTAAAAGAAGTGACGCCGTCGGCAGATGCCAACTCGCGCAGTTATACCGTAAAGCTTCAATTTGAGCCGCTAACGGCTATCTATCCAGGTACATACGCCAAAGTCGCGTTGACCTTAACCGACGATGTTGTACTTCGCGTGCCAAAAGAGGCGGTTTACCAAGTTGGCCAATTGGACTACGTAAAAGTGGTGCAAGACAGCGGTGAGGTAGAAACTCGGCTTATTCAGCTTGGAGAGTTGGGGAGAGTGCGAACGGGGTTGAAGCAGGGTGATGTAGTGCTGCTGAATCCAAGAGCGCTTTGATAGAACGGTTTCTCTTGTTAACTAGTTAAACGTCTATCTAGCAAACAACATAAAACAGCCCAGCATCATGCTGGGCTATTTTGTTCGTTCAGTTAAGCGTTACCGTTGCGTTTACAGGGCAATGGTCACTCAGTTTGTAATCCAAAACATCTTGTGAGCTGAACAGCGTTTGATGCGCGTTTTTCGCTTTTATTTGCGGGCTAACAATAATGTGATCAATCAAAGAGCGGAATTGGTGTGTTTTGCTTGGGTTCTTATTTGAGCGAACCTTGCAATCGGCTTGGGTATCTCGCGTTACCAATTGTGCATCGTTACCGAGCGTCATGATCGCCCACAACCAATCACGTTGATACGACAAGTTGTGATTGAAATCGCCCATTACGGCATACTGCTCTTTTTTCTTTTCTCTCTCGCTCATCCATTTCGCAAGTGCTTCTCCTTGTTGACTCAGTGTTTGGCAATCACGACTGTTTTTGTACGCTCCGCTGCATCCTGCTTTTAGATGCACAGAGAGCAGGT
>NZ_JAWOTL010000303.1:0-1077 GCF_033338835.1 Vibrio sp. Vb0888
CAGCATGGATGATATGGATGTGCTGGGTTTTGCGCAAGAGAACGGCATTGCTTGCATCCACATATTGATGATTCGTCAGGGTAAAGTGTTAGGCAGTCGCAGTCATTTCCCTAAGATTCCTCAAAACACGAGCCAACAAGAGGTATTCGATAGCTTTTTGACTCAGTACTACCTGAGCCACAATGAGGCGCGAACAATCCCATCTCGAATAATACTGAACCAAGAGTTGGCCGACGATCTCGAACCCATTCAAAAAGCACTGAGTGAAGTCGCAGGGCGTAAGGTTCATTTCCATACTTCTCCGACTGGTGCGAGAGGGAGATATCTTAAGCTGTCTAATACCAATGCACTTACTGCCATCACGACAAAAATCAACCATAAGATGACGATCAACCAACGTTTCAAAGCACTTCGCGAGACGCTGGGAATGGAGTCTATTATGAGGATGGAGTGTTTTGATATTTCCCATACGATGGGCGAGAGCACTATCGCATCATGTGTGGTCTTCAACAACGAAGGTCCGGTAAAGCAAGAATACCGACGCTATAACATTACTGGAATCACGGGTGGCGATGATTATGCAGCGATGGGGCAGGCGTTAGAGCGGCGCTACTCAAAGCAGTTGGACGTAGAAAAAATCCCTGACATCATCTTTATTGATGGTGGTAAAGGTCAGTTAAATCGTGCGCATGAAATCATCGCCCAGTATTGGGGAGATTGGCCTAAGCGACCAATCATGATTGGTATTGCCAAAGGTGTAACACGTAAACCTGGCCTTGAAACCTTAATTACGGTTGATGGCGAAGAGTTCAACTTACCTAGTGACGCTCCAGCGCTACACTTGATTCAACATATTCGCGATGAGAGTCATAATCATGCGATTGCGGGTCACAGAGCGAAACGTGGTAAAACTCGACGTACAAGCGCGTTGGAGGGGATTGAAGGTGTTGGGCCAAAACGACGCCAAGCTTTATTGAAATACATGGGTGGATTGCAGGAACTTAAGCGTGCAAGTGTTGAAGAAATCGCCAAAGTACCGGGAATTAGTCACTCTTTAGCAGAAATTATTTTCCAAGC
>NZ_JAWOTL010000304.1:0-1077 GCF_033338835.1 Vibrio sp. Vb0888
GAAATACGAAGACGGGGATTTTTCTGCGTTAATAGAAGCGTTAGCGCTCGCGAAAGAACTGAGTTCAAAAACCGTTATCGAGGGAATTGAAACCGAGCATCAACTTAACTTAATGAAAAAACTCGGTTTCGATATGTACCAAGGCTACTTGCTTGCGATGCCTCAAACCCTAGAAATGTACGAGGAAGCCAAAACGGCCTAAGACCGTCTTGTTAAGCACCGCCGCCTTTGAATACCTGGATTACTTGCGGTGCTTGCCACGATTTTTATGAATCGCGAGTTTTGCTTTTAGTTTGCGCTTTTCTGACGAGCGGCTCTTACGACGACCGCCACCATCACGCTCAGGTTCTACCTCTTCGATTAGACTTGGTTCGAATCCTTCTAGCCATTCTTGAGGCAAACGTTGGTCTAACAACGTTTCGATCGCACGAAGCAGATATTCTTCATCTCGACTCATTAACGAAACGGCCAAACCGGATTTACCCGCGCGGCCAGTACGACCAATACGATGTACGTAGTCTTCGGCTTTAAATGGCATAGCAAAGTTCACCACTTGTTCAAGCTCTTGAATATCTAGACCGCGAGCCGCCACGTCTGTCGCAATCAGGGCTCGAACTTTACCTTGCTTGAATTCATCAAGTGCACGCTGGCGAGCACCTTGCGATTTATCACCATTAATCGAAACCGCTTTAATACCATCCAGTTTGAGCTCCTTTGCAAGCTCGTCGCTGCCTTGTTTGGTTTTAGTGAAAACAAGTACTTGTTGCCAGTTTCGTGAACCAATTAAATACGCTAACAATTCACGCTTACGCTTTTTATCAACTGGATACACCATCTGCTTAACCGTTTCTGCCGTTGTATTCGCTGGAGACACTTCCACCTCAACAGGAGAATCCATCAGTTTGTAAGCGATGGTTTTAATGCGTTTTTCAAACGTCGCCGAAAACAGCATGATTTGTTTGTCATTCGGTAGTCGACGAAGAATGCGTTGCAGATCAGGCCAAAAACCCATGTCCAACATTCGGTCAGCTTCATCAAGCACCAACACGCCAGTTTTAGAAATGTTTACGTTGCCGT
>NZ_JAWOTL010000305.1:0-1077 GCF_033338835.1 Vibrio sp. Vb0888
AGTCAACTTGGTTATCCAGTAGGCCAGCTAAGTAACGCAATATCGTGGTTTTTCCGCAGCCACTTCGCCCGAGTAATACCGTCCATTGACCGATAGGAATGGTCATGTTCACTCCCGCTAAAGTCGGTGTTTGGCTGTCTTTGTATTGCAAACTGGCGTCGGAAAGCTGAATACCAATCGCGTTAGCGAACATAGGTATGACCCGCAAAGAAGTGATGTACTGGTCCGTGACCTTTCCCCACTTCCAACTCATCCGCATGAGCGATTGCTTGGCTGATGTACTGTTTTCCTAAATGCACGGCTTTGTGCAGGTTGTTGCCTTGACCAAGGTAAGACGCAATAGCGGAAGACAGTGTACAGCCCGTACCGTGGGTATTTTGGGTCGGAAAACGCTTGGCGCTGATTAACTCGGCACTGTTTTGCATGATCAGCAGATCGTTGCTGTTTTCATCTTCTTCAAGGTGACCGCCTTTGAGCAGAATGGCTTTGGCACCAAGCGCACGAAGGTCGTCAATCATGTCACTCATTTCTGCCTCAGATTGAGGTACAGGCTTACCTGTCAGTGCTGCACCCTCTGGCAGGTTAGGAGTGATGATGTCTGCCAGAGGAATTAGTTCTTCTTTTAATGTGCTGATTGCTGATTGCTCAAGTAGCAAATCGCCGCTGGTGGCGACCATGACGGGATCTATCACAAGATGTTTAGGCTGGTACTGTCTGATCTTGCTTGCCACCACTTTGATGATGTTCGAATCCGCCAGCATG
Source organism: Vibrio sp. Vb0888 (assembly GCF_033338835.1). NCBI lineage: Bacteria > Pseudomonadati > Pseudomonadota > Gammaproteobacteria > Vibrionales > Vibrionaceae > Vibrio > Vibrio sp. Vb0888. The sequence continues at coordinate 763 of NZ_JAWOTL010000305.1, forward strand.
CCGACTTTTACCGCCACAATATTGAGATCGGTAAACACCGCATCGAGTTGGCTTTCAACGTGATCAAGTGGGATAGGGAAAATGGCAGAAACGCCTTGTGTGTTTTGCGAAGTGATGGCGGTAATGACCGAGCATGCAAAGCTGCCTGTTGCCGACATCGCTTTGATGTCTGCTTGAATACCTGCGCCGCCGCCACTGTCGGAGCCTGCGATGGTCAATACGATAGGGGTAGGTAAGGCTGGCGTCTGATGTGAATAAGGCTGTGATTGCTGTGTCATGGTCGCTCCTATTACAAGACGTATAGGAACTGACTTT
>NZ_JAWOTL010000306.1:0-1075 GCF_033338835.1 Vibrio sp. Vb0888
ATCAAAAAATGGCTGTTGCGTTCCGTAAAAATTCACCGGAATTACGCGAAGCGTTTGATCGTTATTTAGACTCTATTAAAAAAGATGGGACGTATGAAAAGCTCGTTAAAAAATACTACCCGTCAATTTACTACTTTTATAACGATTACTTCTTAGAAGATAGTAAGAAAATTCGATGAAAAAGGCTGTTAAAAAAATATCCAGTAAAAAGATAATAACGATAAGCGCAATAATCGTTTCTATTTATTTAGCGATACTTATTGTTGTTACAAGTCTTGGACAGAATAAATTAAAAGACTCTCAATATAGAGAGCTGGATTTAAAAGTAAAAAGCTATGCAAGCACACTAGACAACTTATTTACTATCGCAAGTGAAGACGTAGATAATTTATCGAGTGACAAAACCGTTCAAACATTTTTTGCAAACTTAGCATCTGGTATGTCGATGGAATATGGCCTAGGTGCAAGTTTAATCAACTTAAAGCGTAGATTTGATGAGAAGATTGACGGCAAGTTGATCAACAGTAGCAACATCTACAACAAGTTAACGCTGGTGGGCAGTGACGGAACAACCATCGTCACGACTGGCCCAAAAGATCTCAAGCCAATGGATATTCATGATTTGATGACCCAACACGGGCATCCGGAAGAAGTTTGTGCCACTCGTGATGGTGACAACATTCGGATTCAAGTGATTAAGCAAGTCAAATTTTCTGGGAAACCAGTGGCTTTTTTAATTGCGGACATCAATAAAGATATTGTTATTGAGCAATTAACCAATCAAGAGCACGAAGACAGCTACAGTCGCATGGTGCTAAAAATAAAAGATGTTGAAATGGTGGTGTGGGATTCCATCACTAAAAATTCAACCATTAATGCAGATGAGAATCATTTTCTTTCTAAAGTTTTGGATGGAAAAATATATTTCGAAGTGCCAGTGGAACAACATCATTTTAAATTGATGGCATGGTTTGAACCGCTCAACGAGCGAGATATTTTTACTTCTCGACTCTTTATTGTTGGGCTAAGTATTCTCGCCGTGATGATTGTTATTGCGCTGTGTTATGCATTTGTC
>NZ_JAWOTL010000307.1:0-1075 GCF_033338835.1 Vibrio sp. Vb0888
ACCTTCTTTTACGAAAATGTCTTTGCCGTTGTGTGCTCGAATCTCTTTATCGTCCGCTTGATTCTGTGTCGCCAAATGTGACGTCAGCTGGCTCAATGACTGCATGTGTGACGTATTGATATTAACCATGTAAAAAACCTTAAACTTGAATAAACGGGTGTGAGCCAGTTTGTTGGCTAAAATCGACAACCGTGTTGTTTTGGAACAGTTGCACCCAAGTGTCACTCAACTCATTCAACTGACTGATCACGTTGGCTAATTGGCTGATCTCGGTGTCTGCCGTGATGGCGATTTGAAGCAAAATGTCTTTGGTGGTTGGGTTGATGCAAAACTGCACTCCGCCCGTTTCGCGATACAAAAAGTTGTATTCCAGCAGCACTTGGAGCTTGTCGGCGGTGAGAATATCTTTCTCTACCACTAGACTTTTTGAGACAAGCACCTCGTTCTTCTCTTGCACAAATTGCACATCGATAGCGTTATCTTCGCTGAAACAGAGCGACCACATTTGATGCTCAAACTCTGTAACACGCTCAAGGTTGAGTGAATCCCCTAGCTCTGCGAGAAGAATATTGATCTTTCCGGTATCCATGTTGTGTCCTGTTAAATTTGATGACGGTTTATTGAATTAAGCGCATAAAGATGAAGGACATTTTAGGGTGAGCTTTGAAGTTGGACTTTATTTAAACGTCCGAATTTTATTGCTATTGGCCGTTTTAAAAGTCGAGGAGATTGAATCGCATGAGCAGCGGCAACAAAAAGAGCGGCGCTCGCCGCTCTTACCAACATACAAATACCAACACCGAAAATCACTGAGTTATTTGGTGCGCTGAGTTATTTGATACCGTGAAGGCTATTTTCGGCATTCATCGCCAGAGGATTGAACGCGTCATTACGCAGTTCAGCGATGGCATAAAGCATGCGCCCCATGCGTCCGTTGCCATCGGTAAAGCCGTGATAACCAATCACACCAGCAAACAAATGTTTACCGAGGTCTTTGTCCGCAACTGGATTCTCTTTCAAAAAGCCTTCAATGTGTTGCTTCAACATGCCTTCCCCACCAATGCTAGATGGTAAT
>NZ_JAWOTL010000308.1:0-1075 GCF_033338835.1 Vibrio sp. Vb0888
GTCTTTGCCAAGCTCTCAGCGTCACAGGCTTAACGCCCGTAATTTCTGCAACATCTCGAATTGCGTATAGTTTTTCTTCTGAACTACAAACCATAGCGTAATCTCATCTCCTGCGGGTGTGGCTCTAAAAACTTCTGTCTTTGCAGATATTCATCTGGATAAGCATTTAGATAGTGTTTAATTAATGTTAGTGGCGCGAGTAATGGCAGCGTGCCAGTACGATAGTCTTGAATCACGGTCGCGAGTTCTTCTTTTTCATCTTTGTTTAGAGAGCGTTTAAAATACCCTTGAAGATGCATCAACACATTCGTGTTGTTTTTGCGACTGGCACGGTTCGATAGCGCCGTCATCAGACCTAATCGATATTCTCGGTAAAACTCGTCAATCTCATAGCTGGCAACATCTGCGACTAAGCGCCCCAAAGATCGATACGACTCTGGATGATGCGCCATAAGCGTTAGCTTATAACGAGAATGGAAATCGATGATCTTACCGCGTGTCGGCTCACCTGCCATCGATTCATAAAAATCGTTGAGACAGTAAATGCGAGTAATGAAGTTCTCTTTAAGAACGGGATCATTTAGGCGTCCATCTTCTTCGACAGGTAACCACGGCATTTTTTCCATCAACGTTTTCGTGTAAAGACCAACCCCTTCTTTTGCAGCGTTGTTTTTGCTGTACACTTTTACGCGTTCCATACCGCATGTTGGCGATTTGGCACAAACGATATAACCACACAATTGCTCATTTTGAAGCTCATCCACTTTATTTGCGGAGTAAGTCAGCATGTTATCTGTGTGATCATTGTCGGGGTTTTTCGTTTCAACCAACGCGATGCGTTCTTCATTACTGATTAAACGAATCGTCGGGCGTGGCACTGGCATGCCTACCCCCACTTCTGGGCATACAGAAACAAAGTCAAAATAATTGCTAAGCTCTTTAGTTACAAAGTTACTGACTTTATGACCAGAGTCGAAACGCACGCGTTCACCTAGCACGCAAGAACTGATACCTACTTTGATTGAAGATTCCATAGCAACGTCATCCCTATACAAAAAGTTTTGTTGTATAACTT
>NZ_JAWOTL010000309.1:0-1075 GCF_033338835.1 Vibrio sp. Vb0888
ATGGTATTGGCAGACAGCGTCAACAGCACCACCGCATTGATTCATGATGCTTACCTAAAGATGTCAAACTGCGACATGAGTGAAATCGCCACCAAGCGTGATTTTTTCTTAATGGCAGCTAAAGTCATGCGCCAAATATTGATCGACAACGCTCGCTCACACCAAGCACAAAAACGCCAACACATCACATTGATGAAGGACGAAGAAGACCGCTTTGAGCAGTTGATCATCATGGACAAAGCCTTAGATAGCTTTAGCACACGCTACCCACGTCAATCGAGCGCCTTAAAACTCAAATACCTGATGGGCATGAAGAACCAGGAGATCAGCGAACTGCTAGAGTGCAGCGCAAGTCTGATCGAAAAAGACCTCAAGTTCTCACGCAGCTGGCTGCAATCAAGAATGGCACACGCATAAATCATGACCAAGAAACTGTGGATTATCGGCGCGATCGGCGCCGGTTTATTGGGTGTTTACTTGTTAAGTGACGAGAGCAGCATGGCGTCTGCGGCCAGCTCTTTAAACAGCGCTCCTGTCGATAAAAGAAAAAGCCAACATCACTATGGTGAACGTACGTCGTTAATTGAGGTGAAGCAGGCGCTCACAACATCGGCGTTGGATGGCTCGAGCTCTCTCGATTTAGATGCAGTGCTTAATGCGACGCCATTCGATCAACAAAACGTCGCCGAGAACCCTTTCGATACGTTTGATGGTTACTACCCTTACGATCTGACGGCGGTGACACCACAACCCAAAGTTGATGCGGCGAACAACAGCAAACCCATCATCAATCTATCGGTCGAACAGCAACTGCAAACCATCATTTATGGTTGGGAGCTAACGCAGAACAAGCCGATCAGCAATTCGTTAAGTCTGAACCAATTGTTTGAAGACCCCGATGGTGACCTGCTCACCACTCGGATCTGGTTAGAAAACGCCAATGGTCTTCAGGTGCTCAACCAAGGCCAAATCGTGGTACAAGGTGCGCCAGAAGAAATCGACCAAACCACTTACTTAGCCGTGGCTGCTCGTGACAATCATCATGGTGAAGAAGATTACGCCTGGGTCACGACCC
>NZ_JAWOTL010000310.1:0-1074 GCF_033338835.1 Vibrio sp. Vb0888
AAGCCCAAGGCAACGAAATGAATTGGCTTACCCCAGTACGCGTGTTTGATCAACAAAACGGAGTGAACAGCAATCATCAAATACACAGCAGCCATTAAACGATGCGACAACTTAAATGGCTTGTATTTAACAACCGTCCACAATGACACCACGAGCAATGCTAAGAGCAGGTAAAAACCCCACTCCCCCAAACCAAGCCCCACATCGCGCAGCTCTTTGACCCAGAGTTCTAAACCGACAAAGTTGTTCCCAGAAGGCCCAACCCCGGTGTGTTTGATTGGTTTTTCGAGCACTCCTGCCGACACTAGCCATTTTGGCACTTTATACGTCAACCAATGCACGACTCCGAGGCTAACCCCCGCAATGCCGAGCCATTTATGCACACGATAGGCCTTATCCATCCCGTGAACCCATTGCTCGATCACAGGTAAGCGCAGCGCCAACACCATCGCAATAGACATCAAAGCCAACGACAAAACACCAGAATATTGAATAAGCGCGGAACGCCATTGGAAGAGTTGGGTCGAGGACAGCAGTTGCGGTTCACTCATCCACCACAACACAGACACGGCGGCAATTATCATCCATACAAAATTTCGTACAGTTTTCATGAACATCACTCTCAAATTGACGACAACTCTAGTTTAGTTTTTCTAGCGTAATGCAACGTCAATATTCGTAAAGTTGAGTAAACCCACAATATACCTAAGGTCAATAACAAACTTGGAGGTATTGCGCAGAATCCTACAGAAAATCGACAGGGATTTAACAGTGGTTAGAGTATTCACTCGGTATAGTTTGCTTAACATCGCCAAAGTGCGAATCAAAACCAAAAGGACGAAGAACACCACGCATGAAAAAGTTATTCCTGTTGGTTGGGCTGATGGTTTGCTCAACTGTTAGTTACGCCTCCAAATTAAACGAAGACATCTCCCTCATCGAGAAACAAACATCTGGGCGAATTGGAGTGTCAGTCTGGGATACACAAACGGACGAGCGTTGGGATTATCGCGGAGACGAACGTTTCCCATTAATGAGCACATTCAAAACGTTAGCGTGTGCCACCATGCTAAG
>NZ_JAWOTL010000311.1:0-1074 GCF_033338835.1 Vibrio sp. Vb0888
TTCTTCGTCATTTCAATCGCCGATTACAGAGAAGCATCAACACAAAATTACAATTGCAGAAAACACTCGAATCACTTGAATCTGCTCATCAACAACTGATTGAAAGAGAAAAAATGGCCATGCTCGGCCAGTTGGTTGCAGGCGTGGCCCATGAACTGAACAACCCAATAGCTGCGATTTTGCGTGGTGTAGAAAACCTCACTCATACCCTCGAAGGGCTATTAACTCAACTTCCGACAGCAGAAGTACAAATCAAAGGTGTTCAGCTTCTAACCAGAGCTCAAACCGCCAAGCCAGCCTCGACTGCCGAACTGCGCTCACGCGTCAAAGAACTCAACAGCACGTTACCTGATCGTGCCATTGCCAAAAAAGTCGTCAATTTAGGCCTAGAGAGCGATTCCGAACTCGTTTCCCAGCTCGCCAAGAAGAAAGACAATGCCTCCTCTACGCTAGAGACGTTAGAACAATACCATCAAGCAGGTGCTTCTCTCCGTTCTATCAATGTTTGTGCCGCTCGCATCGCTGACATGGTGAAGAGCCTAAAAGGCTACGCGAGATCTGATGATGAACGCATGCACTACGCCGATATCCATGAAGGCATCGAAGACACTTTAGTGATTTTCGAAAACAAGCTAAAGGTACATCAAGTTTCAACAGATTACGCCTCACTTCCGCGTATGCTTTGCCAACCTATTGCATTGCAACAAGTATGGACCAACCTAATATCCAATGCGATTGACGCCTTTCCTGACAAAGGGTCGTTAAAAATACAAACGAGAGAAGTTGAAAAAAACCAACAGCGTTATGCCGTGATTTCATTTGAAGATAATGGATGCGGTATTCCGGATTCGCAGAAAAAAGCAATTTTTGAACTCAACTTTACAACCAAAAAAGAAGGCAACTTTGGCTTAGGTATTGGACTGTCTATTTGCCAACAAATCGTTGCAGCACACAAAGGCTGGATTGATGTTCAATCGGAACTCAATGCCTTTACTTGTATGACCGTCTGGTTACCAGTCATCGAAGAAGGAGATGAAACATGACTAAGTATCTGATTTTATGCGTCGATGACGA
>NZ_JAWOTL010000312.1:0-1073 GCF_033338835.1 Vibrio sp. Vb0888
ACCAGCATCACCAACTCTATCACTGAGATTAATGATATGGCGATGCAGATTGCGAGCGCAGCAGAAGAGCAGCGAGCGGTAAGTGAAGACATCAGCCGCAATACTCAAGGCATCAAAGACGATGCAGATGTCATTGCTGAGCAATCACTGAAAAGCAGTGAAGGCGCACGCAGAATGTTCAACACAGCGAACACCATGCGAGAAAACATCAGTCGCTTTAAAGTGTAAACCGCCCCGAAAAAGCAGCTCCCAGAGCTGCTTTTTTATTGATGTTATCTAGCCCTTTAACTTCCCAATAATAAATAAAAAAATGATGGCATTGCTCGTGGCATTTCATGCATATTAAGAGCCCTCAACCCTATTCAACAAGGACGTCTATCAATCATGGGTTACGAATGGCTTGCTCTGTGCGCTGCCTTTTTATGGGCGGTTTCCAGCCTGATTTCGGTTATTCCTGCGCAGCATCTGGGTGCCTTTTCTTACAGTCGTTGGCGGATGGGCTGCACAGCCGTGATTTTGTCGACCATGGCGTGGATAACCGGCGGTTGGCTAAGTGTGACTTGGGAACACATTACGCCGATGATGGCATCCGGATTGATAGGGATCTTCATTGGCGACACCGCACTGTTTGCGTGTTTGAATCGCATGGGGCCAAGGCAAGCGGGCCTGTTGTTTTCCTGCCATGCCGTGTTTTCCACCATCTTAGGTTATTTCCTGTTTAGCGAAAGCATGACGGCCATTGAACTGCTTGGTTCTGCACTGGTGTTTAGCGGTGTGGTGATGGCGATATTCTTTGGCCGACGCGGACAAACTAACAATGTGCTCGAGGAAATCAAAGGCAACATTTGGGTTGGAGTCTCACTCGGCCTTACCGCTGCAATATGTCAGGCGCTCGGTGGCATTATTGCCAAACCGGTCATGCAAACCAGTGTCGACCCAATCGCTGCATCGGCAATTCGAATGATCAGCGCGTTCGTTGCGCACTGCTTGTTACTTATCGTTGGTGTAAAAGTTGCCCGCTCCACTCAACGTATTACTTGGCGTGTTTTTGGCATTACGGCGTTGAATGGCTT
>NZ_JAWOTL010000313.1:0-1072 GCF_033338835.1 Vibrio sp. Vb0888
TGAGATGGGCATTCCGCCATCAATGATGCCAGAAGTAAAACGTTCTTCGGAAATTTACGGCAAAACGAACATCGGTGGTAAAGGCGGTACTCGAATTCCTATCGCAGGTATTGCAGGTGACCAACAAGCGGCGCTATACGGCCAAATGTGTGTGGAAGCTGGCCAAGCGAAAAACACATACGGCACAGGTTGTTTCTTGCTGATGAACACTGGCCAAGAGAAAGTCACCTCGAAGAATGGTCTGCTTACCACTCTAGCTTGTGGTCCGAAAGGCGAGCCAGCTTACGCACTTGAAGGTGCTGTGTTCATGGGTGGTGCCTCTATCCAGTGGCTACGTGATGAACTGAAAATCCTAAACGGCGCAGAAGATTCTGAATACTTCGCAACAAAAGTGGACACATCGAACGGCGTTTATGTAGTACCAGCCTTTACTGGCCTTGGCGCTCCATACTGGGATGCTTATGCACGTGGCACCATTGTTGGCCTTACTCGCGGTGTGAACTCAAACCACATTATCCGCGCGACTCTGGAAGGCATCGCTTACCAAACTCGTGACGTATTGGATGCGATGCAAGCTGACTCTGGAATCAAGCTCGCAAACTTGCGTGTTGATGGCGGTGCGGTAGCAAACAACTTCCTAATGCAATTCCAATCGGATGTATTAAACACAGAAGTGCACCGTCCACAAGTGACTGAAGTAACGGCTCTTGGTGCTGCATACCTGGCAGGTTTAGCGGTTGGTTACTGGAACAGCATTGATGAACTGCAAGATAAAGCAGTGCTTGATCGTACGTTTGAACCGCATGATGACGAAGAAAAACGCAACCGTCGTTACAAAGGTTGGAAACGCGCTGTGAAATGTGCGCAAACTTGGTCTGAACTGCACGACGAAGACGATTAATTTTTCTCCCAAACGAACAAAGAGCGCCATTTGAGCGCTCTTTTTTGCGTCTTATCCCCGATTCCTACCTGCCTTTACTTCTCACAACGCGCAAATTCGAGCACAATAGCGCTTCGAATTTGAAGCATTGGCCGTTACCAATGCACAAGGGAGTGGTAAGTGAAGCAAATA
>NZ_JAWOTL010000314.1:0-1071 GCF_033338835.1 Vibrio sp. Vb0888
AAGGAAGAAAAGCAGCCCTAGTCATGGAAGAAATCGGCTTTCTAAATCCTATTTTGTTAGGAGGAAGAGGAAAGACCGATTCGATTACATCAAAAGGAACTCTAAAAAATGACCACTCCTAGTTGGGACTTATCCATCGTTTACAACGACCTTGCCGACCCTCGAATTCAAGACGATATCGCACTTGTTGAGCAATGTATTGACCTGCTGAATAAGCAATCGCAAGATTGTGAAAATGTTGAAGTGATGCAAAATGCCATTCTGACTAACGAAGCAGCAAGTCGCTTGGCGGGCACGGTCTACAACTTCGCAAATTGCTACTCATCAGTGAACGCTACTAACGCCGAAGCGAAAGCGCTTTCTGGTCGTATGATGCGTATTTTCTCTGAATTGTCTCAAGCGTTTAGTGCTTTCGAACTTACCTTAACGCATGCAGATGATGAGTTCATTGCTCGCGTTCTCGATCACGAAAATCCAGACATCAGCGGTCAAGCTTTCTCTATTATGGAGTCGAGAAAACTGGCAGATACACGCTTGAGTATGGAAGAAGAGAAGCTTTTAGCTGCGATGAGTGTCGATGGCAAATCTGCGTGGGGCAATTTGTACGACAACTTGACGGGTTCGTTAAAGGTTACGTTAGACCATGCTGATGGCACTACTGAAGAGCTCGGTTTCTCTCAAGCTGCAAGTATCCTTTACGGTTCAGAGTTTGACCGCCAAGAAGCGGCATGGCGTGGCGTCCAAAAAGCAATGGAAACGCACCAAGAGTCTTTCGCCGCGATTTTAAATGCACTTGCAGGCTGGCGTTTAACTGAAAACAAAAAGCGCTCGACTAAGCGAGAGGTACACTTTTTAGATCCAAGTTTGTACGGTAGCCGCATTCAATCTGAAACCTTGGCTGCCATGATGAAAGTGGCGAAGGACAGTCGTGATGTTGGTGAAAAAGCCGGTAAACTGATGGCGCAAGTGCACGGTTTGGATGAGATGAAGCCGTGGAACCACCTTGCTGCAATGCCTGCATTAAGTGGTGATGCTAAAGTCTACGATTTCAATGAAGCAATCGATGTGATT
>NZ_JAWOTL010000315.1:0-1071 GCF_033338835.1 Vibrio sp. Vb0888
TGATTATGGCGATCATCAAGACCATTACTGATCTTGAACGCATTGGGGATGTCGCGACACGCATTGCTTATGTCGCTATCGAAAGCCCGTCATCGAAAGAACGCCAATTCCAAGTTTCATTAGAACCTCTCTGCCGTCAGGCGATTCAAATGTTGCATCAGGTTTTGGATGCATTCGCTCGTATGGATGTTGAAGCCGCAGCAGAGGTTCACAAACTTGATGATAAGCTGGATGCCGAATACGAAGCGGTGATCCGTCAGCTCATGACTTACATGATGGAAGACCCAAAAAATATTCCGCATATTCTTCAGGTGATGTGGTCTGCTCGCGCTATTGAACGAGTAGGGGATCGTTGCCAAAACATTTGTGAATACATTATTTACTTTGTGAAAGGTAAGGACGTTCGTCACCTTGGTGATCAAAGCATTGATGATGTGTTGAAGTAACGCTTCATGTAAATGAAAAAGACCAGCGAAAGCTGGTCTTTTGGATCTTAGAAGCCGAGATCAGTACTTATCTGGTACAAACGTTTGATCGTCTATTGGTGCTCTGACGTAGCCCTCTTTATTGATCTCTGGTAACTCAATTGGTGGGTACTCTAGCGCTTTATATTCAATTTGACTGAGTAGATGACTAATGCAATTTAAGCGCGCTTTTTGTTTTGAATCTGAAGGTACAACCCACCAAGGACAGTTTTTGGTGTCGGTGTAAGCGAACATCTTGTCTTTTGCTTCAGAATACTCAGCCCAGCGGTGTCGAGATTCTAGATCCATCGGGCTGAACTTCCAGCGCTTTATCGGCGTGTTGATGCGCCCTAAGAAGCGTTTTTCCTGCTCCTCGTCGGATACCGAAAACCAGTACTTGAGCAAAATAATGCCTGAGCGTTGTAGCATTCTCTCGAATTCAGGGCAAGAGCGTAGAAATTCTTCATATCCATCTGGCGTACAAAAGCCCATGACTTTTTCGACGCCAGCTCGGTTATACCAACTGCGGTCAAACAAGACGATTTCACCGGCGGATGGCAGGTGCGCGACATAACGTTGAAAGTACCATTGTGTCTTTTCTTTTTCA
>NZ_JAWOTL010000316.1:0-1066 GCF_033338835.1 Vibrio sp. Vb0888
TCAGCTGAATGAATTTAACAAAGACACCGAATTCGGCAGAGGCGAGATTAAAGACAATGCGCTAACGGCAGTTGTTACCAGTCAGTTGTTCAGAACCCGAGTCGTCAAAGCGAAAAAAGGTAAAGGCAGCATCAACCGTAAAATGAAGCACCGAGGCAAAGAGCCCTATTCAAAGTTCTCACCAAAGTGGATTTTGAATAGGGCTTTTTTCATGCTCAGAGTAAAAGAACTGTTTGACCGAAAAGTTTCTGTTCAGGCCTATTGCCCATAAAAATCAATACTTAGCTGTCAAGTTTGCGCTAACCATTTGATGCTGAATTCAAAGGGAGATGAGTATCCTGATTGACTATAGCTCTCAGCGCGCTGATCGACTCAACTGTTAGGTGTGAACCTTCATCGATTGATTTCATAAACTCGTCCACTTCTAATAGTTTCGACATCGAACTAAGAAAGCCCTGGTTGATGACCTCGATGAATGAGCGAGTTTCGGTCGTTAGGGATTGGTTGCTCAGAACTACGTGGTTGATTTCATCAATCGACGTGCTGGTTCGAGTTGCTAAAGTTCTCACTTCATCCGCAACCACTGCAAATCCTCGTCCATGTTCACCAGCTCTAGCTGCTTCAATCGCTGCGTTTAGAGCTAGGAGATTGGTTTGTGAGGCGATGCTGTCGATCACTTTGACGATTTCAGTGACTTGCTGCGAGGTTTTAAATAGCTCTTGAACTTTATCGTCACAAGCGGTGACGGCTCTCAGTACTTCTTCAATCATGGTGCGAAACTCATTCAGAGAATGTTCTGCGCCGCAGACGTTTGATGTGGCTTCTTCGCTGGCGTTTCTTGCGATAAAAGAAGAGTCGGCTATCGCTTGAGAGATGTTTAAATCCCTTTGAACTTTATCAGTGATGTCAGATGCAAATTTGACGACTTTGATGACGTTGCCCAACGGATCAAAGATGGGGTTGTAAGTGGCTTCAATGTACACTTTGTCACCTGAGGCTGAACGCCTTAAAAATTGTCCGGACTTAAACTGGCCGGCGGCGAGATCTTTCCAAAAGCCGGGATTTT
>NZ_JAWOTL010000317.1:0-1063 GCF_033338835.1 Vibrio sp. Vb0888
ATGTTATGTTCCATTAAATACATCGGATTGCGTTTCACTTTTGGAATAATGTCTTTCACCATGATTTTCCAAGGCACATTCCAAGTAGGATTTAAAATCACCGAATCTAGCGTTCCCGTCATGATTGGGGTTTTTCTTGAAGCTCGACCAACCACAACTTTTGATTCAAACAGTGGCTGACCATCATGCCAGTACGTAACTTCATAACCCGGCACGTTCACAAACACGACATTGTCTCGTTCTTTCGCCCAAATACGAGAACGCTCAGCATTCAATGCCAGCAAGTGCAAACGTTGTTGAGGAGAGAAGTTGATCCAACGAATGGTGTTCGGACCAATTACGCCATCTTGGTTCAAGCCATGAATACGCTGGAACTCTTTCACCGCCAGCTCCAAATTTTCATCGTATTGCGGTATTTCTGAATCGATGTAACTGACATCCACTCCGACGATCGCCATGCGTTCAACAAGGGTTGATTTGTTTTCTATCGGATCACCGACGCGCAACAGACCTTTTTGCTCATAGAAAGGATATTGATATTGCGAGAATTCAGAAAGCGAAGCAAATACCGTATTAAATGAGGCATCCATCTGCAAAGGCGAGCGCAAGCTGGCTAAAAACTGATCCAACTTCCCTACCGTGATCTCATTGCTCAGTACCGATAGCGTATCCACACTAGGCGCAGGAAAGCTCACATGGGCTTTATTTGCAAACAACCAGTTAACGCCTTCTTGAGGAACCTGCTCAAGATAGCTGAGGTACATAAGGAGGGAATCGGTCATCACCAAATCGAAGTCAAGGTTGTCTCCTTTCGATCTTACTTGGTTAATACGATGCAGTTGGTTGTCAAACTCTTTGGAAACGTCAGCAAGCGCGACCAGCTTCATCTGAAAAATGAACTGTTCAACATCGCTCTCATTTTCCCAATTCAAACGGTAATTCGTACTTTGGTAAAGTTGATCAATCACCGTTGGATAATGGATCATTTTTTCGACAGACAACTGCTCTACGGCCCCTTCTTGCTCCGTTTGGGCAGAAGCATCGAGAGAAACCACGGTAGAAA
>NZ_JAWOTL010000318.1:0-1061 GCF_033338835.1 Vibrio sp. Vb0888
CTACCAACCAGATTATGTTGTCGCGACAGACGATCTGCCCCAAGGTGGTCGCCCTGCGCCGTTTATGGCACTGAAAAACGTGATTGAGCTTGGTGTAACCGACGTTAAAGCATGCGTCAAAGTGGACGATTCAGCACCAGGCATCTTTGAAGGTCACAATGCGGGCATGTGGACGGTGGGTCTGCTACTTTCTGGTAACGAAGCAGGTCTGACATTTGAAGAATACCAAGCCGCAGACGAAGCAACCTTAGAGAAAGCTCGTGAAAAAGCACGCGCGAAGTTTATCAAGAGTGCACCTCACTACTTAATCGACACCATCTCCGATCTGCCAGAGGTGATCGTAGATATCGAACAACGCCTAGCCACGGGCGAACGTCCGTAGTTTCCGCTCGTGAATTCAGAATGTAAAAAGCCTCTCCATCTTGAGAGGCTTTTTGTGTTTATGGAAAGCGGAGGTGTCAATTAATCGCGGTACTTGCTCGACGCTTTAGCTTAAAGCCCATACTGGTTGGCCTTTCTTCTGGCTCACCTTTGATGGCATGCAACAGTTTTTCTGCCGCCTTGGTGCCCATGCGCTCGTAATCAAATTCTGCCGATGTCAAACTTGGGTAAGCGTGCTCCCCCATAGAAGAGCCTTCAAGGCAAATAATGGCAATGTCGGTCGGGACTTTGAGCACGCGGCGATGGCACTCAAAGAGCGCACCAATTGCTATCTCCTCATGGCTACACACCAAAGCATTCAAGCTTGAATCGCGCAGCAATAACTTCGCCAATCCTTCCGCACCCAATTGTGAAGATGGCGCTTCATGAGTCGTCAGAAAATGATCTGGGGTGAGATAGTTTTCAATCATCGCACTTTGCCAACCGTGTAACTGGCGTTGCAACGTTGAGTGATTCCCGCGCGCCCCAATAAAACCAACGTTCTTAAAACCTTGTTCAATCAGGTGTCTGGTACAGGCCTTACCCACTTCGAAGTGATCCACGCCAATGTTGAGATAACTGGCCTTTGAGCTTAGTTCGGCAATCTCTAACACTGGCGTATTTGATGCCTCTAACAGTTG
>NZ_JAWOTL010000319.1:0-1060 GCF_033338835.1 Vibrio sp. Vb0888
GGGCGGTGCGCATTTACTACAAACCGTTCGTACGTTGGATCTGGGCTGGCTCTTTGATTATGGCATTAGGCGGCGCACTAGCGATTTCTGATAAGCGTTACCGCTTCCGTAAGTCATCGAAAAAGAACGCAAAGTCAAACGAGCAGGTAGCATAAAATGAATAAGAAAATCTTGTTTATCCCGTTGGTTGCTTTCTTAGTTCTGGCGGGGATCTTCGCAACACAGTTGGTTCGTAACCAAGATGGGGACGACCCAACAAAGCTGGAATCTGTTTTAGTTGGCAAACCTGTTCCTAAGTTTCACTTAGAAGACTTGGCCGAACCGGGTAAACAGTACGATCAGTCGATTTTTAAAGGTGAGCCGCTTCTGTTAAATGTGTGGGCTACATGGTGTCCTACTTGCTACGCAGAGCATAAATATCTCAACGAACTTGCTGGTAAAGGCGTGAAGATCATCGGTATGAACTACAAAGATGATCGAAACAAAGCGATCGGTTGGTTGAACGATTTAGGTAACCCATACCTAATTAGTCTGTTCGATGGCAGCGGTATGTTGGGTCTGGATCTTGGTGTGTATGGCGCACCGGAAACCTTCATTATCGATGCGAATGGTGTCATTCGTTACCGTCATGTAGGTGATGTTAACCCTCGAAATTGGGCTGACACGTTAGCACCGATGTACAACCAGCTGGTTGAGGAGGCGAAGCAATGAGAAAAATGATTTTAGCAGTGTTTGCAGCCCTAACATTCTCGTTGGCGGCACATGCTGCAATTGAAGTGTATGAGTTTGACAACTTAGAGCAAGAGCAACAGTTCAAAGAGCTGGGGCACACTTTGCGTTGCCCGAAATGTCAGAACAACACCATCTCTGATTCGAATGCAGAACTTGCTCAAGACTTGCGCCACAAGGTGTACGAAATGACGAAAGAGGGCAAGTCAAAAGAAGAGATCGTCGATTACATGATCGCCCGCTACTTCAACTTCGTGACTTACCATCCGCCATTCACTATGTCGACAGCAATTTTATAGCTTTCTCCACTAGCTGTATTTTTGGACGGTTT
>NZ_JAWOTL010000320.1:0-1058 GCF_033338835.1 Vibrio sp. Vb0888
GAGTTGTCGAACCTTTTCTGTGGGTAAATGTTTTAAGTTCAAAAAACACGAAGATAAATCGCGAGTAGGAAAAGAATATGTCTTGGCCTCTGTGACGATTTTTGCTTCGGTGTTTAATCAAACTGGTCTGGGTGGCACCGCTTCTCAAGGTGTTCGTGTTGCGTTTACTTGTGTGGACTCTAAAACCATTTTAAGGCCGGCGGTTACTTACCCTAAACCGCAAATTAAAGGTCTTCAAACAGCCATTGTGACTGGTAATAAAGACGGTGAGGTATACGTTGATAAACATGGCAGAATAAAAGTACAGTTCCATTGGGATCGTTTGGGTAAGTACGATGTAAATAGTTCGTGTTGGATTCGAGTTGCTCAAAGTGTTGCCGGAAATGGATGGGGTGCGGTGTTTCATCCTCGGGTAGGGCAAGAGGTTATCGTAGAGTTTGTGAATGGCGACCCAGATCAACCTATTGTCACGGGTGCGCTGTATAACGGGAGCCAGTTGCCCCCGTATTCTCTTCCAGAGAAAAGTTCTCAAAGCGGTTTTAAGTCCCGCTCAGTTCAAAAAGGAAACGCAAATTTCAACGAGTTACGCTTTGAAGATAAACCTGGCGAAGAACACATTTACCTTCACGCAGAAAAGTTGTTCCAAATGTTAGTCGAAGACTGCGTAGATATTGTGGTTGAGAACAATAAAGTTGAGAAAGTAACCAACGATGTCACTCAAGACGTTGGAAAAAATGCGATGTTAAAAGTGGGAGAAAACTATACCTCCGACACTGGCAAAGTGCTGTCCCTCAGTGCAGGGAAAAGTATTGAAATTAAAGTCGGTGGAGCCTCAATTCAAATGTCGAGTTCTGGCGAAATCAACATTAAGGGCAACAAGATTTCTATCAATGGCTCTGCAATCGCATTGAAAGCAGGACAAATCTCTTTGAATTAAGAGGGAGCTTAGAATGGGTAAACCAGCAGCAGTGATTGGAAGTTTTCACCTTTGTCCAAAGAAAACAGGCAAGATCCCTCATGTTGGAGGCCCTGTTGTTATGGGGTCTCCAAATGTAAAA
>NZ_JAWOTL010000321.1:0-1058 GCF_033338835.1 Vibrio sp. Vb0888
TAGAAAAGTCATTATTTTCAATAAGCCTTACGATACGCTGAGCCAATTTACCGATGGTGACGGCCGTAAAACATTGGCTGACTACATTCCAGTAAAAGACGTATACGCAGCAGGTCGACTAGATAGAGACAGTGAAGGCCTAATGGTGTTAACCAATGATGGTATCCTACAAGCGAAGCTGACTCAGCCGAAATCAAAGTCGCCGAAAACGTATTGGGTACAGGTGGATGGAGCGCCACAAGAGCAAGATTTAGAGAAGTTGCGTAAAGGCGTTGAATTAAAAGATGGTATGACCTTACCCGCAAAAGTAGAAGTCATTGATGCTCCGACGATTTGGGAGAGAAACCCACCAGTTCGTTTTCGTGCAAATATTCCAACGACATGGCTAGCAATCACTATCGTTGAAGGTAGAAACCGCCAAGTAAGACGCATGACCGCTCATATCGGCTTCCCAACTTTACGCTTAGTACGCTATTCAATGGGCGACATTACCCTTGGAGACTTGCAGCCTGGCCAATGGAAAGAGATTCAGCTCTAGCCATCTTAAAACAGCACATTCCTCAAAGTAGTCAACATCAAAAAACATAAAAGCAGGCCATCGCCTGCTTTTTATATTTTTATCGTCACCAATAACAATTATTGTTGAGAAACCCACTTCATGAATAGCTGACGTTCTTCGTCAGTCATTTCTAGATAAGCAATTTTTGCTTTTGTCAGTGGCGAATTCACTCTGTGAGTCTCTTTAGCTGTACCCGTTGCCTGAAGCTCAGATAACTCGTCTCGCTTGCCATTAGAAAAATAGACGCCGTTAAGTTCGTTGTACTCTGCCAATTGCTCATCAAGGTTTGAATATGGGAAAGCACCTTTTTTACCTGGCATCTTATATTGCGAGTAATCAATAGACTTATCATTGATGCTTACTTTCCAGTCCATTGTATCTTGTTCAAACAGCTTGTCTGCCTGACGCTTATCTCTAAAAGATGGCGCATCAATGTAAAGCTCACCCGCCCCTGTATTAAAGCCGATAATACACGGAGCGGAGTAAACTTGAGTGCGCT
>NZ_JAWOTL010000322.1:0-1057 GCF_033338835.1 Vibrio sp. Vb0888
CAACAACGATTGGTTTCGCTTGGCTGTCGTTTTGTAGCTCACAATCCACGCGGAAAAATGCGCCCAAAAACTCGGTAGCGGTAATGCGTACAGGCAGCGAGTTGCGGTAGTTTTCGACAAACTTGATGTTTTCGGGACGTACCGCCAAATCAAAGCGGTCACCACGTTGAACCTTACGATTGGTTAAACTTGGTGCTGGCAGTAGAGTCTCAGCAATACGCACCTGAGATTCGGTCACAACAGATGTCTCGATAAAATTCATGCTGCCGACAAACTCGGCCACAAAGCGCGTTGCCGGTTGTTGGTAGATTTCTTGAGGCGTGCCGACTTGCTCAATTACGCCATGGTTCATCACCACAATTCGATCTGCCATCGAAAGCGCCTCATCCTGATCGTGCGTAACCATAATGGTAGTGATGCCCAGCTTTCGTTGCAGCTTACAAATTTCATCACGTAAGTGAACACGTACTTTCGCGTCCAACGCAGATAAAGGTTCATCAAGAAGAAGCAGTCCCGGAGATAAAGCAAGCGCTCGCGCTAACGCCACACGTTGTTGCTGACCGCCCGACAACTGGTTAGGAAACTTCTGCCCTGAGGTTGGTAAGCCTATCGTTTCTAGCCACTGCTCTACTTTCTCCAGCGCCTCTTTGGTTGACATACCTTGGTTTTTCAAACCCACCGCAATGTTCTCTTGCACGGTGAGGTTTGGAAACAGCGCGTAAGACTGAAACACAATGCCGAAATCACGCTTTTCTGGTGGTAGAAATGTGGTCTCTTGGCCGTTTTGAAAAATCGCGCCAGAAGTAGGTAGATCTAAACCTGCAATGGCACGTAATAACGTAGTTTTACCGCAGCCAGAAGGGCCTAAAAAACAAACGAACTCGCCCTTTTCGATCGCCAGTGAGATTTGCTTTAATGCCGTGAACTGTCCGAATTGTTTCACTACATTTTTAATGTTCAGATAAGGTTGGTTAATTGACATAACACACACTCCAAATGGTATATACCAACTTTAGTTTTTGTGTGTTACGTTCCAATGACAAATTTATAGCCAGAA
>NZ_JAWOTL010000323.1:0-1057 GCF_033338835.1 Vibrio sp. Vb0888
TCTAAACCGAACAATGAGCTTACTCCCCAAAAGTGATAAGTAATAACTTAATAATTAGTTTGATAAATACCTCACTTTTACTATTAAGCTTGTATGTGTTACTGTACTAATCACATTACCTGTTTAGCTTAAAAAGAATATCCATTATGCAAAAAATTTTAGACTGTACTCTTCGCGATGGTGGCTACTATAACCACTGGGACTTTTCACCAGAAGTCGTTGACGCTTACCTCACTGCAGTTGCAAAAGCTAAAATTGATTATGTTGAATTAGGGCTTCGTAATTATCCTAAATCTGTTTACAGTGGTCCATTTGCTTATACGACTGAAGAGTTTCTAAACACGTTACACCTACCGAAAGGTCCGACATATGGCGTAATGGTTGACGCAAAAACGTTGCTAGATGCGAATAAACCTGTTGAAGCAGCCATCAACGATCTTTTTGTACCGGCACAAGAAAGTAAAGTTGATCTCGTTCGTATCGCGGCACATTTCAATGAGGCAGAGCAATGTGAAAGCATGATTAAAGCTTTCAAAGAAATGGGGTATATCGTTGGCTTAAATCTGATGCAAGCGGGCGGAAAACCATCCGAGGTTATAGCGGAAAAAGTACAGACGGTAGCAAAAGCAAACCCTGACGTCATCTATTTTGCTGACTCTCTCGGTAATATGGATAGTGCAGAAGTCACTCGCATTGCCGAAATTGTAAAGCAAAACTGGGATGGCGACATTGGCATCCACACCCATAACAACATGGGTCAAGCAATGTCTAATACTATGACAGCTCGTTCGAATGGTGTTACATGGTTGGATGTAACCGTTACCGGAATGGGACGAGGCGCTGGGAACGCCCAGACCGAAAACCTGCTCGCCGAACTTGATGGACTAGATAAATACTTGCCAACAGCAATATATGAACTAGTTATTCGCCATTTTGAGCCAATGCAAAGAAGATACGGTTGGGGCTCAAGCCTTCTATATTACTTGGGAGCCAAAAACGATATTCACCCAACTTATATTCAAAATATGCTTTCTAATCCTAATTACGGAACAGAAGA
>NZ_JAWOTL010000324.1:0-1056 GCF_033338835.1 Vibrio sp. Vb0888
TTTAGTCGATCACGCCACACACAATGCGCGCACCGCCGCCACCTAATTTGGCTGGTTGATCCGAGTGATTGTCCCCACCAGCATGAATCATCAAGGCTCTGCCTTTTAAATCCGACATTTTGAGGCGCGGAGCTAAAACCGGTTGGTTGGCGTTTCCTTCCATGTCGGCGTACAACGCTGGCAGATCGCCAAGATGGTTGCCATCGGTCCATGGAAAACCATGTTGGCCAGTATTGTCTGGGTCGTAATGGCCGCCCGCACCGCCACCTACTACGGTTTTACCGTCCTTTTCTGCACTGTCACAGGATGGGTTAGCGTGGACGTGAAAGCCATGTAGTCCGGCAGGAATTCCTGACAGATTCGGCGTGAATACAATTCCGTAGTCACTCTCTGATAATTCCACCGTACCGACGGCTTGGTTAGTACCCAAATCGGTCATGGTGATTGATTGGGCCAACGCGTTTGGTGTCATCACGAAAGCAGCCGCCGCTGAGATGCACAGCAATCCTTTTAACATGCGATTTCCTTCTTTATAAAGTATTCATTTGAGCGTATATCCAAGTGATTTGTTCTCGCAGCTAAGAGTTAGACCGTACATTTGTTTGAACTACTTTAGATCTCGCTATATATGGTCTAAAAATTAACTGTTCATTTAAACATCAAGCCATTTTATGAAACTTAACATATTGAGATTACGTGGTTATAAAAAGAATAGTCGCAGTTGAACAAATATGACGCTGAATTTTCTAATTAATACAAAGTTAAATTTTTAATGAATTTATAACAAAGCTCACTGTTTGTTTATAGATAAAACTATTATTAAGCGTTTATCATAAAAATAGTCAATTTAATGAATATTTTAATATGTATTCAGTTGTTTATTGGTTGGAAGCGAAACTGTTGCTTATGTCATCAAATAAGCTAAAAAAGTGGAACTAAAGTCACTTAATGGCAGAGTAAAAAATTAAAGTCTGGTTTGAATAGGTAATAATGTTTTAGTAACAGATAGTTACGCGTTTAAAAATTAATAATATGGCTAATTTCCGACAAGGATCG
>NZ_JAWOTL010000325.1:0-1055 GCF_033338835.1 Vibrio sp. Vb0888
GGCCCTTTAGGCACCACTTGCGTTGGATTAATCCCTGTGTGACTGAAGTAATAATGGCGCTTAATATGATAGAAATCGGTGGTATCGGCGATACCGTCAATCTGATACAACTCTTTCAGATAACCCTGAATATTGACGTAATCGGCAATGCGTTGTTTATTACATTTGAAGTGCCCAACATACACGGCATCAAAACGCACTAACGTGGTGAACAAACGCCAATCGGCTTCCGTAATTTTATTGCCTGCTAGATAGCGATGGGTCGCCAGATGAGCATCAATTTTATCTAAGGCCGAAAACAATGATTCAAAAGCCTCTTCATACGCTTCTTGTGAAGTAGCAAAACCGCAACGGTACACCCCATTATTCACGTTTGGATAGATGTAATCATTCCATTCATCAATCACACCGCGTAGTGGCCCGGGATAATAATCGTCATGATTGCCCGTGAGATCGTTAAATGCGGAGTTAAACATACGAATGATCTCTGACGATTCATTCGACACGATGGTGTTGGTCTTTTTGTCCCATAAAACTGGCACCGTAACACGCCCTGTGTAGTCGGGTTTCGCTTGAGTGTAGATTTGGTGCATACGTGTATGACCAAACAGCGGCTCGGGTAAACCCATTTGCCAACCTTGGCTGAGCATATCAGGGCAAACAACCGTCACATCAATGTGTGGCTCTAGACCTTTCAACTTACGGAAGATAAGCGTTCGATGTGCCCAAGGGCACGCGAGAGAAACATACAAATGGTAACGGCCAGATTCTGGTTGGAATACCGCCTCTGAATCATTTTTAATCCAGTCACGAAATCCAGCGTCTTCACGAACGAACTTCCCGCCATTCGCTTTTGTGTCATACCACACATCGTGCCATACGCCTTCGACCAACTTACCCATGATTGCTCTCCTATTTCTTATGTCTCCCTTTATATTAGAGATTCATAAGAAACAGAAAATCATCACGCTTAGGACATCTTGTTCAAGAAATTCGAATGAGCATTGAAATTCATGTTCAAAGAAAATGAGCATAAAAAAAGCGCGACCCTAGTA
>NZ_JAWOTL010000326.1:0-1054 GCF_033338835.1 Vibrio sp. Vb0888
GGCTTTGTTGCTTAATTCGATGAGAAGACATGGTAGCCCCATGTTGTTCAGTTCTTAAACAACATACTGAGTTTCAGGCATACCTACCCCTGTAAGCTTGTTCAGCGCTTTGATCATAGCGTAAGTCTCACCAACTTGAGCGTTGTAGTCCCTCAGGCTTAATTTCCCACCTAACAACTGTTTTACCCGATACATTGCTGTCTCTGAGAGCGAGCGCTTATGATAACCATACCGCTTTTTCCATTTCTTGTTAGAGCCGTAGAGCTTCTGGCAACCCACTGCTAAGTTGCGAGGATGTCCTCGTTCCCAGAAGGCTGCCCCTTCTCGTGGCGGAATGAGTGGAACAGCTCGCTTGAGCCGTATGGCATCATGGCAATTCCTTGTGTTATAAGCACCATCGCCTGATATCTCAATGATTTTACGGCGTGTCTGCTTAAGCAAGTTGGGAAGTACTTCGGCATCGGTTACGTTAGATAAGCTCAGCTCTGCTGCGACTATTTCGTGGGTGCTAGTATCTACTGCGATATGCAGCTTACGCCAAACCCTACGCTTCCCGTCAGTACCATGCTTCTTGACCTTCCATTCGCCTTCGCCATAAACCTTGAGGCCAGTGGCATCAATGGCTAGGTGTTGTATCGCACCTCTGGTTTTAGTTTTAAATGAAACCTCAACTTCCTTAGCTCGACGGCTTATACAGGTGTAGTGGGGACAAACTAGCGGGATGTTAGCCAGCTTAAATACCGAGTCTAGAAATCCTTGCAGTGCTCTCAACGGCATAGAGAATATGCGTTTCACCATCAGTGCAGTAGTAATGGCTAAGTCGCTGAATTGGCGAGGTCTGCCGCGCTTGCCTTGTTTGTTTTGCTTCCACTCGGCTATCGCTTCCTCATCAATCCAAAAGGTCAGAGAGCCACGGTTTATTAAGGCTTTGTTGTACTGCGTCCAGTTAGTTGTTTTGTAACGAGGTTTAGGCATGAGGCTACGACGATTAATGGGTGTAGCCGATCAGATCGTAGCTTCTTGATTTAGTTCCATCGATTTAAGCAACAAAGCC
>NZ_JAWOTL010000327.1:0-1050 GCF_033338835.1 Vibrio sp. Vb0888
GAAATCGGCGTTTACTGTGAACTATGGAGCTGGGATGTAGAAGAAGCGGATATTCGCGAATTCAACCCAGATGGCATCATCCTTTCTGGTGGCCCAGAAAGCGTTACAGAAGAAAACTCTCCTCGCGCTCCTCAATATGTATTTGACTCAGGTGTTCCTGTACTTGGTGTATGTTACGGCATGCAAACCATGGCAGAACAGCTAGGTGGTAAAGTAGCGGGCTCAAACGAGCGTGAATTTGGCTACGCACAAGTAAAAGTTTCTGGCGAATCTGCGATCTTCAAAGATCTTGAAGCGACTCAAGACGTTTGGATGAGCCACGGCGACAAAGTTGTAGAAATTCCAGCAGACTTCGTAAAAGTCGGTGAGACAGACACTTGTCCTTACGCGGCAATGGCGAACGAAGAGAAGAAATACTACGGCGTTCAGTTCCACCCAGAAGTAACACACACGAAAGGTGGCCTACAAATGCTAGAGAACTTCGTTCTTGGCGTGTGTGGCTGTGAGCGTCTATGGACCTCTGAATCTATCATCGAAGACGCTGTTGCTCGTATTAAAGAGCAAGTGGGTGACGATGAAGTGATCCTAGGTCTATCTGGCGGTGTGGATTCATCGGTTGTTGCTATGCTGGTTCACCGTGCAATTGGCGACAAGCTTACATGTGTATTCGTGGATAACGGCCTGCTTCGTCTAAACGAAGGTCAGCAAGTAATGGATATGTTCGGCGATAAGTTCGGCCTAAACATCATCAAAGTTGACGCAGAAGAGCGTTTCCTTGAAGCGCTGAAAGGCAAGTCTGACCCAGAAGAAAAACGTAAGACTATCGGTCACGTGTTCGTAGACGTATTCGATGAAGAATCGAAGAAGCTGAAAAACGCAAAATGGCTTGCTCAGGGTACTATCTACCCAGACGTAATCGAGTCTGCTGCATCTAAAACTGGTAAAGCGCACGTGATCAAATCGCACCACAACGTGGGCGGTCTACCTGACGATATGGAAATGGGTCTAGTTGAGCCACTACGTGAGTTGTTCAAAGATGAAGTTCGTAAG
>NZ_JAWOTL010000328.1:0-1050 GCF_033338835.1 Vibrio sp. Vb0888
TGGGTGAGCCTACAACAGTGATGGACGAGCAAGGTGTGCGTTACCTTGAAGGGTTGATACATGAAGTTGTCGCGCAGGGCAAAACGGTGTTAGCGGTTCATCATGATGTCACTGCGGTGCGTCGCTTAGATGCAGAAGTGCACGTTGTTAACCGTCAGATTGTGGCGTCCGGACACCACTCGGATGTTTTGAGTCCAGATCGTATTGAAACATTATTTAAGCACTACACAACCAAAGCGGAGGCGGCGTAATGGAGTGGTTACGAGCACTGGCGATGAGTGGTGTAGACGCTGGATGGTTGAGCGACAGCTTTGCGTACGCTTTCATGGTGAACGCGATGGTCGCTGCGCTGATTTTGGGGCCGCTACTCGGTGGGCTGGGCACATTAGTGATTGCTAAGCGTTTGGCGTTTTTCTCCGAAGCAGTTGGCCACGCAGCACTGACGGGTATCGCTATTGGTGTTTTACTTGGTGAACCGCCAGAAAACCCAATCATAGGGTTGTTTAGCTTCTGCATGATCTTTGCGTTGCTGCTGCACTTCGTGAGAAATCGCACCAATGTACCTTATGACACGTTGGTCGGGGTATTTCTGGCGTTAGCTCTGGCGGTCGGGGCGGCGTTGCTGATGTACGGCGCACGTAAGATCAACATACACATGCTGGAAAACGTACTGTTTGGTTCGATTTTGACGGTGACCGATAGAGACATCACGTTGCTTGCAGTGAGCTGCTTGATCATCCTGCTGCTGCTGATTCCGACATTTAATCGCATTTTGCTCACGTGTATCAGCCCAGATATTGCTCGCGTGCGTGGCTTCAATACCAGCTTTTACGATTACCTATTCGTCATGATGATCACTTTAGTGACGATCGCCGCAGTGAAGATCATTGGTGCCGTGTTAGTGGGTGCGCTGTTATTGATGCCTGGTGCGACAGCTCGGTTGCTAACCAAGCGAATGGGACGCTTTGTATTGCTTTCTTCTCTGCTTGCGACGGTTGCTTGCTTGGTTGGCACCATATTGCCAATGGAGCTCGACTTACCGGTGCCATC
>NZ_JAWOTL010000329.1:0-1046 GCF_033338835.1 Vibrio sp. Vb0888
TTAGACTCTCTTCTCCAAACTCATACCTGCCTCTAAGACCCTCAATCCACAATCATTTATCCTGCGCTTAGGATGAATATTTAGAGGGGCTACCAATGCCAAAGATGAATGTCAGCACACTGGCTAAATTGCTGGTGTGTTTTTTAATTCCGCTCGGTGTTTTGATGATGCCGATTGATGCTATTCCCATTGATGATCTCACTTTAATTCAGCATCGCCTGTTGGCTATTTTTCTTCTTGCTGCCCTACTTTGGGTTCTTGAGCCGGTTCCCGTTTTTGCTACGTCCATTCTTATTATCGCTCTCGAACTGATCATGATTTCCGACAAAGGCTTGCATCTGTTTCGCAATCCACCACCAGGGCACGATCTTGGTGAGCTGATCAACTACACTGATATCTTCTCTGCCTTTTCGTCACCAATCATTATTCTTTTTATGGGCGGCTTCGCATTAGCGATTGCCGCCTCTAAGTATGAGCTCGACAACAACCTCGCTCGCGTGTTGCTTAAACCGTTTGGCAACCAGCCTAAATTCATCATGCTCGGGCTGATGTTGATCACCGCGGTGTTTTCCATGTTCATGTCCAATACCGCAACAACGGTCATGATGTTAGCGCTACTTGGCCCTATTGTGGCGTCGGCACCGAAAGGTGACTTAGGCATTAAAGCACTGGTTTTGTGTATTCCAATAGCCGCCAATACGGGTGGTATTGCTACGCCAATAGGTACGCCACCGAACGCCATCGCACTGCAATATCTCACTGGAGAAAACACCATCGACTTCCTCTCATGGATGATGATGGGCTTACCTTTTGTCTTAGTGCAATTGACCATCGCTTGGTTCTTACTGCAAAAGCTGTTCCCATCGAGCGAGCCAGAAATGAAACTCAAGTTGGATGGCACTTTCAAAAAGAGCTGGCGCGCAATGGTGGTTTACGTGACCTTCGCCCTCACCATCGTCTTGTGGATGACCACCAAAGCTCATGGCATGAATACGTACGTCGTCGCGATTATTCCTCTGGCAGTCTTTACCTTAACGGGCATCATG
>NZ_JAWOTL010000330.1:0-1045 GCF_033338835.1 Vibrio sp. Vb0888
CGACCAGAACGTATTAAAGACATCGATAACTACATGCCAATGGTTCAAAACTCGCTTTTGAAGCTGTTTAGCGACAAAACTTTCGATGAACTGCAACAGACAGGCGCGATCGATATTCTGCAAAACGAAGTGAAGCAAACGCTGTTGGTAGCCTTTGCGAAGACTGACATCGTGCGTGATATCGATGATGTACTGCTGACGAAATACGTTGTGCAATAACGGAGCACAACCATGTTAGACATGAACCCTCAAGAAACGTACACCGCACCAGAGGAAGTGAACACACCATCACGCCCGATTGATGAAAACGCACTTTTGCAACGTCATCAAGTGATGGTGAAACGCGTAGTTAACCAGCTGCGCGTTCATGCCACTTCCCATTGCAGTATCGAAGATATGCAGCAAATTGGTCTTATCGCGCTGGTTGAAGCAGGACGTCGTTATGGAGACATTGACGATACTCACTTCCCGGCATTTGCGGTTTGCCGCGTACGTGGCGCGATCTTAGATGAGCTGCGCCGTTTAGACTGGCGCTCACGTAAGACACGTCAGCAAGCCCATGAGCTTAACGACGTCACTCGTGACCTCACCCGCTCGTTAGGTCGTATGCCAACGGACTCAGAAATCATCAAAGCTCTCGGCACCGACGAGCAAGATTATTACAACCGTCAAAACGCGGCGCTTGCAGGTGAAATGCAAAGTCTCGATCAACTGATGGAAAACAGCACCGACAGCCACTTTGGTGGTCAATACGACGGCATGGAGCACGAGCACATTCGTCGTAGCTTAGACAGCGCACTAGGCCGACTGTCAAAGCGAGATCAATTGCTACTGACGCTGTTTTATCAACACGAACTCAATTTACACGAAATAGCCCTCGTCTTGGATCTGACGCCACCTCGAATTTGTCAGCTTCATAAACAAGCGCTGAAACAACTCAACCAATTAATGTCCTCTTAGGAGTCACAAGATGCAAAAGTTTTTAGGAGTCCTCACTATCCTTGTGTGTGTCTTCGGCGGATACATGTGGGCTGGCGGTAAGCTA
>NZ_JAWOTL010000331.1:0-1045 GCF_033338835.1 Vibrio sp. Vb0888
GCTTACCGATCATAATGTCCCAACCGTCACCATCGTACTTTGATGCTGCCGCAACGTATTTAGAACCGTCGATAACCGAACCACCACCAACAGCAAGAATAAAGTCGATGTTTTGATCTTTTACGATAGCGACCGCTTTATCCAATGTTTCTTTTGTTGGGTTTGGTTCTACACCAGAAAACTCAGACCATTCGTGGCCAGTGAGCGCTTCTGCTACTTGGTCGTATACGCCGTTCTTTTTGATTGAGCCACCACCGTAAATCACCAAGACCTTTTGATCCGCTGGGATCTCGTCTTTGATTGCTGCGATTTGTTGTTGGCCAAAGAAAATTTTGGTTGGGTTGACATAAGAAAAGTTCATTGCAGACCTCTTGTTTCCAGTTGAGGAGATTGAATACGTGCATATTAGTACGACTTTTTGTCGTGTTGTAGGTCGATTTCTGTAAATTACTTGCCTATTTCTACAAAATTGTTGTTATAGCGCTGGAATCGGAAATAGAAGAGAAAGTATAGTGAGCAAAATGACAACAGAGCGTAGACCGATTGACGGTTTATGGAGCATTACATGAACACATTAGCCGAAACCATGCAGCAGTATGTTGAAAAGCATGATCTGCACAATTTAGAAGGCATCAAGCAAACTGCTATCGAAGGCGTTTGGTTTTATCGCAGTAGCAAAGGCAATAACCGTCAACCATTTGTGTATCAATCAGGGATCATTGTGCTTGGCCAAGGGCATAAAAACATCCATATAGGGCAAACGCCAGTTCAGTATGGTCCGGATGACTATTTGGTGGTGGGTGTACCTATGCCTCTAGAGTGTGAAGCATTTGCCACCAACAATGAGCCTTTGCTCGGTATTTCTATCGACATCTCGCCAACGTTGCTGCACAAACTTGTGAAAAAGCTCGAAGCACAGAAATTCAGTAATATCTGCGAAGATTCTAAACGTTGTGGCCTCAAATCGGTTCGAATGAACGACGCCATGCTCGATGCTTGCAAGCGATTAATGAAGGCGCTTTGCAACGATTTGGATGTGGCGATA
>NZ_JAWOTL010000332.1:0-1045 GCF_033338835.1 Vibrio sp. Vb0888
CTGAGTTGTAGTCTTGAATCGCTTGTTCAATTTCTTCGATACTGTTCATGACAAATGGGCCATAGTGAACCACCGGCTCATTGATTGGTTCACCTATAAAGAGCAGGACCCCACTGTTGTCTGCCGCAGTAAACTTTGCGGCCTCTCCTTTTGATAACAGCGCCATCTCACCTTGCTTTACAGTGCGTTGATTTATCTCGACACTGCCTTGGTACGCATAAATCATCATGTTATGGTCAGCGTCCAAAGCTAGCTCAAGCGTGGCTCCTCTATGAGGCCGCCAATCAGCAACAGTTGCCACAACACCAGTTTGAGTCAACGGTCCAACAATTCGTTCTCCCGCAATCATCAATTCACCAGCAATGACACGAACAAGCCCTGTCTTTGCATTGTCAAATTCCGTGATCGTTTCTGGTTGAAAATCGTGGTATTGAGCGGGTTTCATTTTGTCTTTGGCTGGTTGATTAATCCATATCTGAAAACCATGCAGCTCACCGTCTTGCATAATTGGCATTTCACTGTGTATTACTCCGCGACCTGCCGCCATCCATTGTGCACCACCTGAACGCAATTCGCCGACATTGTTCATGTGATCACGATGTTGAAAATGACCTTTCAGCATATAAGTCAGCGTTTCAATCCCACGATGAGGATGAGGAGGAAAGCCACCAATGTAGTCAGAACGTAGATCGGATTTCAGCTCATCCATCATTAAAAATGGTGAAAAGCTCGCGTTGTTAAAACCTGCAACTCGACGAATTTTAACACCATCACCGTCAGCGGTAGGTTGCGATGGAATCAACTGACGAATTTCTCTGAATGTGCTCATACTTCTTCTCCTCGTTCGCCTTGGTGGCTGTCTGCAAATCGCGTTTCAGCTCATGGCTATCGACATGGTTTTATTTTAGTTTGGAGAAAAATAATCATGAGCAGAGCGATTCGAGCTACTTATTCAAGTTTTTCGAACAATAGGAAATCAAAACCAAGCATCATTGGTCATTTTTCAATCCAGACCAAATCTCCGGCGATTGATGATAAGTTCTCT
>NZ_JAWOTL010000333.1:0-1044 GCF_033338835.1 Vibrio sp. Vb0888
TATCAGTGAGCAGCCTGGGGTTAGCACAATTCGTCGCGAAGGTGGTTATCAAACCGTTTATGTGTACGGCTCTATTGATGAAGAACTCGTTGAGCCACAAGAAATTGTGAAAATCATCGACGATAGTATTTTGCCTGATATGAAGAAGCTTCACCCAAGTGTCAAAACAGAGCTGGGTGGTGACATCGAAGAGCAAGCCGCGCAACGCAACGAACAAATCATGTTCTTTGTGGCAGGGATGATCATTGTTTATATCTTGCTTGCCGTACCATTGAAGAGCTATACCCAGCCTCTTATCGTGATGTCCGTTATCCCGTTTAGTTTAACAGGGGCGATTTGGGGACATTTCTGGTTGGGGCTAGACATTAGCATGATGTCGACATTCGGTTTGATCGCAGCCGCAGGTGTGGTGATCAACGACTCGTTGGTGATGACAGATTATGTGAACCAAGTGCGAGAGAAAGGAATGAGCATCAAGCAGGCGGTGGTTGAGGCTGGTTGTGCGCGTTTTCGAGCGATTACGCTGACATCCATCACGACCTTTGCGGGTGTATTGCCTATTATGTTCGAAACCAGTCTACAAGCACGTTTCGTAATACCAATGGCCGTCGCTTTGGGCTTTGCTGTGCTGTATGCCACAGTCCTGACGTTGGTGTTAGTGCCTTGTCTGTATCTAATGCTTGAAGATATTAAAAACATCTTTCGAGCGATTAAGCGCTTCTTCCAGCGTGTCATTGGTCGTTTTAGAAAGTCGTCAGTATCTTCAGATATTTCTGCGAATACATCGAACTAGCATCTCTTGTCTTAATAAAAAAGCAGCCTTCGGGCTGCTTTTTTTATGCCGAGGATTTAGGCCTGAATGACTTTAGATGAATGTTTGAGGCGCACGTTTTGAGCCGATAACTGTGAGGAGAAATGGCGCTCTACACTATAGATTAACTGAATGAAATTGGTCTTTGGATTTGCTTGGTTAATTTAACACTTGGGGTGCGAAATTTACCATGCTGATATAAATATAAAAATGAACGTTTAATTAAGTTATTG
>NZ_JAWOTL010000334.1:0-1044 GCF_033338835.1 Vibrio sp. Vb0888
CGATGATGCTGAACACCTCTTTCACCAACAGTGGTGAAAGCCCCATCGACGGTTCATCAAGTAAGATCATTTTCGGGCGCGCCATCAATGCGCGGCCAATTGCCAGCATTTGCTGCTCACCGCCCGACAAATAGCCCGCGAGACCAGTACGTTCTTTCAATCTAGGGAAGTAGTCAAACACCATTTCGATGTCTTTCTCTACTTCGTTGTCGTTGCGGGTAAACGCACCTAAACGAAGGTTCTCAATAACCGTCATGTCTTCGACGATTCTACGCCCTTCCATCACTTGGAAAATGCCCGAACGGACAATCTCTTCAGGGCTCTTGTTGTCGATACGCTCGCCCATGAAGTTAATTTCACCGCGAGTCACTTCACCATCTTCGGTTTTTAACAAACCCGAAATGGCTTTTAGTGTGGTCGATTTACCTGCCCCGTTCGCGCCTAACAGCGTCACGATTTGACCTTTAGGTACTTCAAGGCTCACGCCACGCAGAACCAAAATAACTTCGTCGTAGACCACTTCGATGTTGTTTACCGAGAGTAAGATCTCCGCTGGTTCGATATCCCTTGCTAATTCACTCATCAAGCCACTCCTTGTGCAGGGGAAGGGATGATGTATATCGCACCCCCTCACCTGTTCTTGTTTTGTTGTTAGTAACCTAGCCAATCGTCACGGCGTGACAATGTCACCTGAGACACTTTCTTGATGTCTACTGCACCGCCTTGGTTGTTACCCATAAACACGTTTACGGTGGTAGTGCCGCGGTGATCTTCTGGTTGCCAGTTAGCAGGAATACACACGCCTTCTAGACCTTTCGGAACCCAGTTTTTGTGTACGTACATGCCTTTCTTGATGTTTTCACCCGTAATGCCGCCGTTGTCCTTCGCCCATTCCATCGCTTCTTTCATGTAAAACGCTGAGCAAACGCCGCGAATGTAATGGTGAGTTCGGAACTCTCCCGGCTCAGATTCGGACAGTTTGGAGATTTGCTGAACCAGCTTCATGCCTTCGCTATCGTCGCCCCAGAATGCCGTCATACCTGG
>NZ_JAWOTL010000335.1:0-1042 GCF_033338835.1 Vibrio sp. Vb0888
ACTACCTAAATGACTGGAGCACGTTTTTCATTCTCACAGCCGTAATGGTGGTCCCAAGCTTGATCATGTTGTATTCACTGCGTCATTACTTTACGGATCTTTTGGAAAAAGCGCGGCATAAGCACTAACGACCGCAAATTTGCGCAAAAGTAAGAATAAAAAACCACCGCACAATACGGTGGTTTTTTCTATACAAAACGCGGCGTTCGAGGCTTACGGGTAAAGCCCTTTGCCAAACAAGTTGAA
Organism: Vibrio sp. Vb0888; assembly: GCF_033338835.1. Classification (NCBI taxonomy): domain Bacteria; kingdom Pseudomonadati; phylum Pseudomonadota; class Gammaproteobacteria; order Vibrionales; family Vibrionaceae; genus Vibrio; species Vibrio sp. Vb0888. Next base: position 247 of record NZ_JAWOTL010000335.1, read on the forward strand.
GATTCGTGCAACACCTTGCGTGAAAATCATTGGCTCAGTGAGTACCGTTAAACACAAACAGTCTTCACCTTCCTGAGTAAAGGGGCTGTGTTTGACTGAGGCATCTCGTATCATCAAGTCGCCTTCTTCATACTGCCCGTCTTCATCGCTAAATCCACCATGCAGAACCAGTGTGGATTCCAACCCTCTGTGCGTGTGTTGCGGGATTTGTACATTTTCGCCGATGTACATCAGGCTCACTCGGGCATCTTCACCAAAATCAATTTGTGCACTAAAAACCTTCCCACCGTAGCTTCGCCACGATCCCACCAAATCAGAAAAGCGCACTAACGTTTTTGGAAGCTCGAAGCTTTTACCTGCGACATTGACGAAAGCTATATCTTGAATCACCACATTGTCGTTTACAGGTTCTGCGTTAATAATGTCGTTAAACATGTCATCAAACTCAGGTGAATACTCTGATGGACTTTCGCTCACTGTATTTGCTTGACTTGCTTCTACTTGGTTTACATACGCTCGGCACTTTGAGCACGTCTCTAAATGTGTGGCGACCACAAGACCAGAAACCGCATCAATGCTGCCCGAAGCGTATGCTTCTAACAAGCTGTTATCTGGGTGTTTGTTCATAGTTGCTCCGTATGCATTGAGTGCCTTAACTTTTCTACTGCGAGTCTTAACCGAGACTTCACCGTGCCTAGCGGTATGTCAAAAAGTTCCGCAACTTGCTGATGTGGCAGCTCTTCGAGATAAACCGCTTGCAATACGTCTCTCTGATTTTTAGGCAAAATATCAAGAA
>NZ_JAWOTL010000336.1:0-1042 GCF_033338835.1 Vibrio sp. Vb0888
TCAATATAAGGTTGAATCAAACTTGGATCTTGCTTGTACAGACCAATATTCAAAAAGGTACTGTAAACGTCCCAGTCAAATCTGTCTTTCCATACGACCGGGTTACTTACCTGATTCAAAATATCAGGGTTAGTCGGTCGCGTAGTTTCGAACTTCGTCAGAATGTAGTTCGTGTGTAGTGCGCTCACCATATAGAAGGTAAACACGGCCGGAATTACCAAGCTAAAAACGCGCAGTAGACTTTTGGTCACTTTGCTAAACCCAACTTGGCGATAGCGCGAGACACGCTGGTCGACCCAATACAGCAAAATGATGAAAATCAGCCAGTGCACGAGAGAGTGATAAAACGGATATTCCAACTGAGAGTGAAGTACGATAGGAATAAATAACGCAAGCAACGCTAGGCGTGTGCCACGTTTGGCTTGATAAATCCTATGTAAAACCAATCCTATTGCGAGGATTATGCCTAATACAGGCAGAAGCCCACCTTCTACGCCCCAGTACAACATTTCATTGTGTGGATGATCCATCGATGGCAAGCCTGCAGGATAGTTCTCATTCAGCGCATGCTGGCGCGCGGTGTACAGCATGTACTCAGATTCAAACTTACCGTAACCGTAGCCAGTGAACGGTTTCTCGATCACCATATCCAAGGTTTGAGGGAAAGTGTACGCTCGAGGCGATTCCATATTCACTTTCTCTGCCGCCAGTCCACTTCCATCCGGGAATGCAATGCTCATTACAACGAACGAGAGCACCAAGCCCGTAACCAAAGCCGCGATCCAGCGAATAAAGCGGCCTTTGGTTGCAAAGCGATACATATAAGGAATCACTAACAACAAACCGATGATGGTCGCTAGCCATCCTGTGCGCGAAGCTAACGCGACAATCAACGGCAAGGTAACAACAGGTACGGCATATAAAAGGTAAACGTCGCTTAGCTTACGTGAGTACTTATAGGGTTGACGAGCTAGAAGGTAACTGGCAATGACTAATCCAGTAGCGAGAAAGCTAGCCATCACATTCGGTTGCTGAAAGATCC
>NZ_JAWOTL010000337.1:0-1041 GCF_033338835.1 Vibrio sp. Vb0888
TCGCCCCATTTCTTGGGCAGTTCGGCATTAGGCTTTAACACATCGATCCCATCAAACTGTAGATCCGCCAATGTTGAGTAACCAGAATGGTTGATAACCGCATCCATCAAGACTTTGAGGCCACGTTTGTGCGCCTCTTCCACCAGCGTTTTTAAATCTTCTTCGTTACCGAAGTTCTCATCAATCTTGGTGAAATCGCGCGTCCAGTAGCCGTGGTATGCATAAAACGGGAATGAGCCACTATCGCCACCACCGACAAAGCCGTGCACTTGTTCAACGATTGGCGACAACCAAATCGCGTCTGTACCTAGGCTCTTGATGTAATCCAGTTTCTCAATTACACCTTTAAGGTCACCGCCGTGGAACGTGCCAACTTCATCTTTGCCGTCTTTTTTACGCCCATAACTGTTGTCGTTACTTGCGTCTGCGTTGTTGAAACGATCAACCATCACGAAGTAAATGTTCGCGTTTCGGTAATCAAATAGCACCGCCTCTTTGGTTTTCTGCACAGGCTCTAGCAGCACTAAGCCACCAGAGTCTTTACTTGGCGTCAGCGATACTTTCTGCTCTTTCACTTCAACCATTTGACCTGAATAAGCATCGCGTAACTTGGTGCCTTCAGGAAAGCTATCCCCCACAGCGATCGTCACTTCACCGCCTTGGTAGACTTCACATTGTACTTGCGGGATCGGGCGTTTAAATTCGGTTTTTGCTGCTTTTTTCGGCTCTCGCTTAAACAGCAACGTCTTAGCCGCGTCGTCATAAGCGAAGGAATAGTCGCCAGTAAAGCGAACTTTGAGTGGCACTTCGGTCGGCTTGCCACAATTTCGCGCGATAGGTTTGTTGAACTTCACTTTCTGACCATCAGGTGCAACGCAGTCGCCTTCAACGCCCGTGATTTTAAGCGTGTATCCGTCTTTGGTTAGAGGCACAACCAAAGGCTGCTCTGCACTTAGCGGGAAGTCACGGCTGTTGGTCGTGGTAGAAATGGTGATGTTTGGCTCGGCGATGGCACTTGCCGACGCAAGCAGTAAAGTAGTG
>NZ_JAWOTL010000338.1:0-1040 GCF_033338835.1 Vibrio sp. Vb0888
GTGGCATGAACACGAATGCCACCTTCGACTTCCTGATTTACTTGCTCATTTTGATGCTAATGACGTTGTATTGGTTGATTGCTTAACGCTGTGGCTGAACAACTGGATTTTTGATCTAGGTGAAGCCTGCAGTAACGAGTTATTAGAACAAGAGATAGAAAAGCTCACTCAAGCGGTTGAAAATTCTCGCGCGACACTGATTTTTGTCTCTAACGAGGTGGGAATGGGCATCGTGCCGCTGGGTGCTGTGAGCCGCTATTTTGTTGATAATGCAGGGCGCATGAATCAACAACTTGCTCAAGTATGCTCTCGAGTAACGTTTGTTGCGGCAGGGTTGCCATTGGTTCTTAAAGAATAGGATACGAAGGTAATGAAAACGCTCAATATCTATCTTATGCGTCATGGAAAAGTAGACGCAGCGCCTGGCTTACATGGTCAGACTGATCTCAAAGTGAAAGAGGCCGAGCAGCAGCGAATCGCCATGGCTTGGAAAACCAACGGATACGACGTAGCGGGGATAATATCGTCGCCGCTTTCTCGTTGTCACGATTTGGCGCAAATATTAGCTGAGCAACAATTGTTGCCAATGACCACCGAAGACGATCTGCAAGAAATGGACTTTGGTGACTTCGATGGCATGCCATTTGATTTGCTTACTGAACATTGGAAAAAACTCGATGCCTTTTGGCAATCACCCGCTCACCATTCGTTGCCTAATGCCGAGAGCTTAAGCACATTTTCTCAGCGCGTTAGTCGCGCTTGGTCTCAAATCATTAACGATATCAATGACAACTTGTTAATTGTCACGCATGGTGGCGTAATTCGAATAATTCTCGCTCATGTTTTGGGCGTGGATTGGCGCAATCCTCAATGGTATTCGACATTGGCGATAGGAAATGCCTCAGTCACTCATATAACAATTACTATTGATGACCAAATTTACGCCTCAGTTCGTTCAATAGGCGTGCCTCTTGTAGAAGATTAAAATCAGGCGCTGTTGGCCTTCAACGCGAAACAAATCAAGGAAGAAAAGCAGCCCT
>NZ_JAWOTL010000339.1:0-1036 GCF_033338835.1 Vibrio sp. Vb0888
AGAAGATTCGAAAGCGAAGTATTACTTCTGTTTTGAAGGAACGCCCGAACTGCCAATGGCGAAAGAAGGCATGAAAGCGTTTAAAGAGGTGGATGCGTGTGAAACGATGATCGTAATGACGCAAGATCAAACGCAAAAAGAGTACCAAGGTTTACCGACACTGACGTCTTTTATAGAAGATATCGAACCTTTGGCGGATTACGTTGCTCGCGATGCGGATGACACTTGTGTGATTTTGTATACATCAGGCACAACGGGACTGCCCAAAGGAGCAGAGCTCACGCAGCAAAACATCGTAATGAATGCGCTTGTGGCTCAGAACATCATGGCGAGTCAGGCTGATGATGTTCATCTAGTAACGTTGCCACTGTTTCATACATTCGGTCAAACCGTGCATCTCAATGCTAGCGTGCAAAGCGGTGCAACTTTGGTTTTAGTCCCTCGATTTGAACCGAAACATGTGTTGGAGCTGATCGAAAAGCATCGAGTGACGCTCTTTGCCGGTGTGCCTACGATGTACATTGGTTTGCTGCATGTTGAACATAATTGCGATATTTCGTCGCTACGAGTAGCCGTTAGTGGAGGCTCGTCGCTACCGACAGAAGTATTTAAGACCTTTGAAGCACGATTCAATGTACCAATTCTAGAAGGTTACGGCTTGTCCGAAACCAGTCCGATAGCGTGTTTTAATCACCTTGATCAAGAGCGAGTACCGGGCTCTGTCGGGCAACCGATTCAAGGTGTTGAGGTGAAAGTCGTTGATCTTGACGGCCATGCTCTCCCTGTCGGTGAGGAAGGCGAAATTATTGTGCGCGGGCACAACGTCATGAAAGGTTATCTTGATCGCCCAGAAGTGACGGAATCGGTGTTGCAAAGTGGTTGGTTCCATACCGGTGACGTCGGGCGATTTGATGAGTCGGGTAATCTGTTTATTGTCGACAGGATGAAAGACTTGATCATTCGAGGTGGCTTCAATGTGTATCCTCGTGAGATTGAAGAAGTATTCATGACGCATCCTGCGGTAGCGAAGATCGGA
>NZ_JAWOTL010000340.1:0-1035 GCF_033338835.1 Vibrio sp. Vb0888
TGGTCTAAATGGAGTGTTCTTAAATCGACTCCTTTTTCTAAGCATCGATTTTGAATGCCAGCACGAATAGAAGTGAAATACGGGTCGTCTATTTCCTGTGTCGGCGTTAAAAAGTTCAACATAACAACATCACGTACGCCAAATGGCTCATTCGTTTTGGTTACTTCATGATGAACAAACTGTTTTTTACTGCGTTTAGGGGATTGATAGCCAAGAGACTCTACTGCCTCCAAAATGGCCCGTTTTTTGTCTTCACTTACAGACAAAGTAGGGTCTTCGTTAAGAAAGCGAGAAATAGTGGAAGTAGAAATCTTCGCTCTTTGTGCAATGTCTTTAAGTGTAGCCAAAAGATTACCCTATATTGTTTTTATCGGACGGTCCTAGCATGCCAAAGAGCATTCTGAATGCTCTTTGGCACTAAAGCGCTAATGTGTTGATTGTACAGAATCAAATTTAATGACGTTTCCATCAGGTTCAAAAATGTGTAAATGGGAAGGTGATGTAAATAGCGAAATTGACTCACCAGGCTGTACTTGTGTGTCCCCATGATGAAGGTATTTGAAGTCATCCACGCCGCCACATTGGCCAAAGATGTAAGTCATGCCTCCCAGTCTCTCGACCACTTCACATTGGAATGCAAGTGTGATCATATCTGGATTTGTCGTGAGGTGTTCTGGTCTAATACCTAACGTTAGATTTTTACCTATTTCAACCTGAGCTGTTTTTATCGGTAAAGTGATTGAATGACCCACATCTAGACTCACTGTTAATCTCGTTTCATCCCAAGCTTCAACGGTACAAGGAAGAAAATTCATTTTAGGCGAGCCAATAAATCCGGCAACAAATCTGTTAACAGGGTTATGGTAGAGATCCATTGGTGAGCCAACTTGCTCAACTTTACCATCACGAAGCACGACGATTTTATCTGCTAATGTCATGGCTTCGACTTGGTCGTGCGTTACGTAGATCATGGTTGACTTAAGTTCTTGATGTAGCTTTGCAATATGTAGACGCATATCCACACGTAATTCTGCA
>NZ_JAWOTL010000341.1:0-1031 GCF_033338835.1 Vibrio sp. Vb0888
ATACCTTTCACTTCTTGGGCGTAGCCAATTAGCTCCTCATCAGATAAGCCTTTCGAGTGGATGACTATTGCATCGCAACGGCTGTTGATCAGCAATTCTAGGGCTTGACGTTCATCTTCTGGATTATGGTAACCGTTGCCAATCAAGATATGTTTGCCATTTTCGCGCGCGACATTATCGACGGATTTGACCAGCGTGCCGAAGAAAGGATCGGACACATCACTCACCAACACACCCATGGTATTTGTGCTTTGACTCACCAGTGCGCGAGCTGCGGCATTGGGTCTGTAACCCAATTTGCTCATTGCTTTGGTGACCGACTCTACCGATGATTGACTGGCTTTTGGGGACTTGTTGATCACGCGAGAAACCGTTGCGACCGAAACGCCGGCTTCTTTCGCGACATCCTTGATCGTTGCCATATAGAACCTTTAGTGGCTAAAAAATTTTGACTGAAAGTATTAAACACCCATTGTGTAATAAGTGCAATTTGATAGAGGATTTGCTTTCGGAAATGAGATCTTTACCACTTGTATTTATTAAGCTTACTGATAGTGTAAACGTTATCTTTTTAGTAAAACTTTACTGAGGTTTTAATTATGGAAACTATCGCTTACTCTGATTTTGCCAAACTGGAAATTCGTACCGGAAAAATCATTGAAGTAGCTCGTCATCAAAATGCAGACAAGCTGTATATTGTGCAGATTGATATTGGTGAAAAAACACTGCAAACCGTAACCAGTTTAGTGCCTTATTACACCGAGGAAGAGTTGATGGGCAAACAAGTGGTCGTGTTGTGTAATCTTGCCAAAGCCAAAATGCGCGGTGAAACCTCTGAATGTATGTTGTTATGCGCAGAAACGGATGATGAATCCGAAAGTGTGTTACTAACGCCAGAAAGAGCGATGCCGACCGGGGTGAGAATTGTTTAGAGTTTAATCAAGCAAACGTTTTATTGTTCATGTTTATGTTTTGTGTCTCATTTTATAAATAAATCAATAGATATATATTCAACTCTATTTATAATCTCC
>NZ_JAWOTL010000342.1:0-1031 GCF_033338835.1 Vibrio sp. Vb0888
AATTGATACACTGTATGCCAACGCCAGACTCCGTCTGGCGTTTTCAGTTTGTGTGCTCCAAAAGCGATGCTAACGAGCTGAAGATCTAATTGCTCGCATTTTCGTGAGATGGCAACTTTGGCTAACTCAGATTGACGTCGTTGTTGCCAAAATAGAAAACAGAAAAAGCACAGTCCAAGTATTGCCAGTAGATCTCCTATCATCCTTAATCCTTTCTTATCCCTTTGTGGCTTGCTGCAATTTGATGAGTGCAGTGGCTAGCTCTTCCGATGGGCTAGAGTGCAGCAAAGGTAGCAATACCATTCTTAGCTCTGGCAGCATAACTAAATCGGCAAATAATTGATTGAACAGGGTTTGATTGCCTGTTTGTGCGAGTCGCAGCAAAAATTGTTCAGCGATTTTTGCATCAGAAAGAAGATGCCATGCTCGTCCCGCAATACCGATCAGTACTTCTTGGTGACTTAAACGAGGGCTTTGCAAAATCGCTTCTAGTACTGGTAAAGAGACTTCAGTTGGAGCGCCTGCTAACGCTCGAGTTAATGCCGATAGCAAGAACAAATCTGGTTCTGCGCTGTGAATCTCTTGCTGCGCTTTTTCTGCGATACGCTGCGCTAGTCGTTCTTGTAAGTCGACATGCTCAAGAGCACCAAGCAGTGCGTATAGAGGCTCGTTAGGTAAATGATTGAGAGCTTTACGCAGAGTGACCGCATTTTGCTCTTTACCAAGGCGTGCGGCGATATCGGTGATTCCTTGCAGGCCAACCGTCTGCCAGTTTTCCCAGCCTAGACCGCCTGTGAAGTAGTGCTGTGTATGTTCGTAATATTGGCTGGTGGGTAGATCCAAATTTGCACGAACTTGGCTGTGGAATACCGCCATTTTGTCTTCAGAAGGTTTGAACGTGTATGGATTATTGGAGAGTTTTTGTTGTTGCTCTTCAGACATCTCTTCGCTTAGACGAGTGCCCATGGCTTCAACTACGTATTTAATGAAGTTGCCAATATCAGATTGCTTGAGTAAGCCACGCTCATCCA
>NZ_JAWOTL010000343.1:0-1031 GCF_033338835.1 Vibrio sp. Vb0888
CGCAAATTGGAACAGATGCATTACCAAAAAACGAGAAACTCAACTTAAAGGTCAATGCGTCTTTAGGCTTTGAGAATGTGCAACTCGTTTCTACTAAACCATTAGGTAAAGATAAATTAGCGCTTGAGACAAATTTGATTGGCTTGACGGGGGAGCAGGGTGTACTGCCTCAGCATTACAGTGAGCTTGCATTGCATCGACTGAAAGAAGGCGATCATGCGATGGTGGACTTCTATGACATTTTTAACCATCGGCTTTTATCCCTCTATTAGCGAAGTTGGCAGTTGAGTCAGTTAACCATACAAGCGCGTGCGCATGCAAAAAATCAGCGCTCCCCATTAACTGATTGCATGTCGTCATTGACTGGCGATGGGAATGATCTAGCACTGCATTATGGCGGCATGTATGCATCTCCAACACGAAGTAAAGGTGCATTGAAGAGCATTTTGGAATGTTTGTCTGGTTGCCAAATTCGTATTCACGAGTTTCAAGGTCAATGGATGCGACTGTCTAAATCTGAACAAACTCGTTTGGCATCGAAAAGTATGCCCGAAGGCCAGTTTGCACAACTCGGTGCTGGTGCGTCACTAGGGAAAAAAGCCTGGAATATCAATGCAAGTACAACAATTGAGTTTCTCCCAAAGGAAAGTAAGCAAGTCAAAAATCTATTACCCAAGACCAATACATTGAAAACGATAAAACAGGTAGCAGGTGACTTCATTGGCAAACACAAGCACGTTAAATGGCAACTCACGACTAAACATAGTCTATTGCCTCAAGTTCAAATATCTAAGCAACAAGGTCAGTTAGGTGTCGGCTCTGTACTGAAAAAACATGAACGTACGGAAGATCGCAACATAACAATTACGGTTTAAAGGAAACATAATGGCTTCATTATCACTTTCAGCGTTGGTCGAAAGATTGTCTCCGCAAGCGAAGGAAACGCTAGAGCAAGCGGCGGCAATGGCAAGTTCGCGTACACATCATAGTATAGAGTTGACCCACTGGTTGTTGGCGATAGTTCAACATCC
>NZ_JAWOTL010000344.1:0-1031 GCF_033338835.1 Vibrio sp. Vb0888
AGCTTTCCAGACTCCTGGCGAGTTAAATATGGATGGCGTTAATGCGCAGCAAGCTCGTCGATTCATGGACCGCGTTGTAGGGTTCATGGTTTCTCCATTGTTATGGAAGAAAGTGGCACGTGGCCTGTCTGCTGGTCGTGTTCAATCTGTAGCGGTGAAGCTATTGGTAGAACGTGAGCGTGAAATCAACGCATTTGTGCCAGAAGAATTCTGGGATATTCACGCAAATACCAAAACTAAAGATAAGTCAGATTTCAAACTGCTGGTTGCGCAGAAAGATGGCGTTGCGTTTAAACCTGTTAACGAAACAGAAACTAAGGCAGCCATTTCTGTCCTTGAAAACGCGAGCTACGAAGTGTGTAAGCGCGAAGACCGCCCGACGAAGAGCAAGCCTTCTGCGCCATACATCACATCAACATTGCAGCAAGCGGCAAGTACCCGTTTAGGTTACGGCGTTAAGAAAACCATGATGTTAGCTCAGCGTCTGTATGAAGCGGGTTACATCACATATATGCGTACCGACTCGACTAACTTGAGTGCGGAAGCAGTTGATGCTGTTCGTGACTTCATTGGTTCAGAATTTGGTGACAAGTATCTTCCAGCTGAGCCACTAACGTACGGCAGCAAAGAAGGTGCTCAAGAAGCGCACGAAGCGATTCGTCCATCTGATGTATCAGTGAAAGCAGAAGACTTACAAGGTGTAGATGCGGATGCTCACAAGCTTTACTCACTGATCTGGAATCAGTTCGTTGCGTGTCAAATGACACCTGCAGAATATGATTCAACCACAATCAGCGTAAAAGCGGCGGAATACACGCTAAAAGCGAAAGGTCGTATCCTTAAGTTTGATGGTTGGACTCGCGTACAGCGTCCAATGGGCAAAAACGAGGACACAATCCTTCCTGCGGTACAACTTGGCGATAAGCTAAGCTTAGAGTCACTTGACCCTAAACAGCACTTTACAAAGCCACCTGCGCGCTTTACGGAAGCGGCATTGGTTAAAGAGTTAGAAAAACGAGGCATTGGTCGTC
>NZ_JAWOTL010000345.1:0-1027 GCF_033338835.1 Vibrio sp. Vb0888
CCTACACGACGCTCTTCCGATTTCTGGTCTCCCATTCTTCCTCGTTTTACATATTGATGCTCGAAGCTTGTTGCGCCTTTGGCTCGAACTAATGCAGCAAATTCGTCAATAAAGTGTTGTTCAAATTTACTATTGAACGAGTTAAACAATATGACCCGTTTGTTGGTTAAATCGTTGTCTTTCACAAATTGCCAAATAGGTGGGGCTGGACTGTATAACCAAATAGGAGAGCCGAGATAAACCGTATCGTAAGAGGAGAGGTCGATATGCTGTGGGACGATCTCTGCAACATTACTTCTGGCATCTTTCAACGCACTTATCCATCCTGGAATGCCGAGCGCGTAGCTTTTGGCAAAAATTTCATAAACATGCCCATTTGTTTTGTTGGCAATATGTTCGGACAGAGTGGCGGTATTTCCTGAGCGAGAGAAAACGACGATTGCGGTTTTAGACTCATCGGTTATCGAGCGCTGCAGATGTTGCTGCTTTTGTTTGTACTTGCGGTATTGCGAGTTTTCGATTTGAGTAACGACGAGAGCAACCACCATCAAAAATACGAACAATATAAATAGAACGATGAGCGTCCATCGAAACATAGTCACTGACCTATGGCTATTAACTGAGAAATAGGAATAACAGAGAAGAAAGAGTGCGACCGGTTTGGTGGCACTCTTGATTTCAGATTACTTCAAATGCTTATCCAAGAAGGGCGCGACTTTCTCCATTGCCATGCCAACTGCTTGTGGATGATCATACAACTCATAGTGAGACCAGTTTTCTAGATCAACTAGTTGGCGATCCTTTGATGCGACAGCTCGACCATAAACCTCCTGACCATCGCGATAAGCGCCAAACGCTCCCACTTTTTGACCAATCACGGTCATCACTGGTTGAGTTAATAAAGTTTCAGTGAAGGCAAAAGCATCCCAACTTAGGGTTTTCTGAGCATGAGAAAACAACATGCGCGTGGCTCCGCCTTCAGTCTGTCCGCGAGGCGTTTTATAGTAGTCAGTCGCCTCAAACACAT
>NZ_JAWOTL010000346.1:0-1027 GCF_033338835.1 Vibrio sp. Vb0888
TGGTATTTTGACGAGCAAAAAGCTTGCTTAATGCTGGATCTGGGGGAGGAAATGATTTTCCAAACCAATCTATCCCGTAAGCTGTTGGTCAACTGTGCCTTCTCAAAAAACGAATTTACAGTCGACGATGCTAGTGCGTTTCAAACGTTTAATGAACGCATTCGTTGTCTCGATATCAATGAGTACCGTCAGGCCGAGCTAACACTTTACTGTGTAGCTGCAAAACGCTTCCATAAACCAGTCCAGCCTAAGAGTTGGTTCTTCGATGCTCAATCAACAGGGCACGAACCAGAAGAAGGGGACATGGTATTTCTATCTAACCGCTATTCTGAAGGCGTTTTCATCGTTTTAGAACCTGGCGAAGCTTCAAGCTTATGTGCGTATGTCGGTCAAGAAGAGTTCATTCTTGATGGCCATAAAACGCTGCAGTTTGGACAACCAATAAAAGTTATGCACGACAGAATGGTTTGTGCGAATCATTTATTTGTCATGGCTCCAATGGCTATGGTGGGTTAAACCTCTTTAAGTTTTCTTTATTTCGTTCCTTTGTTTGCCTTAATCGACCGCCTCAGGTCGATTTTTTTTATCCTTCTCCTTTCAAATACCTTTATTAATCGGCTGAAATCACTGCGTTGTTAAGCACATAACTATGAAGCTGGTCACTTTTATTCCACTTTTTTCATCTTAGCGATCACTAATATTAGGCAACTTATCGCCTAACATTCCCCCATTTCTTCCCCAATACATGCAATTGGTAAGTAAATTACAACATAATTTTGCTATTGGTATATACCAATTTTAAGGTAAATAAGTATTCACTTCTTCTTTAAGGTAAGGTTTTTGGTTAGCTAAAAGAATGGGAAAAGAAATGCTCAGCTCGAAATGTAGGAAGTTTCAGATCAAGTGATTGGTGATTGTTTGCGCTGGCGAAACTAAAAACGCCTTTAAAAACGAGGCATTGATCGTAAAGTCAGGTATAATTAAGGCCATTTTTTATTAACGAAAGAACACTATGAATCAATATCTC
>NZ_JAWOTL010000347.1:0-1026 GCF_033338835.1 Vibrio sp. Vb0888
TAAAATGTTGTTTAACAGTGGGCAAATTCAATCGCTTTTGACTCAAGCTCAGTTGCCTTCATGGTCACCAAATCGTGCCAACATTTTGGTTTGGCTGGTGGAAGAGCAAGATTACGACCGCGCAATTGCATGGGAACATTCTGATTCTGTCAACGTTGCTGCGTTGAAAAAAGCAACGGAAGCTCGTGGCCTTCCAATTACGATTCCTGTTGGGGATTTTGACGATGTCACGGGCGTGAACACGTCAGATCTTTGGGGCGGTTTCATTGAACCAATTAGCCAAGCCAGCCAGCGTTACCCAGCGGACGCGGTATTAATTATTCGTGCGCAAGGCGAGCAGATTCGTTGGACTTTGTATGACCAAGCGCCTGCAAAGATTATTGATGCGCAAACTTCTCCACGCAGCGGGTCGGCAACTGGTGCAGACGCTATTTCCGCAATGGTGGATGGTATTGCTGATTACTACGCAAGTAAAAACGCCGTTGTTGTCTCAGGCAAGTCTTCTAAAGCTGTGAACGTGAAAGTGTTAAATGTAACGTCTGCTGCTGATTTCTTCCGTTTAGAAAATGCACTTACCAAATTGAATTCAGTGGCGGGCACAGAAATCAAGCGTGTACAAGGCAGTGAGTTAACGCTGACTATTCATTTGCTTGCTTCACAACAAGCATTTGAGCAAGAGGCTTCGTCTATCTCACAATTGATGGAATTTGAAGATCCACTCGGTGACGTTGAAGAAGTGACGCCATCGGAAGAGCAATCGGTAGAAACTCTACCTTCAGAGGCTCAAGCTATAGAAGGGCAACCAAAAACGGTGGTTCAAGCCGTTGAGGAAACTGTGCCAGCAGTGCAAGTACAACAGCCTGTTGTGATTCCTCAAGTGCAAGATCAATACGATCTGATTTATGAGTGGAATTCTACTTCGCAAAGTTAATCCGCGTTTGAGCATAGAATAAAGAAAGAGTCGCAATTGCGACTCTTTTTGTTTTTGAATCAGAGAAGTTATTTATTGAACTTCGCTTTTTCTTC
>NZ_JAWOTL010000348.1:0-1026 GCF_033338835.1 Vibrio sp. Vb0888
AACTAAAAAAACATCAGTTGGACAAATCGAAGTTTAAGGCTCAGTAGCAATACCTCAAAATCTCTTCAGCCTTTCAGCAAGAACGGGCTGAAGCCAGACGGGTAACCAGAGCGAATGTCCTCTGTTACTTATTTTTATTAGCCGGAATGCTGACATGATCGGGTAATAATAATAAGATCAAAAAGATAATCCGTATTTATATAAGCAGAGAATGTGATGAGCCGAGACAACTACAACAAACTCAGCAATGATGAGCTGGATTTTGTCGATGACAAAACCGCCGCACTGCTTCTCAACACCCCAAATAGTGCCCGACTAATGTTGTGGGTTATGGTGTTGTTTTTTGTTGCAGCCATTGGTTGGGCGTCGTGGGCACAGATCGACCAAGTCACCGTCGGTCAAGGTAAAGTAATTCCCTCTTCTCAAATCCAAGTAGTTCAAAACTTGGAAGGTGGTCTCGTCAAAGAAATTCTGGTGAAGGAAGGACAACTGGTGAAAAAAGGCCAGCAACTTCTGTTGATCGACGATACTCGTTTTCGCTCGGACTACCGCGAACGTGAACAACAAGTTGCCAACCTGACCGCCTCGGTATTACAACTTTCTGCTTCTATCAACAGCGTTGCCGTCAATCGCGATTTTAATATTCAAGATTGGGAAAAAAGCGTCGTTCTCGATTACGGCAAACTGACTTTCCCACCGGTATTGGAAGAGACGCAGCCACAATTAACTCAGCGTCAAAAAGCAGAATACCGCGAAGATTTGGATAACCTACGCAACCAACTGTCGGTGATCGATCAACAAGTTGAGCAAAAACAGCAAGACTTGGTCGAGATTGAAGCGCGAGTGCGTAACTTACGCCAAAGCTACCAATACGCGAAGAAAGAACTGGATATCACCCAACCGTTGGCGGATGAAGGCGTTGTTCCGCGTATTGAGCTACTCAAATTGCAGCGCCAAGTGAACGACACTCGCCGTGAAATGACATCTAGCGAACTGAAAATCCCAGTGATCAAATCCGCCATCAAA
>NZ_JAWOTL010000349.1:0-1026 GCF_033338835.1 Vibrio sp. Vb0888
ATACCGATCTCAATAGCTTGATGCGCGAAGCATAACCTAATTCAACGCCATACCCTTTGGATAAGTTATCGATCATTTTGAAGTTTCGCCACGCCACCAGCAACATATCAGCGGCGGCGAGTGGACTTACCGCAACTAACGCAGCAGACTCAGTCGCATGCTGAGAAACCACTTTTGTAGCGAGCTTGTCTTGTTGACTAACGACCATAGAATCGTACATATCAAGGATTTCCGCATCACTGTGTGCTGGATTAATGCTGTTCTGCCAGCGATCAAAGCCTGGGTTTTCTGCTAATACACCACTCTGTTCCGCCACCTTTTCGCAAAACACCTTGCCTTTACCCACACTGTCACTGTGAACGAGCAGTTCGGCTTCTTCTTGAATGCTGAAATGATTTCTTAATTTACGTAGCTTCCAGAGTTCTTTACCGATGGCACCTAGGCCCAATGATGCCACAGCAGTCATGAACCCCGCCCAACCTAATGCTAGCCAGTCAGCCGTTTGCACCGCAGTGACAACTGAGTCCACAGCCTGCCACCCGACCAATCCGGCAAAAGTAGCAAACACGCCGGTTGCGAGCCATTTTCTGCCCGGCCTAGGGCGAATCACGTGTTCAAGTTGCAGTTCTTGTTCGGTTTCAATTCGATCTTCTTCTATCTTCACTGGTACAAAAGTTTCTTTTTCACTGAATGTCTTTTGCGCCGTTAACTCTGGTGAATCCGATTGCTGCTCTTTCTCTAGTGCTTTGTCAGAGAAAATTTGTTTCTGCTTCAATTCGCTCATTTCAATTTGTCTCCTAGCAGATAATCCAGTGCTTTATCTAGACGTATGTGTTTCATCGGTTCATCACTTGCTGACGGCATAGGACGGAAGGAAGTAAAGTCGAAACCACTGTTTTGCCAATAGGCAGCATTGGGTAGCTTCTTAGGCACCTCTCCTGGGAACATCGTCATTGCCTCACCGTTTAAGGTCGTCCCTTGTAACGCAGAAATGGTTTTGTCGCCTGAGGTAATAAACCCAGAAGT
>NZ_JAWOTL010000350.1:0-1023 GCF_033338835.1 Vibrio sp. Vb0888
AATAACCGCTTTATGGTTTTGATCGCGACCTTAATGCTTGTTTTAGCGGGACTTTACAGTGTAAAGAATACGCCTGTTGACGCAATTCCGGATCTTTCTGATGTTCAGGTGATCATCAAAACCAGCTACCCGGGTCAAGCACCGCAAGTGGTGGAAGATCAAGTCACTTATCCGCTAACCACCGCGATGCTCGCCGTACCGGGTGCAGAAACCGTTCGTGGGTATTCGTTCTTCGGGGATTCGTACGTTTACATCATTTTCAACGACGATACCGACATGTACTGGGCACGTTCACGTGTTTTGGAATACCTAAGCCAAGTTGCACCTAAATTACCACCAAGTGCAAAACCAACCTTAGGCCCAGATGCTACGGGTGTGGGCTGGGTCTACAGCTATGTATTGCAAGACAAAACGGGTCAACATGACCTTGCCGAGCTGCGCAGTTTGCAAGATTGGTTCTTAAAGTACGAACTGCAAACCGTCGATGGCGTTTCTGAAGTCGCAACCGTAGGCGGTATGGTTAAGCAGTATCAAGTCCAGATTGATCCGGCGAAGCTGCGTGCTTACAACTTAACGCTGCAACAAGTAAACATGGCGATTCAAAACGGCAACCAAGAAACGGGGGCATCCGTAGTTGAAGTTGCTGAAGCTGAGCACATGGTTCGCACCACCGGTTACTTGACCAGCATCGAAGACATTAAATCGCTGCCGCTTAAAGTGACCGACAAAGGTACACCGCTCTTATTGGGCGACATTGCTGACATCAACTTAGGTCCGCAAATGCGTCGCGGCATCTCTGAGCTTAACGGCGAAGGTGAAGCGGTGGGTGGCGTGATCGTGATGCGCTATGGCGAAAACGCGAGTGAGGTGATCAGCAAAGTTAAAGACAAGCTGGAAGATTTACAGCGTAGCTTGCCGGATGGCGTTGAAATCGTCACCACTTACGATCGTTCTACGCTGATCAATGCAGCTGTCGATAACCTTTGGAAGAAATTAGCGGAAGAGTTCATCGTCGTAGCCATC
>NZ_JAWOTL010000351.1:0-1022 GCF_033338835.1 Vibrio sp. Vb0888
ATTCAAGTTGGTGGTGTTCGTTCTGGTCGATGGCTGGGCGATGACGGTCGGCACTCTTTCAGCCAGTTTCGGTTAACAGGAGCCCATAATGACACCTGAATTAACCGTTACTCTATTTTCTGATGCGGTATGGCTCATCATCTTGATGGTGGCCGTACTGGTAGTGCCAGGCCTGATTGTGGGTTTGGGTATTGCGGTATTCCAAGCGGCAACGCAAATCAACGAACAGACATTGAGCTTTTTACCACGTCTGATCGTCACTCTGTTGATGGTGATTTTTGCAGGACACTGGATTCTTCGCAAAATCATGGAGCTGTTTGATTTCTTGTTCCACAACATTCCGGGGATGATTGGCTGATGGCCATCACATTTGCAGACCTCTCCGCAATTCTCGGTCAACTTTGGTGGCCGTTTTTTCGTGTGGGAGCGGTATTTTTATCCATGCCATTTTTTGGTGACGCGTTGATTCCGATTTGGGTTCGCAGCTTATTAGCACTCTCTATCGTGGTCATCACAGCGCCATTAATGCCAACAATGCCTACGGTTGAACTCTTCTCATTAACCTCTTTGTTTCTGGCATTTGAGCAAGCGATTTGGGGTTTGATGTTCGGTCTGATTCTGCACATGCTGTTTAACGTGTTCACCATGCTCGGCCAAACCATTTCTTTGCAGATGGGTTTAGGTATGGCAATGATGAACGACCCTGTGAATGGTCTGTCGGTGGCGATTCTAGGCCGTATCTTTTTGATTTTTTCGACCTTACTCTTTTTGTCACTAGAAGGGCACTTACTGGTGATCGACATCGTTATTCAGAGTTTTGTGGTGTGGCCTGTTGGCTCAGGCATCACGGCCCTATCACTGCAAGGCGTGATCAATGTGTTTGGTTGGATGTTTGCGGCTTCTCTCGCACTTGCGCTGCCCGCCATCGTGTCAATGTTGTTGGCGAACATCAGTTTTGGTGTGATGAACCGCGCCGCACCGTCTCTGAATGTTTATGCGCTAGGTTTTCCGATGACCATGCT
>NZ_JAWOTL010000352.1:0-1021 GCF_033338835.1 Vibrio sp. Vb0888
CATTTTGTGGTAATCCAATAAATCGTCTACGAGGTT
This sequence comes from Vibrio sp. Vb0888, assembly GCF_033338835.1. NCBI lineage: Bacteria > Pseudomonadati > Pseudomonadota > Gammaproteobacteria > Vibrionales > Vibrionaceae > Vibrio > Vibrio sp. Vb0888. Next base: position 37 of record NZ_JAWOTL010000352.1, read on the forward strand.
AGCTAAGCGTTGACCACTTTTGATAATGATATCAAGTTGGTATTTTTGACTGGCGGGAATGACTCCATTTGCTCCTGACACAAGGGTTTCTGCTATCCCAACCATGCCATGTAGCGGTGTACGCAATTCGTGCGAGGTTGTTGCGAGGAACTCATCTTTCAGTTTATCAGCCAGTTGCAACTCATCATTTTGCTTCTGAATCAGCTTGATGTTGCTTTCAAGTTCTTCGTTTTGCTGTTTGATGGTTTGGATTTTTTCTCGAATCGAGCGCTGCATACGTTCGAAGCTGATAGCCAAGCGACCGATTTCATCTTTACGTTCGGTATTGAATGTCGTTTCGTCGAGGTCGCCAGCGGATACTTTCTCCGCTGCCCAAGTCAGTTTCAGCAGTGGTGATGTAATGAAGTTGGACAAATAATGCGATGCAATCACCACAAGAATGATCGCGATTAGCATGGCGATAACGAAGAGCTTTTCCAGTTGATGAATGCGTGAAAACGCCTCCTTTTCTGGAAGTTGAACCACGAGCGCCCATGTAATGCCGCGTGTTTGAATTGGGGCAAATGCAGCGATAATTTCTTCGCCAAGTCCATTGGTGTAGGTGCCAACGTCGGTTTGTCCCGCTAAAGCTTTATCGATGACTTCAAGACTGTTTTGAATACTGTCTTGCTTGGTATTAATCGTACGTGGTTGCTGATCGCTGCCGACCAGTAGAGTGTTGATGGACGATTCACGGTTCTTATCTGCGATCAGCTTGGTAATGCCGTTGTTTGGTAAACGGAACATAGCATAGCTGTGCAAATAGCCTTGCTGAACGATAGGTGCACCAAGCCAAGCGACTTGTCGACCATGTTCCAGTTCAAAATCAGAAATAATGACGGGCGTATAATCTTCATTCACTTTGCGGCGTTCGTTGACGTCATCAGCTAGTCGTTTAAAGGTTTTACCTAATGCCGAGTCTTTATAGCGCCCCGTTAGTAGGTTA
>NZ_JAWOTL010000353.1:0-1019 GCF_033338835.1 Vibrio sp. Vb0888
GAGAGTACCTTTGCCCATTGTACTGTTCCACTTTTGATTGGATTGATTGAGTGCCGAAGGAAAGTTTCGACAGTCTTATAACGATAGCACTGGCGGCAAGGAATCAGCCATTATGGAAATGGTGATTGGTGATAATCCCGCCAGAAAAATGGAGGCGAAGAGTATCATGATCTCTATGTGGTTACCAGTTGATCTTTTGGTTTGCATACCCTTCAATGACAACGGATTGAGAACTGAAAAACGACGAAAAAAGGGGAAGCTTTCACTTCCCCAGGCGTGCGACTGACTCACACTTAATTTTCGCGCCATGCTAAATGCATGACTTACCCTTGTGACTCTAGGAAATTAATCCAAGGGCTCGCCATTGCTCTCATATCTGGAGATTGAGCCGCACTTTTCATTGCTTTAAGAGCATTACTCGGTTGGTTTAACTCAAAATATGCCATGCCACGAATGTAAGAGAGCTCTCCTTTTTGTTCGTGCTTAGCATCTGGGGCGGCGTTTTGCGTAAACTTCGTCGCCTCCGTATATTGCTTGTCTAAAATCATTAGACGAGCAATTTTTATTTGAGTTTTTGCTTGTGGAGCAAGATTGTAAGCTTGCTGATAGACGTCGATAGCCTGTTCAAGTTCTTGTGCTTGCTGCCAAAACGAACCAAGTGTTTCCGAATTTTTTGCGTTGCGTTCTACATGACCATTATCAAAGGCTGCTTGAAGTGTTTTCGCTGCGCGGAAAGGTACCCCTTGATAAGCTTGGAAGTTTACTAAACGTAGGTATTCTTTCTCACCTTCTAAGAGACCCATCTTATGAGCCATTTCTAGTGTTGAAAGGGCATTGCGCTCTTGATTTAACTCCATGTAAATACCAGACAATTGAGTCCAGTAACGCTTATTTTTTGGATATTTAGTGGTTAATGTTTTCAATACACCCGCAACGCTCTTGAACTGCTTAAGTTCATAATGCGCAGACATCAGTAGCTGATACCAAGATTCACTAGGTTCTTTACTCATAGCGATTGC
>NZ_JAWOTL010000354.1:0-1018 GCF_033338835.1 Vibrio sp. Vb0888
TGCCTTCAGGGCTGAAAACAACCAAATCTTGCGCTTCGATTTGAATTGGCGTGTTCTGTTCAAGAGATTGAGTCCCATCTTTCACTTGATCGACCTCTAGTTCAAGAAACTCGACAATACTTTCGGCAGCGCCCACCGCTTGTTGCTTCGCGTGATAGAAAGTACCGAGATCTCGAAGTGGTTGGTAAAACTCAGGAGCTAAAATCAGGATGAACAGGCCAGCAAACAAGGTGACGCCAGCACCGTAGTAACCAAAGTTCAATTCACCGATGTAACTGAAGCCGAAGTAAACCGCAGTAATAGCGATAGAAATAGAAGTGAAGAACTCCAGTACCGCAGAAGAAAGGAATGCGATTTTTAGTACATCCATCGTGCGGGTACGAAATACCTCTGATGCCCCTTTCAGGGTCTCAGTTTCTGACTTTGTGCGGTCGAAAAGGCGAATGGTCGTCATCGCTTGCAATCGGTCGTAGAAGTGACCGGACAAGCGTTGCATTGCTTTGAAGTTTTTACGGTTCGCTTCCGCGGCTTTGATACCAACTAATGCCATAAAAATAGGCACTAACGGGGCCGTCACAAGGAAGATTAAACCTGCCGCCCAGTTAACTGGGAATACCACAACCAAAATGATGAAAGGAACTAATACCGACAGCGACATTTGAGGTAAGTAGCGAGAGAAGAAGTCTTGCATGTTCTCAACTTGTTCTAGAATCAATGTCGCCCAACTGCCTGCTGGTTTGCCTTTAATGTAAGCAGGCCCAAGCTTGTGGACTTTGTCTAAAATGAGCTGTCGAATGTAAACTCGGATTTGTTCGCCACAGCGGTAGCCCGCAATTTCTCGGCCCCACGTACATGTAGCGCGGCCGATGACGGTTCCGACTAATCCGACAAAGTGCCAAATGAGCTCACTTTTATCGACTTGTTCGATGATTAATTGGTGAAGAATGGAGGCGAGCAGGGCTGCTTGAGCCAATAAAAACACGCTTGAAAGTACGCCTAGGCCTATCGCAATCATAAG
>NZ_JAWOTL010000355.1:0-1017 GCF_033338835.1 Vibrio sp. Vb0888
AATCCTGTGCTTTCATCAAACATACATTGGTTAATGTAAGTCTTGATTTTTTCCGCGCCATTTAGGAATTCTTGCGCTCGATCTTTACCTTCTACGCCATCGGACACCAACTTCGCCATTTCCGCTAAGTATTTGTTGTCTGAGTACATGTAAGAGGCTTGATCCACCGATTCTTGCAGCATAGAGAAGCCAAGCAACTCGCCGTCCGCAGCATTATTGTTGGTGCGATTTTCTGCAAAACGAACTTCCCAATCTTTCTTCGCAAGATCGAGTTTCGCTAAGTTTTCCGCTGACGTATTGCTGTACACCCACTCTTCGCCTTCCAGCTTGATGCTGTTATCAAAGCCGTACGCACTTGCCGCGTAGCGACCAAGTTGATCCACATTTCTGTCTGGGTTGCTGATGTCTTCAGCTTGCGAATTCATGTTGTGGATGTTGTAGATAAAGCCAAAACGAGCCGCGTTATCCATGCCCGATTCCCAGCCCGCCGCTTCTTGTGCGCCGACGTGAATCGTCATGTAATCCACTTCATCGAGAATCTTATTGTAAGACGCCATGCCTTTTACTTTATAAGAATTACCGTTTTGCTCGATGATGTCTTCTGCAGGAATAATGGTCGTGAAGTTAGGATCGCGCGTTTCTACCCAAACGTACATCACGCCTTCTTTTGTATTGTGTGCTGGGTCTACTGCCGCGCCGTATTCAGGCACACCATTTTGGTTGTGGTCGCGGTTGGATAGCCACCAATCGTGGTATGCCACCAACTTCGGATACATTTCATCAATGAATTTTTGCGCGTCTTCTGGGCGATCAAACTGGTTCACGAGAGCGTGATACACCTCCATCACAGACCATGCCGCCAACGATGGTTTCGTATTGCGTTCGTTCCAGTTTTCAGAGCCAGCACCACCACGACTAACAGGTTTGGTGTACGTCAACACATCCAGCAAGTAGCCTTTGTCTTGCGGACGGATCTTGTCATCAGCTTGAACTTGCTCTTGGAATACCGTGCGAATG
>NZ_JAWOTL010000356.1:0-1015 GCF_033338835.1 Vibrio sp. Vb0888
ACCAACATCGCGAGTATTCCGCCAAGTTGGTTTACTCCTTTGCCCATATTCATACCACTCCCTTATTTAACTCGCTTGAGCACGTTTTTGTTGAAGTCGTTCTCTTCCAACCCTGTTTGAAAGCGCAAATCGCTAGTGTTCAATTCTGTACTTTTGCCAGTGTGGTGATTCGTCATTGCCATGGTATGTGCACGCCAATATTTATCGAGGTACTGCTTATAATTAGCGAAAGTTAGAGTTTTCAATAACGCGCCTTTTCGGTCGTAAAACTCGACTTTGAGAGGGCGATAATGCGCCTTGTCAAGCCATACTACCTGCTTGGTATAACCGGAGTTCTTGTCCGTTGGAATTTGCTCTAGAACGAATACGTCTTGCCCGTTAAACTTCTCATCCTTGAGGTGGTTAAAGCGGTATTTTTCGATTTCAAATGAACTCAAGTCTTCATACGCAAACTCGCTTCCCATAAACGGGCCCGACTTATTACGTGACGAAATTCGCTTTACTCGCTTTAAGGCAGGTAAATACAACCATTGGTCATCCGCACCAATGGTATGAGAATGGTTGAGAAAAGCCGTGCCCGTGACATCCCGAGGCTGGTCAAAAATGGTCAGCCCTTTGTCGCCATCCCCTTCAACTTCGAGAGATTTCAATCGCATAAGACGCGTACTGCTTTCACCTTGTGCGTTCTTTAAAATCATCTCCATGGTTGCGATAGAGTCGCCCCAACCTTCATCTCTTGCTTTTCGCTCCTGGGCAATTTCCAGCCCTTTTTCTTCATTCGCATAAGTGAATGGCGATGCAACTAGCGAAGCCGACAACATCAAAACTTGCAATACGTGGTTCATTTTTTTCATGGTTCAATTCCTTTTAATTCTGAGTTATGACTGAGTTGCAGTGATGGTGGACGACGCTTTCAAGCGCGCGTTATCAGACGGACTTTCTTGTAAGTACGCTTTTTTATCGAATAGCATTAGTAAGGTTGGGAGGAATAAGAAGTCCACAACCAAAGCGATGA
>NZ_JAWOTL010000357.1:0-1014 GCF_033338835.1 Vibrio sp. Vb0888
GGTGGGGGTGTTCTTTTCATTGCTTTTCGCGATGCGTAGCATCAATCCAATGCCTGTCACTCGCGGTGACCAGCATGCTGAACGTCCGAAATTATCCGCACTGCTTACCGATAAATCAGTGGTGAAGTTCTTGGTTTTGGTGTCACTTATCCAAGGTAGTCATGCGGCGTACTACGGCTTTAGTGCCATTCACTGGAAAGAGGCGGGTCACTCAGAAGACGTGATCGGCTACTTGTGGAGTCTGGGCGTTGCGGCAGAAGTGGCTGTGTTTGCATTGAGTAAGCGTCTGTTTGCTGGTTGGGCGCTGCGCACGCTGTTTATTGTTGCAGCTTGTGGTGTGATGATGCGTTGGGGCATGACCGCTGCAACAACGTCTATCGTTGCGTTGGTTATCGTGCAACTTCTGCACGGTGTGACATTCGCGACGGCGCACATTGCGGCCATTCAATACATCCAAAACTCTGAAGAGCACAAAATGGTGGCGCTGCAAGCGCTATACAATGCAATTCCGCTTGGCGCATTTATCGCGCTGATGACGGTGCTCAGTGGTTGGGGTTACGAGCACTGGGGCGCGCTGGTGTTCTGGGGTATGGCGGCAATGGGCCTATTGGCGCTGTTCATCAAATTGGACCCTCAAGAGCCTAGCCACAACGTGGTGGATGTGTCTGAAAAGGCACTTGAAACACAGAATTAGACTTCTGTGACAAAGGTTAAAAACTAATCTTTGTCTCCATTGTGAAAGCAGTGTTAAATGAAACCTCTCCCTCAAGGAGAGGTTTTTTTATTTTCTGTAAGAAAAGCTAGAAAGGATATCGGATGCAAGGATGGCTGGTGGTTCCCGTTTCTTTGGCGTACTTGGGAGCCCTATTTATAATCGCGTGGTACGGAGACATACAGAAGCGCTGGCTCGCCCGTTGGCGTCCGTGGATTTATAGCCTCTCGATTGCGGTGTACTGTACCTCGTGGACCTTCTACGGCACGGTCGGACAGGCGAGCAGCAATCCTTGGTCTTTC
>NZ_JAWOTL010000358.1:0-1014 GCF_033338835.1 Vibrio sp. Vb0888
GAGGAGAGTGTTCGTGTACATATCGAGCTAGCACCTCTTTACCCGTACCAGACTCACCCGTGATCAACACACTCGCGTTCGTACACGCTGCACGGTGTGCCAATTGAAGCACCTGCTTACTGCGCCACGACTCAGCCACAATGTTCGCCATTGGTTTGCCAAGAGCTTCAACGCGCTTTAGCAAATTGATGAGCTGATTCGCTTCAAATGGACGCAACAAGTAATCGGTCGCGCCCGACTTCATAGTCTCTGCCGCCAAAATGCCTTGTTCTTGATCCACAATCGCAATCACAACGCCAGCATTACGCTGCTTCTGGTGACACGCAACAAACTCACGTACGCACATATCCGGTAGAGTAGAGCTCACTAACGTGATGCTTGCGCGCTCTTCTAACAGTGCGCTTCGCCCTGTACGTGTGTGCTTTGCGGTGTAACCGGCATTCTTCAGCACATCCAGTACAGGTTGAGCAAGGTGTTCGTTCGGCTCAACCAACAAAATATTCGTTTTCGTCATCATTGAACCTTAACCTTCTTTTGTTGAGTCTGTTGTTGTACGTACATGGTGTTTTTTTCTATGGTGCGTTCGTTGTCTCTGACTAGGCGTAACGTCACACGTCGATTTTTGGCCTGACCAGCTGCTGTATTGTTATTTGCGACCGGATATCGGTCACCATGAGATCTGACTTCGATAATATTTGGGTTTACACCGTGAGCAATCAGTGCATCGGCCACTTGTTGAGCACGTAAACGCGATACCGAAAGGTTGGTGAGCCTTGGTCCAACATTGTCGGTATGGCCATCGATTAGCACTTTCGTCACTCGGTCATCAACAGAAAGATAGCTATAGAGCGCAGCTAACGTCTGTTGCTGAGTCGCATTTAGTGTTTTCTGACCGAATTGAAAAGGCAAAACGATGTCTCTTGCTTGTGAGAACGAAAGTTTCGGTAGTCGCTCAAGACACGCATTAAATTCGCTCAGTGCCTTTTGAATTTGAATTGTTGGGATTCTTACTTC
>NZ_JAWOTL010000359.1:0-1013 GCF_033338835.1 Vibrio sp. Vb0888
CTGATCACCAATAACGCAGCGTGTAATGATTTAGCAGAGAAGATTGCCGCGCTAACACCACAGCAATACAAAGTGTTGGGGATGTTGTCTGATGGCTTGCTGAACAAACAAATCGCTTACGAGTTGAATGTATCAGAAGCCACCATCAAAGCACACATGACGGCGATTTTCCGCAAGCTCGGCGTGAAGAACCGCACGCAAGCCGTCATCATGTTAACGGAAATGAATGATTAGGACTTAGTCCTCCTCTTCCCCTTCCTCTTCTTCATTGGGTAAACGTAAGCCAACCTTAGTTACTTGGTGATCCACCACGTCCGCGATTACCCATTGCAATCCTTGCCATTCAAACTGGTCGCCCAAAACAGGCGTGCTACCTAGCTGTTCTTCAACAATATTGCTCAAGGTTTTATCTTGCAGTTCATCGCCCAAATTCAAACCGTACATCATCGCCACGTCGGCCAGTTTCACTTCGATATCTAAGAAGAAATCACCAAAGAAACGAGTCAGAGAGGCTTTCTCCGGCGCTTCACTGAACAACAAGCTCAGTGCAGCTAAGTCTTTCTCTTGAGCCAATACACATAGGGTATCGTCTTCTTCCAACCTGGTACTGCCCGATGGGTGAAGCAGTTCTTGATTACGGAAAACAGCCGCAATGCGCGTGCCCTCAGGCATCGACAAACTGCGCAGCGGTTCGCCAATGCACCATTTATCCGCTTTCAATCGGTAGATAAACAGTTCCCACTCACTGGTTGGGTAAATCTCCACACCAGTGCGAGAGATTGGCTCAGGCTTTGGTGGCAACTCAACCTTGGCAAGCGACATCGCTTTGGTCAGCGTACCGCCCTGAACGATCAGCGATACCATAACCACGAAGAAGGCCAAGTTGAAGTACAGCTGAGCGTCTGGCAAACCAGCCATCATAGGGAATACCGCAAGAATGATTGGCACCGCACCGCGCAAACCAACCCAAGAGACAAACCACTTTTCACGTGGCGTGAAGCTCTTAAATGGCA
>NZ_JAWOTL010000360.1:0-1013 GCF_033338835.1 Vibrio sp. Vb0888
AAGCCAGATTTCATGTCCGAGACACCCGGACCGTACGCTTTGTCAGCGTCTTGAGACATAGGACGTAATCCAGCGGTGCCGACAGGGAACACTGTATCCATGTGACCAATCAGCATCACGTCAACTTGCTCAGCCTCAGGCTTGTTTCGAACTTCAAGACCGATGCCCGCTCTGCCACAGTCGATGCGTTTTACGCTCCAACCAGACATCACTTGGTACTTCTCTTCAAATTGAGAAGCGATGAACTCAATGCCATCAGTGGTGTACGTGCCACAATCGACATTGATGAGAGGACGAAGTTCTTCGAGATATTCATTGAGAGAAAACTGCATGATTGCCCCCTAAACAAATAAGTTCATGACTAGCATTGCGCCAAATGCGTTCAATACGGAAATCGCAATCATGATTGGGATGTAACGACCTTCAGTACCGATAGGTCCCATAATTCGACCCATGTACTGAACCTGTGAGCCCATTAGGTAAATTGCAGGTGCAAGAATCGCGATGTGCGTACCGTTCAAGATGCCTTGGTCAAACAATGTGATAACCACGCCAACTGCGCCGCCCATCGACATCCAAGCACCAATCAGCACCGCTGCCGCTTCACCTGGCAAACCAAAAACCGCCATTACTGGAGAAAACACCGAGCCCATCAAATCCAACGCGCCAGTGATCTGCAACGCTTTAATGATGACAAACGCGATAAGAACGTTAGGTACGGTTGATGTTGTCGCAATAACCCAGCCTTTTTTAGCGCCTTCAACGAAAATATCCGTCACAATCGGCTTAATTAATTTTCAATCACTCATTACGCAGTCTCCTCTTTTAAGTTCGCAGATTTGCTTTGCTCGTGCTTGTCTTCTGTACCTTCGGTGATGTTTAGGTAGATACGGAATAAGTTCGCACCCACGATTTTAAACAAGAACATCACCACAACCGCCAAACCAATAGAAGACGTTACGGCAAGCGAGCCATCCGCCATCGTCAACGTAAACAGTACCGCCCCTGAGGAG
>NZ_JAWOTL010000361.1:0-1012 GCF_033338835.1 Vibrio sp. Vb0888
TTTGCAGTAAAAGGCTTAGACATAACCCAACCTTTTTTGTCTCTTACTGGTGAGGTTCTAAGCGGTGCCAACGCTCCAGTTTTTAGTCATGTCGAGATCAGTGCTGTCGCTTCTTCTGGGAGTAATGCGGGAACATTTTCGAAAGCAGATGATTTGTCGGTAGAGAATGCGGAGCTATCCGTGGGTGGTTACATCACTTACACCATCAAAGCGACCGTTGCGAATGATCTGGTTTCTGACATTACAACTAAGGCATCGGCGTTAACGCGCGATGGCCCTGTAGAAAGCAATGTTCTTGTCACGCCTCCAGCGACGCCGAACGTTACGCTTACCCATACACTTTTGTCTTCGACACCTTATTTAATCAACGGTAAGCTCAATTTCGAAATCAAAGTCAGTAACAACGGTGGTGCGATTGCACATGGTTACCACGTTACGCAGAACATCAACACGTTACTTACCAACAATGGCTTGGCGAACGATCTCTCGTCTGCTTTTAACAACACCGATGTGACCGGAAATCCATTCTCAACGTGGACTGTAACGGTCAACAACATTGGCTCTAACTCCTTATCTGCCTATCAAGCAAGTGGAGTTCAAACTGATGTCGATTTTGACGATACGGTGTCGATCTACCCCGGTGAGTCAATCACTTACCTAGTTGAAGCTACACTGACGCCAATCACCATTGGTACGCTTCAAGGCTTTTCTGCTGCCGTCAAAGATGAATCAGGTTCATTAGTTCAGAGCGCAAACGTCGCAGATACAGTCAATGCAGAAAAAGTGCTGAACGTTTCTGATTCCGAGATCGCCATTTCTAAAACAACCACCGCATCAGAATATGTGCCCGGTGGAAACATCGAATATGAAATTACGGTAACCAACGGTTCGTCTAAGTACTTTGCCAATAACTTATTGATTCAAGATAACTTAACTTGTGTCATGACGGAGCAAGCAGGCGGTGCAGGCGATGCTCAAGCGTTTAAAGAATGGAAAGTTGAAGTCATTTCTG
>NZ_JAWOTL010000362.1:0-1010 GCF_033338835.1 Vibrio sp. Vb0888
TTTTCTGGTAGCGGTGGGGGAATTTCCCCTCTCCCAACGCCTTCTGCCGCTCGTTGCAACGCCAATAATGGCCGGTTTTGCAAGCGAATAAACAACCAACCACCTGCGATAATTAATAGCGCCATGATCAGGCTGTTACGAAATAGCGGCGCAAAGTCCTCTTCTTGCAGCTCAGACAGCGGGATGCGAATAATGGAATTGGGCAGCTTCTCGATGTGCATCCACAAAATGTAGCTTTCACTACCCAGCAGCAGGCGAACTTCGGTTGGTGAGCCTAGCTCTTGAGTCATTTCCTCCGACATCAAATCAATAGACATCGCATGGTTAAACTCAACCGCCTTCTCGCTGTTGATGCTGTGAACTGTCACGCCCAACCTTTCTAATAACTGGCGACGCAATGGTGCATCCGATTTGAGCGGGCCATCTTCATCGAGAACCAGATTCAACTCATGAGCAAGAATTTTGTTGAACTGTTGCAGGCTTGGCATCAACGCGTAGTTAAAAACGGCGTAATAAGAAAAGACTTGGCTAGCGAGAAGCAAGGAGATGAACAGTAGAATAGATTGTGTCAGTGAACTTCGGATTCGCATGGAAATTTCCTGATGATCCTAATTGCGAAAACCTCGACCACCATATTAAGAAGGAAATTTGATGGCCGAAGTTTTAAAAACCGATTGCCGGTTAAGCGAGTAAGAGTTACGACTCTTTACCGTCTGGGACAAATACGTAACCTAAACCCCATACGGTCTGGATGTAGCGAGGTTTGCTCGGATCGTCTTCCAGCATGCGGCGTAGACGAGAAATTTGTACGTCGATAGAACGCTCCATCGCCGAGTATTCACGACCACGCGCCATGTTCATCAGCTTATCACGCGACATTGGCTCACGCGCGTTGGTTACCAGTGATTTCAACACCGCAAATTCACCCGATGTTAATGGCATCGCCTCATCACCACGGAACATTTCACGCGTGCCGAGATTCAAACGAAACTCACCAAACTCGACCACTT
>NZ_JAWOTL010000363.1:0-1009 GCF_033338835.1 Vibrio sp. Vb0888
TTCTTACAAAACGTTTGATTTTGGTACTCAAAATGATGCTCCAGCAAGTATCGATGGACGCCGTATAGAACAAGGTTTGGCTGCTCAACTGGAATCGAAAGGGCTTTCTCGAGTTGCAAGTGGTGGTGATTTATACGTTCATCACGATATCGTTGAGGAGTCGGAGTTGGTATCGTCTGGTTCTTCTTTTAGCGTCGGTTATGGATGGAACAGCTTTGGTGTGATTACATCAAGCCCTGAACGATATAAAGAACGCAAATACGGGAAGTTAGTGGTAGAGCTGGTGGATAGTAAGGCGAACCAAGTTGTGTGGAAAGGCGTTTCAAGCCGCAAGTTAACCGAATCAATGAGTACTGAGAAAAGGGAAAATTTGATCACAGAAGAAGTGGCGAAAATGTTCGAAAACTACCCATATGGCAAGAACTAAGTCCTCAGTTATATCAAACTGAGTGGCTAAAACCACGAGGCGAGAATTTCGATTGCAAATTCTCGCCCTCAGAGTTAAAAGTACGTATTACTGTGATGTAGGTGAACGTTGTGCGTGCTCTTCTTATTAGCTTTTTCGGGCTATTTCTGAGCTTATTGGCGGTTTCTGTCGGCCAAGAATCATCATCGCCTGAAACTACTCATCACTACACCGTCGGCAGTGCGTTTTATGATGAAGACGCACAAGTTTCCGAAACGCCACTAGCACCACCTTTTCATTCGTTTGCTAGCCTTTTAAATCGCAATGCACTGCGAGTTCATGATTCAAAATCAGATCTTGATGAGCTCGATATTGGTTGGTTCGAAACGTTGGCTCCTCATTGGAACCGCGCTTTATCAGAAACGCCATATTTGAACGCGGTTCTGACGGCTTTTCTTGGTCTTGCGAAAGACTTCTCTCATTCAAAATACCAAATTGGAGATGGGTTAGGCTCTAATCTTATCTATCGGTTTATTCACGCTCGATAGTTCTAAGCATCTACCTTGTTGTTATTTAGTGATGTTTAGGAGCTCTTTTTATGTT
>NZ_JAWOTL010000364.1:0-1009 GCF_033338835.1 Vibrio sp. Vb0888
TCAACAATCCGGTGTTGCCGATTTTGTTCCTATTCTCAAGCCTTTCTTCGGGCGCAGCGGCATGTTTGATGTTCGGAATCTTAGTGTTTAAAGAGGCGACATCCAGTCCTAGTGTTTCATGGGTGCATGGCTTTGAACGTCCGGTTGTATTATTCGAGTTGTTCGTTTTAGTAACGTTCTTTACTGGCCTGATTTTCAGCGGGGGGCAAAACGAAGTCGCAGCTTGGAATGCAATATCCAACGGCTTTTGGGCGCAGTGGTTCTGGGTTGGTGTTGTGTTGATTGGTATGTTGATGCCGCTAACATTGAACTGGTTAATGCCTTCTGAAGTTCGCCATAAAGGTAGTTACGTCTTTGTCGTGACAACATTGAGTTTGGTCGGCGTGCTGATGCTGCGTACGTTCATACTCTATGCTGGTCAAATGACCGTTGTCTAAGGAGGAACAATGGAGGCTGAACTAGGGTTCTTCTTACTGATTTTCGTCGCAATGGGGGCGAGTTGTTCCGCTGTACTGCATTGGTATCGCCGTGCAGCGGCTAAGCCCATTATGTTAGAACACCAACTTGCGACCTCACATCTCATCAGTTTGGCCTCTGTTGTTTGTCTATTACTGCTGATTGTCTGTTTTATCCAAGACAATTTTGCTCTTGAATATGTGGTCACTCATTCCAACAGCCAATTGCCAACCGCCTACAAGGTTGCAGCGGCATGGGGTGGGCACCAAGGCTCCATGCTGTTTTGGGTCGTGACGCTCAGTTTATGGGCATCATACATTGCACTTAGTTCTCCGATCAGCCAATGCTACACCGCAGATTGCCTTGGCATTATGAATGTCCTGATTGCCGTTTTTGCTTGGTTCACGTTAACAACGTCTAACCCTTTTGAGTTCGCAAAAACATTGGCAGTAGAAGGACGTGATTTGAATCCAATGCTACAGGACATTGGATTGATCATTCATCCGCCACTTTTATATTTAGGTTACGTTGGTTATTCCGCCATTTTGGCGTT
>NZ_JAWOTL010000365.1:0-1008 GCF_033338835.1 Vibrio sp. Vb0888
TTGACTCCCTAGCGCGAGACCAAGCAAAAAGTCGGTATCATCCTTTCACCACTTCCATTCGTGTAGTCGCTCTCGGTCTGATTCGCACGATAGTAAAGGATTGAAGAAGTTATCCGGATCGCCTGTATCGCCAATCCAGCCAGTACGGAGAAAGTCGATATCGTTGATGTTTTCAAGATCCACTCGCTCGAAACGGTCGTCGGTGAGCAAAGTCAGCTTGATGCCGATATCGGCGAAGTTCGCCTGAATGAGCTCAGCAGTTTTGCGTGGACTTGGGTTGAATGCTCTTGGCTCTAGCGGCACCCACATCGACAGTTTTAGACCATCTTCGTATCCCGCTTCACGAAGTAGAGCGAGAGCGTAATTTCGGTCATAACGAATTTTCGCACTGTCTTTTTGATATGACCAAGAGTTCGGCGGCAGCAATGTATAAGCTAGGGTACCTGTACCGTAATAAACCGAATCCAAGATATTTTGACGATTGATCGCAAGGTTCAACGCTTGGCGGACTCTTGGGTCGCGAAGTGCTGGAGTCTCGGTATTAATCGCAATAAAGGAAACGTTATTTGCTGGTGTTGCCGTCAACTCAAGGTTTTCATCTTCTTGAATGATTGGGATCTGGCTAGAGATAGGTGAAGACAAAACATCGCATTCATTGCGCAGCAACTTAGCTAACGTGCCAGTACCGCGGTGTGAAATGTCGAACACTACTTGTTCCATTTTCGCTGGCGAGTTCCAGTAGTTCGGATGACGTTCCAAGCGAATCAAATCGTTTACTTGATACTCTTTGAGCTGGTATGGCCCAGAACCAATAGGGAGTTGGTCGATTTGCTCTTTGTTGTCTTTTGCCGCCAATTGTTGACCGTATTCTGCTGACAGTATTACCGCATGGCTGGTGGCGATGTTTGCCAAGAATGAAAAGTTTGGTTGAGCGAGTTTAAACGTCACTGTGTAATCATCGACAGCAATCACATCTTGCAATAGATTTTGAAAATCTAAACCAGCAAA
>NZ_JAWOTL010000366.1:0-1005 GCF_033338835.1 Vibrio sp. Vb0888
TGAGCAAGTGTCCATCGTCCAACAATGGCTGATTGCAAATGGTGTCGGCAAAGGAGATGTCGTGGCGGCCTACTTGCCCTACCTTCCTGAGACCGTAATCGCGATGCTCGCGACCACCAGCCTCGGTGCTATTTGGACATCGACCTCTCCAGACTTTGGCGTCGACAGCGTGTTAGAGCGTTTCGGTCAAGTGACACCCAAAGTATTGTTTTGTTGTAATGGCTACCAATTTGGCGGCAAGATCTTCGATATGACGCAAAAAAACCGAGCGATTAGCAGCAAACTCGGAAACACCATCAGCGTTTGCCAAATTGACTATTTAACGCCAAGCAGCGAATTAAAACCAAGAGACGAACGATCCGACTCCGACTTCGTCACATGGAACGAGTTGTCTGAACACATTGCTCCACAAGCTATTCGCTACCAACCAGTACTGTTTAATGACCCGTTATTCATTTTATATTCGTCAGGAACCACAGGGCAGCCTAAGTGCATTGTCCATTCCGTAGGTGGAACCTTACTCAATCATTTGAAAGAACATCAGCTGCACTGCGATGTAAAACCTCTCGACAAGGTTTTCTACTACACCACTTGTGGTTGGATGATGTGGAACTGGCATGTTTCTGCACTCGCGAGCGGTGCCACGTTGGTGATTTACGACGGTAGCCCCGTGTACCCCGACCATTCTGTGCTTTGGCGCTTGGCGGAAGAACAGTCGGTGTCACTGTTTGGTACCTCTGCAAAGTATCTCGAAGCGCTTGAGCAAGCCAATTATTCGCCTCGGTCAGAGCATAATTTGGATTCGCTGAAGACCTTATGCTCCACAGGTTCCGTGCTCTATCCTGAGCAGTTCAGTTACGTTTATCAACATATCAAACAGGATTTACACTTAGCTTCCATCGCAGGCGGAACCGACATTTGTGGCTGCTTTGTTCTTGGTAACCCGATCTCTCCCGTCTACAAAGGGGAATGCCAAGGTGCGGGGCTCGGTAACAATGTAAAAGT
>NZ_JAWOTL010000367.1:0-1001 GCF_033338835.1 Vibrio sp. Vb0888
GCCAAAGCTCGGAGAACAAATATGACTAAAGCCATCAGTATGGACGTGCTGCTTTCCCCTTGGGTGGATTGCCCTAGTTTGGCGTCCGTTCTCGTTTCAGAACTAGAACTTGATAGTCGCAAAGTTCAACCAGGTACAACTTTTGTCGCTCTTGTCGGCCATGTGGTAGATGGACGTAAGTTCATTGCCTCTGCGATTGAAAAAGGCGCCAATGCAGTGATTGCCCAGGCTTGTGATGTGAAAGCGCATGGCACAATCGACATCATCGATGATATTCCGGTGGTTTATCTCGATGCGCTTGATAAATGTTTATCTGAAATTGCCGGCCAGTTGTACACCTATCCTGATATGAAGTTGATTGGTGTGACAGGTACAAACGGTAAAACTACCATCACCCAGCTTATCGCGCAGTGGATTGGATTAGTTGGCTCAAAAGCAGCAGTGATGGGCACCACAGGTAATGGTTTCTTAGATGATTTAAAAGAAGCGGCGAACACCACAGGAAACGCAGTGGAAATCCAGCATACGCTGGCTTCTTTGGCCGAACAACAAGCGCAATATACGGCGTTAGAAGTGTCTTCTCATGGCTTGATCCAAGGCCGCGTTAAATCCCTTTCCTTTGCTGCTGGCGTATTTACCAACTTGAGCCGAGACCATCTTGATTATCACGGTACGATGGAAGAGTACGCCAATGCCAAACTAACGCTGTTTACCCAGCATCAATGTGATCAAGCAATCATCAATGTTGATGACGAAGTTGGCGCTGCGTGGGCGAAACAACTGACGAATGCGATTGCCGTTTCTCTTGCTCCTACAACTGAGTTTGAACACGCGCTGTGGGCGAGCCAAGTGGCTTATGCTGAATCCGGTATTACGATTCGTTTTGATGGTCAGTTTGGCGAAGGTACGCTGCATGCGCCGTTGATTGGTGAATTCAACGCAGCCAACTTAATGCTGGCATTTGCGACCTTATTGAGCCTTGGTTTTGATAAGAGCGATTT
>NZ_JAWOTL010000368.1:0-1001 GCF_033338835.1 Vibrio sp. Vb0888
TTTGGAACCATTTGCATGTTGGACTCTAAAGCCAATGAGTACAGCGAAACTTACCGGCAATTGCTCAATACGTTCAAGGACTCAATAGAAGCTCAACTTGCTGTTGTCTACCAACAATACAAACTGTTGAGACTTAACAGCGAACTTAAAAATCGCGTAGAAAACCGAACCACTGACCTCGCCCAACTCAGCTTTTCACTCACTCAAGAAATTGACCGCCGCAAAGCCGCTGAAAGACAAGTTAACTACCAGAAAACCCATGACCAAGGTACCGGATTTCTTAATCGCGCCGCACTGGAAGCGGTGGTTGAAGATACGCTTCAATCCCTAGAACACGGGCATCAGTCTTTAATTGTTATAAATGTGGGCTTTAGTAATGCGCGTAGCATACAAACTCGATACGGCTTTGAAGCGTTTGATGAGATCCTCAAAGAATTTCGTAAGCGCCTTGGGACGAACGATTCAAACTACTTCATTACTGGTCGCCCAAGTTCAAACGACTTAGTGCTTTTGTTATGGGGAGAAGATGCTGATTCGAAACTGCATAATCTGCTCGATAAAATCACCAATATCAGCGTGGGGAACTTCTACATCAACGACACAGAGGTGCATTTGCACTCCTACGTTGGCGTAGTTCAGGCTCATCGCTCGAGCAGTGCTAAACAGCTTCTACAAAATGCTTGTTACGCGATGTTGCTATGTAAAGAGTCGGGTGAAGCTTACAGTTACTTCTGTGAGAGCCACACGCATGAGTTGAACAACCATAATCAGCTCGAAAGTTATCTGCTCCAAGCGGTACGTAATGACGATTTGATGTTGTATTTCCAACCGAAAGTGAACCCTCATACGCACAAATGGATAGGTGCAGAAGCGCTATTACGCTGGCGTCACCCCGTTTTAGGCGATGTATCTAACGAAGCGCTCATCCACATGGCTGAGCAAAATGGGCTCATATTTGAAGTTGGCTCATTTGTTTTGCGTACTGCTATCGACAAAGCCAA
>NZ_JAWOTL010000369.1:0-1000 GCF_033338835.1 Vibrio sp. Vb0888
ACACAGGTGACATGCCGAAATACAAAGATGCGTTCTCGGCATCTGACCACGATCCTGTGATCATCGCGATTGATTTACCTGATACGGATATCGATTTACCGAAAGCGGGTGAAAATTTAGCGGTAGATGTACGTTTGCCACCAAACGCTGTTGCAGGTGACATCGTGACTGTTAGCTTAACCGTCGCGACTCAAGCTGCCGCTGTAAGTAGTGATGCGAAAGCTTACTCAGCGAGCAAGACTTTAGATCAAACGGACATTAAAGCGCGCAGCGTGAATGTTGAGTTTGAACAGGCGCCAGAGCAAGGTAACTACCAACTGGAAGAGAAAGTGACAGACTCGACTGGCAACGTCGTTAAGTTTAGCTCTGCTCGTGCAGTCTCTATGACTCAGCCTGAAACGGGCACCACAGATTCGAAAGACTCTGATGGTGGTTCGTTTGGGTTTGGTGCACTGCTAGCAATGCTTGGACTTGGCTTGTTCCGCCGCCGCCGTTAAGCCACTCCTGTCCTAAAAACATAGCTGTAAAACTCAAAGGCCAGCCGATGCTGGCCTTTTTATTGCGCAAAGACTTGCCTTTCTAATTGGGTGTTGCAAAATACCGCCCTCAATTGTGGTAAACCAGACAATTGATCCCTAAGCCTTGCCAAAACGGATTGGAGCAGCCGACACGTTATGTTGTTGATCATCGATAACTACGATTCTTTCACTTACAACCTTTACCAATACTTTTGCGAGCTTGGCGCTCAGGTAAAGGTCGTGCGCAATGACGAAATCGACATTCAAGGTATCGAAGCCCTCAATCCAACCCATTTGGTGATTTCCCCTGGGCCTTGTACGCCAAATGAAGCGGGTATTTCCCTGCAAGCGATAGAGCATTTCGCCGGTAAGCTTCCTATTTTAGGGGTGTGCCTTGGCCATCAAGCCATTGCGCACGTGTTCGGTGGTGAAGTTGTGCGTGCGAGCCAAGTCATGCATGGTAAAACATCGCCTATCCGCCA
>NZ_JAWOTL010000370.1:0-1000 GCF_033338835.1 Vibrio sp. Vb0888
AAAGAACAAGTCGAAAACTGCAAAGACTACTGGCTCAAGATGCGCCAAGAACGCATGTCTTACGAGTGGATGATCGAAAAGAAAGCGAAAGAAAAGCAAATCGCGGAAGCCAAACGTGAGCAAAAGCAAATGGATGAGTTTTCCACGCTGTTGTTTAGCCGTAAGGCCAAGCCGTTCTAATTTTTGTTGAAGTTGATCTCGCTTCCACTCTTTTCGTGTGCGTTGTCCGTCAGGAAAATAGCCTTATGCGTTGGCGTGATTTTTGCAAATTCATGGTTTAATTATCTAATTTTGCCTCTGATGGGCAATCTGGTCACGCCATAAAAAGGCGTAGCTAAAAACGAGAAAGTTTTTATGCATGTGAATTTGTCTAATGTTTCTGCGACTAGCAAGACCTCAACTTCTGAGCCTTCCGCAAAAGCACCTACAGAAAGCTCTGAAAGCAAAGGTTTTTTTGAAACCTTAGCGGGAGTTTTTACAGGTTCACAAAAAGCAGAAAAAGCGGTCACTCAAACAGCAAGTACAGATGCAAAGACCGACGTTAGCACCACAGAAGGTGAAATGGTCGAGAAGAATGGCGAGAGCCAAGAATCAGTCGCGAACCGTGAGGGTGTCGACGGAAAAGCGGCTGATGCATTGCTAGAGCATGAAGGCGTAAAAGCCGTTGCTGACGAATCCGAGCAAACTTCGGAATCACTTCAAGAAGAAGGTAAAGACCCCGTCGTAGCTAAGCAAGCTTTGTCGCCAATGGAGTCAGAGGCTCAGTTGGGTTCAAAACAAAGCGCTCAGAACACAGACTCGCAAGATAAGATAGCGATGGCCAGTGCGATGGGAGAAGGTCAGCAACTACTCGGTCGTATTGAACAAGCTAACCAAGCATTGCAAACCAATGATGCTTTTGTTGATAGCGGCAAGGGTTTGCCTCTGCAGACGACGCAAGCAACTTCTTTCTCTGCTCCAGTGTCGAAACTGGTCGAAACAGATGACGCAAAAGCGCTAG
>NZ_JAWOTL010000371.1:0-1000 GCF_033338835.1 Vibrio sp. Vb0888
TGAAGATTGCCAGCAGCCACTTCGGCATCTAGCCAGCAAAGGAATTTGCTCATCGCTACACCGTCGCGGATATGACAGGCTTTCATGCCCGCAATCTCAACTTCGTTTTTCGCGGCTTTTGGCATTAAACATGGATCGGCTGCAGCAATAACCGATGCGCCTGCATTTTGCAGAACTAACTTAAACCATGCGTTACTGATTGCTGGGTCGAGCAATACCTTTTTACCAGACATGGCTTCAAGGCGAGATTGAAGTGCTTCTGGATGATGAACCGTCACACCAGTACCCACATGCGCTGCAAATTCAGCAGGTAAGCGAGCGGGATCTAGGAAGTACTCTACACTTGAGTCGGCATGAAGAATCGCGTGCGAGAGTAAAACTGGCAAACGCGATACATCCAAGCCACGTACGTTCAATAGCCAACAAATAGAATCAAGCGCTGTGATAACTGCACTGTCGGCACCGGCTTTTGCTACCAGTTGAGCGATCTCTTTACGCTTACTTTCGCTTGATTGACCAACGGCTTCGGTTGGCATGAGGCGAACGTCAGAAACCACTGGTGCAGGGCGGTCATGCCACAGCTCATCAATTGGGTTGCTGGAGAGAATGTTTAGCTCAAGTTTTCCGGCCAGTTTTGCTTGTGCCATATCTAGCCAAGCCGAGCTGTGCATACGTGGGTCGATAGCCACGGACGCATTTGCGGTTAGATTGTCTTGAATCCAATCCAATGCCGGTTCTTCAATTAGGTGGCGATATTCAAACAAATCGCTAGGAACTTGTTTGGTCACTTGAACTGTGTAGCGACCATCAACAAAAATCGCGGCTTTGTCTTGTGTGATCACGGCTGCGCCTGCAGAGCCTGTGAATCCGGTTAGCCAGTGGAGACGTTCATTGTGCGCGGGAACATATTCACCCAGGTATTCATCTTCGTGAGGGATCAGTAGGGCATCAATGTTGTGTTGAGTAAGCCATTCGCGAATTGCGTTCACGCGGCTTAGGG